>VFZO01000182.1 GCA_016871155.1 Acidobacteriota bacterium | reverse complement strand
TCGCTGGAATCCTATTGGCGATGGGCGAAAGCTCCTGGCTCCATGGCCTCTTTTACGCGGCGTTTCCACTGTTCGACAAGATGCGAATGCCTTCGATGGCGGCCCTGCTCACACACGTGGCGGTGCTGCTGCTTGCGGGTCTCGGCCTCGACGGTTTTCGCAAATCGCGAGCGCCTCTCGCCTACGCGCTGTTCGCCTGCGCCACGGCGGCCTTCTTCGCTGTCGCCTATACGCACGTCACCGCGAAACCTCACGTCAAGGCGCTGGAACCCCTCGCGCAGTTTGGCTTTTTCGCCGGGGCCATCGGCCTTGCGTTTTTGAGCCGCAATGTGCCGGCGGCCGCGGCTTTGGCCGGCCTCGAACTTGGCGCTACAACCAACGCGGATTTCTCTGAAAAGGAACTGGGCTGGCAGCACGTGGCGAAGCTGAATCAGCTCGACGATGTTGCGGCGTTTCTTCGAAAGCAGGCAGCCGGCGCCGCGCCTTTCCGCGTTGCGGCGGAAAACGGCGTGGAGCCCACGCACTTCTCGACGATGTACGGCATTGATGACGTGGGCGGGAACTGCTGCGGCGTCTTGAAAGTGACGTTGAACGGCCATTGGATGGAGGGCGTTCAGCGGCTGCTTGGAGCGCGTTTCTACGTTGGCCGGGAGCCGAATCCCGCCTACGAGAAGCAAGTGTTTGAAAGCAAGTCCGGCTTCAAAGTCTGGGAAACCGCCCTCTACGCCCCTCGCGTTTTCACGGTGCATCAAGGCAAAACGGTCGCCGAGGACGCCATGGCTTTCGAGTACGATCGCGGCCTGCGCCATCTCACCACTACGCTCGTCACCACGGTGCCCGTGCCGCTGGAAACATGCGGCGTTCCCGACGAAGTGAAGCTTACGAACTCGGAGGCCCGCTACGCCCGAATCGAAGTGAACATGGCCTGCGCCGGAGCGCTTGTATTCACCCATTCACTCTTTCCCGGTTGGGAGGCGTCGCACCCGATTGTCCCGGCCTATAACAAAGTCATGGCGGTCGCGCTTTCGAAGGGACGGCACGTCGTCGAGTTCCGGTACCCGGCGGCGAAACTGAAGCAAGGCGCCGCGCTCTGTCTGGTTGGCCTCTTGTCCCTGGCCCTGTGGTGGTTCGTCTATTTGCGCAAGAAACGATCGGCCATGGCCGGGCCCAGCCGCACCGCGGTATAGGCCAGTACCATCGCGAACAATGTGAACGAGGCAGCCACCGTAAAGTAGCGGCGCTTGGGCTCCAACTCGTGAGCGGTGCGGGAGGCCGGGCGCATGTCCACGACCAGTGCGGCTTCCATCTCCACCTCGGTTGATCCCAATCGCTGCCGCTGATTTTCCAACACGAGCTCATAATCGTTGCCCTCGCGGATGGGCACTCGCAGCGTGCCGCGAGGCGTGTATCCGGACTCCGCCACCACTCCGGCGCCGTTCCGCAAGACCACCCTGATACCCTCGCCGTCGTGCCCCGTCGCGAACCGCACATGCAGCGAGGCTTGCGAAACCACCACCGGAAACGTCAGCACAGTCTTGTGTTCCATGGGCCGCAGCGGAATGCGCTCTTGCAGCAGAACGACGCGGCGAGGCTCGGCGGACAAGGCCAAGGCAAAAAACAGAATTCTCATTGATTGTTGTACACCGCTTGTCCCGCCACATAGGTCGCCACGACCCGGACCTTGGGCAGTTCATCGAACGGCAGCGTCATGATGTCGCCGCTTAACACCACGAAATCCGCCACTTTGCCAACCTCCAGCGTTCCCTTCCAATCCTCCTCGAAGGCGGCATAGGCCCCGGCCCATGTCCAGCTTCGCAACGCCTCCTCCCGGCTGAAACGCTCCTCCGGACGCCAGCCGCCCTTTGGATGACCGTTCGCGTCCTGCCTGGAAACTGCCGCGTGGAAACCCATCAGCGGGCTCGGCTCTTCCACCGGAAAGTCGCTTCCATTCGCGACCACCACACCCGCGTTCAACATCCGCTTTTGCGCATACGAGCCCATCAGCCGGTCCGGCCCCAGCCTGGCCAGCGCCCATCGCATGTCGCTGGTCGCGTGAGTCGACTGCATCGAAGCGATGGTGCCTGTTTTCCGGAACAGCGCAAAGTCGGGCAGCGCCACGGCCTGCGCGTGTTCAATCCGGAACCGCTTCTTCGAGCCGTCGCCCAATACCTTCAAATACGCGTCCAGCACCATCCGGTTCGCGCGATCGCCGATCGCGTGGGTGTTCACTTGAAAGCCCTTCTCAATCGCCTGCCGCGCTACGCGCTCCACAGTCTCCTGTTTCAGAATCATCAATCCCGTGTTGCCAGGGTCGTCCGCGTACGGTTGCCAAAAGGCGGCACCGCGCGAGCCCATCGCGCCGTCGGCCATCAGCTTGATACTTCGAATTGTCAGGCGCTCATGCACCTCGGGGCCGCTTTCCAAAAACGACCGCCATAGGTTCCCCTCGCCGCCGATCATCGCGTAGATTCGGATCGGCAGTTGGCCCGCGGCCAGCAGCTTCCGGTACGCGCGCAAGTCCTGCTCGTCGATGCCCGCATCGTGGACCGACGTCAAGCCGAGCCGGGCGCACTCCCTCGCCGCCGTGCGTATCCGGCTGGTCACCTCCTCATCGGTGGCCGCGGGAATCTTCGAGGCAACCAGGCCCTGCGCCCGGTCGATCAACACGCCGGTCGCCCGTCCCGCCGCGTCGCGAATGATCTTGCCGCCCATTGGGTCCGGCGTCTTCTCATCGATCCCCGCCAACTCCAACGCCTTCCCGTTCACCCAACCGGCGTGGCCGTCGACGCGTGTCAAAAACACCGGGTGCGCGGGCGCCGCGCGCGTCAACTCGGCGTGCGTTGGAAACTCACCGCCCCAGTTCGTCTGATCCCAACTTCGTCCACGGATCCAGGTACCGGCGGGCAGGGAAGCGGCCTTGGCCCGCACCATCGCCGCAATTTCGGCCACCGTCTTCACATTGCGCAAATCAAACGTCTCGGCCTGAAATCCGAAGGATTCCATATGGACGTGAGAATCGATCAGCCCGGGAATTACAGGAGCGCCTTTCAGGTCGATCACCCGCGCGGCGGGCCCGGCTGTTTCTCCAATGGATGCGATGCGCCCCTGACGAATGCTCATCGCCTTCGCCATGCCTTTTCCCGTATAGATGCGGGCGTTCACAATCGCAACGTCCGCCGGCTGCGTGCTGGCCACGAACGCCGTCAACGCCGCTAAAATAGGGAGCATGGAAGAAAGTATGGCACACGCCTCTCCGGCGCCGGTCTCGCTGGAACTGCCGGCATGGAAGAACGTGGCCGCCTGGCTCTGCGCCGTTTCCATCGGCATTTTCTTCCTCGGAGCGGGGCTGTGGAAACTCACGGACCATCTCGGCGCCGCCACGCGCATGAACCAGATGCTGGTACCCGGCAGCTTGAGTGTTTTGACCGCCGTTTTCTTCGGCATCGCCGAGACCTTCGCGGGCGTTTTGATTTTGGTTCCAAAATTCCGGCGCTGGGGCGCGCTGCTGTGCGTTGGAATGCTCTTCGCCTTCATGGTCTACATGGCTTGGAACTATACGGCATTGAAAGGCATGGATTGCACCTGTTTTCCCTGGCTGGAACGCGCCGTGGGCCCGGCGTTTTTCTGGAGCGATGGCGCCATGATCGGCATGGCCGCGCTGGCCGGCCTGTGGGCCCCGCGCGCCGCCGGATTCAGGGCGATGTCGCTGATCCTGGGATGTGTGCTCGCCCTCGCAGGCGTCGCGTACGGCATCACCGAATCCCGCCAAAGCGGAACCAAGGCGCCCGCCACGATTACCGTGGAGGGGGAGCCCTTCTCACTGCAGCAGGGCCGAGTGCTGCTCTACTTTTACGATCCCGAGTGTTCGCATTGCGATGCCGCCGCGCGCCGCATGGCAAAGCACGTTTGGAAGGACGTTCGCGTGATCGGCCTTCCCACGCGGGTGCCGCAGTTCGCTCAATACTTCATGGATTCCACAAGTCTGAAGGGGAAGAACTCTCCCGATCACGAATCGCTCAAGAAGCTGTTCCCACATGGAGACCCGCCCTACGGAGTCGTCCTCGAGAACGGCCGAATGAAGGCCGGCCTCCCGCGCTTCGATGCGGAGGAGCCGGAATCCACGCTGCGAAAATTCGGCTGGATCCAATGAGCCATTTCTACCGGCAGGCACAGGGAATGCGGCTGAGTTCACTCGGCATCGGAACCTATCTGGGCGCGATGGACGACGCGACCGACGACGCCTACACCGAGGCCATCTCAAAGGCGATCGACGGCGGCATCAACCTCATCGACACCTCGCGGAACTATCGCCTGGAGCGCTCCGAACGGTGTGTCGGCCGCGCGATCCAAGGGCGCAACCGGGACGAACTGGTGCTCTGCACAAAGGCTGGGTACCACATCGAACGCAATGGCCACAGTCTCGATCCCGATTTCCTGCGCGAAAACCTCGATGCTTCGTTGAAAAACCTCGGCACCAGCGTCGTGGACGTGTTCTACCTCCACAATCCGGAGACGCAGTCCGCCGCGCCGGACTTCGCCGCTCAGATGCGCACGGCCATTGAGACTTGCGAGGCCCTCTGCCAGCAAGGCCTCATCCGTTTCTACGGAACCGCCACTTGGAACGGCTACCGCACCAAGGAAAATCCGCTCAATCTGGAGCAATTGGTGCTGTTTGCCAAGGAGGTTGCCGGCTCCGCACACCGCTTCCGCTTTATCCAACTTCCGTTCAACCTCGCCATGCACGAAGCGTTCTCCCTGCGCAATCAATACGGCGGAACCTCCACTTTGCTCGCGGCACAGCAGCTTGGCCTCACAGTGATCGGTTCGGCGACGGTGCTACAAGGGCGCCTCACCCGCGGCCTGCCTGATCAGCTTGCCACTCATTTCCAGGGCCTGACCACCGACGCCCAACGCTCCATTCAGTTCTCGCGCTCCACGCCGGGAATTACGGCCTCCCTCGTCGGCATGGCCAACGCCAATCACGTCGAGGAGAACCTGCGCGTCAAGGAAGTAGAGCCTCTCTCCGAGAGCGGCTACTTCGCCATCTATGGGAAGTGAGCCCGTTTCGATCGCGGTTCCGCCTCCCGGTCCGGAGCTCGATGCGTTACTGCAAGGCATACCCGATACTCCGGCCGTATTCGTTTTGCACGCCGCCGCCGGACGTCCATACCTCTCCCGAACCGCGTTGTTGGGCCGCCGTGTCCGGCGTCTTCTCAAATCGCAGGAGCGCTTTCGCGCCGCGCTCAATCTTCGCGGCGTGGTCAATCGGCTTGACTACTGGCCCACTGTCACGCGCCTGGAGTCCTCGCTGACGTTCTACACGCTGGCGAAACAACATTTCCCGGAAGATTATCTTCGCCTTTGCAAAATCAAAATGCCGGTGTTCTTGCGCCTGTTCACAGCCAACGAGTTTCCTCGCACGCAGATCACCACGCGCATCGGCGGGCGCGGTCTCTCCTACGGGCCGTTCCGCACGCGCGCCAGCGCGGAGTCGTTCGAACAGGCCGCGCTCGATCTTTTTCAACTACGCCGCTGCCAGGAGGATCTCGATCCCGATCCCGGCCATCCCGGCTGCATCTATGGAGAGATGGGCCAGTGCATGCGGCCTTGTCAGGAGGTCGTTTCCTCCGGCGAGTACGCAACGGAAGTGGACCGCTTTGTCGACTTCGTCGAAACCAAAGGCAGGTCGCTTTCCGAGACGGTCGAGCGCATGCGCGATCGCCACTCCGCCGATCTGGAGTTCGAAGAAGCCGCTCGCCAGCACAAACGTCTGGAGAAAATCCAAGCTGTCTGGAAGCTGCCCAGTGAACTCGCCGAGACCGCCGTCTCTGGTGTCGCCGTGTTGAAATGCAACCAGCCCGCGCACGTCCTGCTCCTGTTTCTTGTGGATGGCTGCTGGCAGGAACCGGTTCATTTTCAGGTCGAGCCGAACGCCGGGAATCCGGTGTCGCTCGATCGGCGCTTGAAGGAAATGGTCGAAAACATGCGGCCAAAACCGCGTACCTCCGGCGAACGCCAGGAACACATCGCCATCCTCGCGCGCTGGTTTTACTCCAGTTGGTGCGACGGTGCCTGGCTGCCCTTCTCCTCGCTCGGCGCGCTGTCCTACCGGAAGCTTGTCAACAAGATTCGCGACGCCGTTCCTAGCGAATAACAAAGGATACAAGCAGCAGCCAACGCCGCGCGTTCTCGTTCTTTCCAACCATCGGCGTCACCTGATGCCAGAACGGCAGCATCGAGACGCTCACGCCGGACGGAATTCCGATGTTCACCTGTTGATTGAAAAAGCCGTCGCGCTCGTAGAGTAGATACTGCCGCTCCACGTGGTCGTTGCAAAGCGTGATCTGGAGGTCGACGTACCCGTCGCGCAAATGCGCCTCTTCCGGATGATGATCGTTGTGCGGCCCCACGTAGTCTCCGGGCTTGTAGCAGATGACTTGCAAACCTGGGCCCTGCTCCAGCGAGAACCCGGATACGGTCTCGGCGAACTCCTTCAGCGACCCCGAGGTCAGGAACTCCACCAGTCCGATACTCTGCGCCGCCCGGTACGCCGCCGTGCGGGCGTTGTTGAGCATCACTGTGTTGTTGTGCAGCGATTTCGGCAGCGTCTCGGAATAGTTCGCAGTCATTCCGTGAATCGTCTCCGGGTCCACGCGTGTGCGGACAGCGCGCAGGTACGGAGTCATCGTCCGTTCCAGCGCCGCCAGCCCGGCCTTACGCACTTCGGGACGCAGCGTGCGCGCGAACCAGCGCAGCCGGTCCGTGTCGCCTCGAATGGGCTTGGGAAGTTCCCGCGGCATCCGCACCGCGTCGCGAAACTCGTTCGGAAACGTCATTGCCCCAGTGCCGCCACAACCATCTGCAGAGTCTTTCCGGTCGCGTCGCCAATATTGCCCGCGGGCTTCCAATCGTCGCGGGACGCATCCGGCTTGTAGCTCACTGGCAGCCGCGTTAGTGCCGTATCGTACTGGCTCGTGTTCCCGCCGAGTTTCCAGATCACCAGGTCCAGCGACGGCACCACGTAGATGGCATATCCGCCCGCGCCGCCCTTCCAGTACGCGTCTTTCGGGACACCGCTCAAGTGCCCGTCGTCATTGACGTTGAAATTAAAGCTGTGTGTGAAGTGCGGGTTATACTTCACGCTCCGTCCGCACATCTTGGCGAACTCCGCGTCGAGTATTTGCTTCTTCCCCCAGCGCCCCGCGTGAAGCATCAGGTATCCGAAACGCAGCATGTCCGTCGACCGCACCGCGATCGATCCTCCGCCGGGCGTATGCAACATGCGGCCGTTTGTATCGATCCCGCCCTTCAGCTTTGGCCGGTACATCGCATATCCCCACGTGCCGAATCCCAGCGGCGCCGTCAGGTTCTTTCGCATGTAGTCTTCCATCTCCATTCCCGATTGCGTCCGGACAAGGATCGCCGGAATGTGGCTCGAAGCCGTCGAGTAGGAGTAGCAGTCGCCCGGCGCGCACCACAGCGGTTGCTTCATCGCGAAGGCGTCCGTCGTCGAATACGGTCCGTTGTCCTCGGTGGGCGATTCCCACGTCTGCCTCTGGCCCTTCACATACACCGGGTTCGTCCCTTTCATTCCGGCCGACATCGACAATACCTGCCCAAGCGTAATCGCCTCCTTGCGTTTGTCCTCCTGCGGGAAGTACTCGGCCGGCAGAAACTTCGCGTTGAAGATGCGCGTGTCCAGCCCCTCCGGAAACAAGCCGGGCTTCTGTTTCATGAGCATTCCGAGCGCGACCGTGGTGAACGCCTTTCCGCACGATGCCAACTCCGGCAACGCCTCTCGATGACCGCGCCCGAAATACTTCTCGTAGACCAGATACCCGTTCTTCACCACCAGCAGACCGCCGTGCGGCGTCGTCTGCTGCGTGTAGGCAAACGCGGCATCGAGCTTGGCCATGTCGACGCCGGTCTTCGACGGATCGCTGTGCGTCCGCCATCCGCCCTTCGAATCAGGGGGAGGGAAGTATTGCGCCAGAAGCGTGCTGACGCCGAGAACCAGGCTGAGGACTCGTTTCATGATAGGAGTCATCTTATCCCGCCAACGCTGAATAGGTGTTGTAGAGCCTCTCGAACACGGCCGGCCACGTACGTTTCCCGGCCGCCCGCCGGGCGGCGATGCGCATCCCGGTCAAGCGGGCCGGGGCTTCCATCAGTTCCTTCAGGCGTACCGCGAACTCCTCGTCGTCGCCGCAGACGAATCCGGTTTCGCAATGGTCCACCAAGTACTTGGGCCCGCCCAAATCGCTGACCAGCGGAGGCACAGCGGAGGCCAACGCTTCCAGAACCACGTTTCCGAAGGTGTCGGTTCGCGACGGAAACAGCAACGCATCGAACCCGGCGTAGGCGCGCGCTAGCGTCTCGCCACGCAACACTCCGAGAAACGTCACGTTGTTCAGATGCTTTTCCAGGTGCGCGCGCTCGCCGCCCTGGCCGGCGATAGCGAAGTGAAATGGCTGCTTCGTCAACTGACTCAACCGCTCCTGCACGCGCACCAGACAGTGCACGTCCTTCTCGGGCGTCAGCCGGCCGGCGTAGCCGATTCGAAACTCTTCATAGTCGCCACGGGTGCGTTTGGCCGGATGGAACAACTCCGTGTCCACGCCGCGTTCCATCAAACCGCACGGCTTTCCGGTCAATCGCTCCATCAACCTCACCAACTCCGGATTCGGAGCGAGCGTCTGCGAGGCGCAGCCGTAGTAGCGGCTCAGCAAGTTCAGCGATTGCCGCTCCACGAAAGGTTTGGTGAAAGACGCCCAGCCCGGCAGGCGCCGCACGGCGTACTCGTGCAGGTTTGTGTGCCACGAAGCGACGCACGGAATTTCATGCCTGTGCGCCAGTATCATCCCCATCATTCCGCAGTCGCTCGGTCCGGTCACATGTACCACCGATGGCGCGAACTCGCGGAACGCCTGCTCCACTTGCCGCAGATGGCGGCGCAGAAACAACAGGTCGAAGAACATGTCGCTGTCCAACCGCAGCAACGGCGGCCGGCGCTGGAATTCGCAACGCTGAATTGGGCCGTCGTTCCAAACCTTGTTTCCGGCCCGGCGTGAACACTCAACATCGGCAGTCCGCTGGCCGCCGCGAATTGCTCCAACTGGCGGCTGGTATGCGCCACGCCGTTCACCTCGTGAAAACAGTTGGCAAAGACGGCGACCCTCGCAGTCACGGACGGCACTCCTGCAGGAGATTCGACGCCATCCGGATCGGCACGAAATTCCCCGTCGTCCGCGCCATTTGCAGCGCCAGTAGGAACGCGCGAATCACACCGGGCTCCCCGTCTGTCCAGAATGCGGCCAGCGATCGAACGTCGCCATCTGGTGTTCTATAGAACGCCCGTTCGCTCCAACGCTTCCAACCGAAGGCGTGCGCCGGATGATCCTGCAGAATGTCGATCAGGTTCGACAGGATCCGCAGCCGGAAGGGCCGGCGGTATTGCGGCATGAAAAGCACGTGGCTTTCTCGCCGGTACCGGATCTCTTCCACGAAGCCGTTCCAGTTCGCCGCTCTCGTCAAGTTGATATTGGCGTTGGGCTCGATGCCGTGGCGGTCGCCGCCGCTGATCACGGGCAGGCCCCACGCTTCGGCCATCTGCACTACGGCGTGATTCTCCTTCCACGGACGGAGGCCGTTAAGCTCCAACGCGTGAATCGCGCGTGTGTGCATCGCCAGGAACCGCTCCACCGCGGCGCGATGCCGCGCCGTGCCCGCGTCTGCCTCATCCCAAAGCGGGTGATTCACAACCACCAGCACTTCCGGAAACCGCGACAGCCATCCCATCAACGCCGCGGAATGGGAACCGTAGTTCAGCACCTCATCCGCTTTCGCCACCGGCAAACCGTGAATTCCCAAATGCAGGAACGTGGACCCCAGCGGCACGGTCAACTCCACCGACGCTGTCTCCGACATCCGGTGCGCGTCCAGATTGTCGTGGTCGGTGATCGAAACAATCGGCGCCAGTCCCAACTCTTCGATTTGTTTGGACTCCAACCGCACCGCGCCCGCGGCGCTTATCGGCGGCGTCCACCATCCGTTGTTGAAATTCAACGGATACCCATTCGCTTTTTGAAACACCGCCTTCAACCGGTGCATCTCCCTCTCTAGCGCCGGCATGTGCTTCACGAATCGTGGAATGAACGCTAGCGACTCCTGGGAATGCAAGGTGTGACCGTGCAACGATACGCCAGTCGCGAACCCTTCGGCGATTCGCGGCTGCTTCCAGTGAAAGTACAGTTGGCTGGTCAAGAGTCCTCCCTGCTGTAGGCTAACGGGTTTACCGTTGCAACAACGCCACGTATCGGTGAATATCCGGCGAACATTTTCGTTAGAAAGTGTTTTACGGCGATCCGTCATCAGCCTGTAACCGCCTGCGGCCTATCTTGGGGGCGAAGTTATGAATCCACGCACGTTACCTCCGGTGGTTGGCCGCGTACTCCAACTGGATGCGGTCCGCGGTCTGTGGAGGAACGCGCAAAGCCGGCCCGGGGTCTGCATCCATCAGCGCGTCCTCGATGAACTCGAACTGACGCCGCATTGGACCGGCAGCCTGGACGCCATTCCCGCCGCGGGCCCGCTGGTAGTCGTTGCGAACCATCCGTTCGGAATCATCGAGGGGCCCATACTCGGCGCTCTGCTCGATACGGTTCGAAACGATGTCCTTTTCATTACGAATTCGCTACTCGCCGAACTTCCGGAACTTCGCCCGCGCATCATCGCCGTGGACCCCTTCGGTTCGGCCGAAGCGCGGAACACCGGCCCCGTGCGCCGTGCCATTACCCACTTGCAGAACGGCGGCGCGCTCGTGGTGTTCCCGGCCGGTGAGGTGTCCGCCATGCGCGCTCCGCTCGGCCAAATCTCCGACGCCGAGTGGAACCCCATGGCCGCCCGCCTGGCGCTCCGCGCGAACGCCAAAGTGCTGCCGGTCTACTTCAACGGCCGGAACCGCGCCGTGTTCCAAATGGCCGGCCTGCTGCATCCGGGGCTTCGGACCCTGCTGCTGCCGTCGGAGTTACTTGCGCGCCGGCGCCACCAGATTCACGCGGTCGTCGGCGATCCCGTCTCTGTGGAGCGCTTCGCCGATGCCGACGGCCTCACGCGCAGTTTGCGTTCAAAGGTTTACGCACTCGCTCCGCGAATCCATCATCAACCCATTGCCCCGCCGATGGCGCCGACCGCTTTGGAGCGCAATATCGGCGCGCTCCAACCCATCCTCGAGTCCGGACCGTATCGAGTCTACCTGGAACCCGCGCACCGCATTCCGGAGGCGCTGCTCGAGATCGGCCGGCTTCGCGAAGTGACGTTCCGTGCTGCCGGCGAGGGCACGGGCCGCGCCGCCGACCTCGACGGGTTCGATCAGCACTTCCACCACTTGTTCGTCTGGCACGCCGGCAACCGCGAACTCGCCGGCGCATACCGTTTGGCGAAAAATCCAGCCCATTCTTACACCGCGACGCTGTTCCATCTGCCGAAATCATGGCGGCCGATCGCCGCACACGGCGTGGAATTGGGCCGCTCATTCGTTAGTGCGGCCTATCAGAAAGAGTTTCTGCCGTTGCTGCTGCTCTGGAAGGGCATCGGTCACTTTGTGAAGGAACAGACCGGGTGCCGCTATCTGTACGGTCCAGTAAGCGTCAGTGCGGGTTACAGTCCCGCGTCCCGCGTTGAGATCATGGCGCACTTCAGCCCGTGGCGCCGCGGGTTCCACCCGCGAAATCCGCTGACCCACGCGCTGCGTTGGGGGCAGTCGAAGGGGGGGACTCTCGACGGCCTCGACGGCAGGATTCGCCGGCTGGAACCGGATGGCGCGGGACTTCCGGTGCTGCTGCGTCAGTACGCCAATTTGGGCGCCGAGATTCTCTGCTGGAACTTGGACGCCAAATTCGCCAATGTCGTCGATGGTCTGGTTCTCCTCGACCTTGAGAAGGTTCCGCAGCGCCAGCTGCGCCGCTATTTCGGCGGCTAAAGCGGCACTTCGGTAAGAGTCAAGATCTCCGAAAGAATTCGCTCCGCGGCCTGGCCGCCGCGCTGCGCCGCGTTCGCCCGGGAGGACAGCGCCACGCGATGCGCGAACACCGGGGCCACCAGCGGTTTCACATCGTCCGGCGTCACGAAGCTTCGTCCATCCAGAAACGCCATCGATTGCGCCGCCCGGTACAGCGCCTGCGCCCCGCGCGGGCTCACCCCGAGGCTCAGCGACTCGTGATTGCGCGTCCGCTCCGCGATCGCCAGGATGTAGTCGACGATCGCGTCGTCCACGCGTACCGCCTCGCTATGGCCCTGTAACTCCAGAACGTCGGCCGCGGTGAGAATCGGTGGCGCCTGTGAATTCGGGTCGCCCGGGCCGCGCCGTAAAATCTCGCGCTCGCTGGCCGAATCTGGGTAGCCGATGCGCAGCCGCATCAGAAACCGGTCCAGTTGCGACTCGGGAAGTGGATAGGTTCCGTGATGCTCCAGCGGATTCTGCGTCGCGATCACCATGAAAGGCTTTCGCAACGGATGCGTAACGCCGTCCACGGACACCTGGCCCTCGTTCATCGCTTCCAGCAGGGCGGACTGCGTGCGCGGCGTCGCCCGGTTGATCTCATCGGCCAGCAGAAAATTGGTGAACACCGGGCCCGGCTTGAACTCGAAGTCCTGCGTGTGGGCGTTGAAAACACTCACGCCCGTCACATCGGCCGGCAGCATGTCGGCGGTGAACTGCAGCCGGTGGAATCCGCAATCCACCGCGCGCGCCATCGCGTTCGCCAGCGTGGTTTTGCCAATGCCAGGTACGTCTTCAATC
>VFZO01000181.1 GCA_016871155.1 Acidobacteriota bacterium | reverse complement strand
CATACGCATGCGAATTCTCCTCCTGGCGGCCGCTCTAGCTGCGTTCGCGCAAGCGCCTCCTGACAAAACAATCGACCCGGTGAGGACCGAAATCACGGTAAACGAGAAGATCAGCGCGGAAGCGCCCGCGTCTATCACCTCCCTGACCAAGCTTGAGATTCAAGAAAATCCCGGTGTGAACGTCGACGACCGGCTTCGATCGATTCCAGGGTTCACCTTGTTCCGGCGGTCGTCGAGCCTGGTGGCGAATCCCACGACGCAGGGCATCTCGCTGCGAGGCCTTGGTTCATCCGGCGCTTCGCGCACGCTGGTGCTTTGGGATGGCATTCCGGCGAACGATCCGTTTGGCGGCTGGGTGTACTGGACGCGCTTTTCGCCGGAGGATCTGGAGCGGGTGGAGGTGGTGCGCGGCGCATCGACAAGTGTATTCGGCGACCGCGCGATTGGGGGGTCCATCGCGCTCTTCTCCAGGCCCGCCGAACCGTGGCGGGTGCATGGGTCCTATGAGGGCGGCAACAACAACACGCACCAGGTGTCGGGGGGGATGAGCCATCTGCGGCCTCGCTGGTCCGCCAGCACGCAGGGCCGCGCGTTCCGCACGGATGGCTACTACATTATCGAGCCGGGCCGCCGGGGCACTGTCGATTCGCGCGCCGGCGTGGACTTCGCGGCCGGTGACATGCGCCTGGACTACATCGGGGCCAAGGACCGTCTGTTCATGAAGTTCGATGCCCTGGCGGAGGACCGTGCGAACGGTACCGTTGCGGTGCGGAATTCGACAAGTTTGGGCACACTCTCGGCGCAGTATTTCCGCGAAATGGGCAGGCACAATGTTTCGCTTTCCAGTTGGCATGGGCGGGAGGAGTATCGCGCGGTGTTCTCGGCCATCGCGGCCGACCGCCGGACCGAACGGCTCACGATGCGGCAAACCGTACCCGCCGAGGTGACGGGCGGCGCCGGCATATTCCGCCTCAACGGCAGCGGCTATCACGGCCTGTTCGGCGGAGATTTCACGCGGGTGGAAGGCTATAGCCTGGAAACGGCGCTTCCGGCGAACACCCGGAGCAACCGCGGCGGTGTGCAGTGGCAGCGGGGCGTGTTCGCGCAGGGCGACGTAAAGGCCGGGCCGGTGCAGTTTTTCGCCGGAAGCCGCGTTCACGCCGCCGGCAAACAGGGCGCGTTTCTCTCGCCGGCGGGCGGTATTGTGGCCGGCCGGAACTCTTGGCGCGCCCGCGGCACCGTGTATCGCAGCTTTCGCGCACCGACGCTGAACGAACTGTTCCGCGAGTTTCGAGCCGGCAATGCTGTGACACGGGCCAACGACGCGCTGCGGCCGGAGAAGAGTTTTGGCGCCGAGTTCGGCGCGGACTATTCGGGCGAGACGGCGCGGCAGCGGTGACTTTCTACCGGACGGCGCTTTCGGATTTGATCACCAATGTGACGCTGCGGATCGCTCCTACGCTGATCGAGCGGCAGCGGCAGAACGCCGGCAATGCACTGACACGCGGCGTAGAAGTGAATTTCTCCCAGCGGTGGAACGCACTGCGCCTGGACACGGCATGGCTCTTCAGTGAGAGCCGGTTCGCAAATCGCAATCGAATCCCGCAGGTCCCGAAACACGCCGGGAATGCGACGATGACTTGGGCTCAGGGGCGGCTCCTCCTTAGCGGCGGGTTGCGAAGCTTTACGGCGCAGTATGAGGACGAGCTGAACACGTTCCGGCTGCCGGGATACGCGACCGTACAAGCTTCGGCTCGCGTCGGATTGACGGGTCAGTTGGCCGCGATCGCCGCATTCGAGAACCTCCTGGACCGGCGCTTCTATACTGGCTTCACGCCAGTGCCGGCCATCGGCGCGCCACGGCTGATACGAGCCGGTTTGCGTTGGGAGGGGCGGCTGCGAAAGTAGCTACTTTCTGAGCGGCGCCCAGCGGTTCACCGGGTGGCGCGCCAAACGCGCCGCCGCGTCGAACAGCTCGACGCAACCTTTACTGCCGCTTCGGCGCGGTACTCCGCGTCCACCTTCGCCCAAAGAACCTCCTCGGCGCCTTTGCGGAAAAACGCCCACTCCTTCTTTGTGTCGCGCACGAGGGTGAGCGCGAATACTTTCTGCACCCTGACGATCTCGCGTTGCACCAGGGGGCTGTGATGGTAGCCGATGCCGGCCGGTGAGCCCTACATGTGAACGAAAATTCAGCCATTCTGAGACAGGCGCCGGGATTCCTGTCTACGTGGATGCTCTTTCTCGATGCCTGCCGAAACTGGCATGACCGGATTCAACGTCAAAAGGAATATGGCCGTGCTGTGCAGTAGGCTTTTCGCCTCCGGGCTCCAGAAGCCTGGATTCAGTATAGTGGGAGGAATGGTGAAACGTCTGCTGGCCGCCCTGGTTTTCGCGGCCGCGTGCGGGGCCCAAGGTGCCCGGCGCCTGGAAATCGACCCCGCGAAGCCGAACGAAGTGATTGCGACATTGAACGGCGCGCCGGTCACGGCGGCCGAGTATCAGGAACTGCTTGTCGCGATGGATCCGAAGATGCGCGAGTCGGTGATGAACGACGGAGCGGAGACGCTTCGTCTAATCGGATGGCTGCGCGCCATGGCGGCGGAGGCCGGCCGGCGGGGGCTTACTGTCCAGGAACCGCTGCGTACAACACTGGAGATGACGCGGATGCAACTGCTTTCGAACGCCATCACCCAGCATCGCGAGATCGAATCGGTGGTGACGCCGTTCGAGCAGCAGGCTTACTACAACGCAAATTTGAAACAGTACTCCGGTGTGTTTCTGAAGGTCATCTATCTGCCTTTCACGAACGAGACGGAGGAGTTACAGGCGAAGCGGCGGATCGAGGAGGTGCACGGCAAACTCAAGGCCGGCGCGCCTTTCGTGGAGATGGTCAAGCAGTATTCGAAGCACGACGCGTCGCGCGAAAAGAACGGCGACTTCGACGAGATCCGCATGAGCGACGAGTTGCCGCAACTCGTGAAGGAGACGGCCTTTTCGCTTGGCGACCAGCAGTACAGCGCGCCGGTGCGCCTGCCGAACGGCTACTACATTTTCCAGAGAACGAAGCTGAACGTCGACCCCTACGCCAAAGTGAAGGATTCGATCTTCACGGACATGAAGCAGCGGCGTAATCTGGAGTGGGTGAACAAGCAACGGGCCGCGGTGCAAGTGGAGGTGATCAACCCGAACGCCACCGCGCCGAATATCGTTGTGGGCAAGATCAACGGGAAACCGGTGCAGGCCGCGCAGGTGCAAACGTACCTGGCTGCGATGGACGGCAAGCTCCGCGAAGGGTTGAAGAACGATTTGCGCGAGTTGCTGCTGGGCATCGGCTTCATGCAGCAAATGTCGGAGCTGGCGCTCGCGGAGAAACTGGACCAGCGGGCCCCGTACAAGCAGCAATTGGAGCTGATACTGGCGCAGGCAAAGGCGAACGCCGTGATGGCGGCCGCGCAGGCGGAGTTGAAATTGACGGAGGCCGAAATCCGGAAAGGGTACGACGACAACCTGAACTTCTATTCTTCGGCGCGGGTGAAGCTGATCTACCTGCCGGCGGCCGAGGAAGACAAGAAGTCCGTCGAAGCCGCGATGAAGCTTGGCGGCGAAATTCACGCGAAGCTGAAAGGCGGCCTGGATTTTGTGGCGGCGGTGAAGGAGTACTCCAAGGACCCCGTGACGCGAAACAAGAACGGCGACTATCCCCCGCTGAAAATTACCGACGAATTTCCACGCGAAGCGAAGGCTTCGATCTGGGCGCTGAAACCGGGTGAGTTTGGACATCCAACGGCGCTGCCGAACGGCGTGTACATTTACAAATTGATGGGTTGGGATCCGCAACCGTACACGGCGGTGAAGGCGGATGTGGAGAAGCGGCTGAAGCAGCAGCGCAATTCGCAGTGGCTGGCGCGCATGCGGGCGGGCGTGGACGTCAAGATTCTGGACCGCAAGTGATACGATAGGGTTTTCTCCGCATGGTGCAAACGGTTCCGGATATCCTCGCGCGCATCGTGGACCGGAAGCGCCAGGAGTTGGCCGGGCGGGTCCCAGACCCGGCGCTCGACGAACGCGCCTCCGCGTCGGCGTCCTCGCGCCGTTCGTTCCGGCGGGCCCTGGAAACGAATGGGCCGGCGATCATCGCGGAAATCAAGAAGGCTTCGCCGAGCAAGGGCTTGCTGACACCGGATTTCGACCCGGCGGCGATCGCGAAAGCGTACCAGGCCGGCGGCGCGGCGGCGCTCAGCGTGCTGACGGATGGACCGTTTTTCCAAGGGGCGTTTGCGGACTTGCAGGCCGCCCGCGCAGCTGTGCGGCTGCCCGCGCTGCGCAAGGATTTCACGATCGATCCGTTCCACGTTGTGGAGGCCGCGGCGCGCGGCGCGGATGCGATCCTGCTGATCGCGGCGATACTGACTACCGAACAACTCCGGACGTACCGCGAGCTTGCCGCCCGGTACGCGCTGGACGCGCTGGTGGAGGTTCACGACGCCGGGGAGCTGGAACGTGCAATCGATTCCGGCGCTGAGATCATCGGTGTCAATAACCGGGATCTCCACACCTTTGAGGTACGGCTGGAAACATCGCTTCGTTTGGCGGAGCGGATCCCCGCATCGGTGGTTCGAGTGAGCGAGAGCGGAATTCACTCGGCCGGCGACGTGCGGCTGTTGCAAGGCGCTGGCTATCAGGCGTTTCTTGTCGGCGAGCACCTTATGAAATCGCAGGACCCCGCGGCCGCGCTGGAGGCGCTGCGAGCGTGACCTTCGTCAAGGTGTGCGGAATCACGAATCGCGAAGACGCGCTTGCGGCAATCGACGCCGGGGCGCACGCGTTGGGCTTTAACTTCTATCCGAAGAGCCCGCGTTATGTAACGCCGGAGACGGCCGCGGAGATTTCCGCTGGACTGCCGGTATTGAAGGTCGGCGTCTTTGTGAACGAGCCGGATCTGGCGCGCACTGTCCGCCAGGCCGGTATGGACGTCGCCCAGTTGCACGGCGACGAGCCGGAGATTCCCGCGTCGATGCGCGTCTGGAAGGCGTTTCGCGTGGGGCCTTCGTTCCAGGTCGAACAGTTGGACGCGTTTCCGGCGGAGGCCTTTTTGTTGGACGCGCCGGGGGAACTGTATGGAGGGTCCGGACACACCTTCGATTGGAATTTGGCCCGCGGAGCGTCGCGGAAGATCCTGCTCGCCGGAGGGCTGGATGAAGGAAACGTCGGAACGGCGATTCAAGTTGCGCGGCCCTGGGGCGTGGACGCCTGCTCGCGGCTGGAATCGTCGCCCGGAAAGAAGGATCACGGCCGCGTGCGACGATTCGTAGCCGCGGCGCTTGCCGCATGATTACCAGTTCGCAACCGGACTTAAGCGGGCACTTTGGCCCATACGGCGGACGCTTTGTTCCCGAAGTACTGATGGCGCCACTCGACGAGTTGGAGCGGGCCTACACGGAAGCACGGCAGGATCCGGCGTTTCACGCCGGGTTGGCCGCACTGATGAAGGACTACGCCGGCCGGCCCACGGCGCTGTGGAACGCCAGGCGGCTTTCGGCCCATTTGGGCGGCGCGGATATTTGGATCAAGCGCGAGGACCTGCTGCATACGGGCGCGCACAAAATCAACAACTGCCTGGGTCAAATCCTGCTGGCGAAGCGGATGAACAAGTCGCGCGTAATCGCGGAGACGGGCGCCGGCCAGCATGGCGTGGCCACGGCGACGGTGTGCGCGCTGTTCGGCATGGACTGCACGGTCTATATGGGCGAGGAGGACATGCGCCGGCAACGGCTGAATGTCTTCCGTATGCGCCTGTTGGGCGCCAAGGTAGTTGGCGTGACAAACGGCAGCCGCACGTTGAAGGACGCAATTTCCGAAGCGATGCGCGATTGGGTAACGAACGTGGAGAACACACATTACCTGCTGGGCTCCGCGCTGGGCGCCCATCCGTACCCGCTGATGGTGCGCGATTTTCATTCGGTGATGGGCCGCGAGGCGCGCGCGCAGATGCTTGAAACACTGGGACGGCTGCCGGATTCGGTGATCGCGTGCGTGGGCGGCGGCTCGAATGCCATCGGCATTTTCCACGCCTTCATTCCGGATACGGACGTGGCATTGATCGGCGTGGAAGCGGGCGGACGGAATCTGACTCTCGGCGAGCACGCGGCGCGTTTCGCGGGCGGATCGCCGGGCGTACTGCAGGGCTGCTACAGCTACGTTCTGCAGAACGGGGACGGGCAGATCGCCCTGACCCATTCGATTTCGGCAGGGCTGGATTACGCCATGATCGGACCGGAGCACGCGGCGTTGGCCGACGCGGGCCGAGCCACGTACGTGAACTGCTCAGACGCCGATGCGCTGGAGGCGGCGAAGATGCTGTCGCGGATGGAGGGCATCATCCCGGCGCTGGAGTCCTCGCACGCCGTGGCAGAGGCGATTCGCCGGGCACCATCGGAAAAAGGCCGCGTGATCCTGGTGAATCTTTCGGGCCGCGGCGACAAAGACATCGACATCTATCGCGAGAACTTGAAGGAACTCGATGAGCAATAGCCGAATCGCGCGCCGCTTCGCGGAGCTGCGCGGCAACAACGAACCGGCGCTGATCGCCTACATCACTGCTGGCGATCCATCGCTGGCTCGAACGCCGGCGATGGTGTCGGCTCTGGAGCGCGGGGGCGCCGACGTCATCGAACTCGGCGTGCCGTTTTCCGATCCCATCGCGGACGGACCGGTGATCATGAAGGGCGCCGAACGGGCGCTGGCCGCGGGTGCGTCGCTGCGCGGCGTACTGGATTGCGCGGCGGAGATCCGGCGGCATTCGGAGATCCCGATTCTACTGTTCTCCTATTTGAACCCGCTGATGCGATATGGCTTCGAGCGGCTGGCCGCGGACGCGAAGGCAGCCGGCGTGGATGGCGTGTTAATGACGGACGTGAGCGTAGAAGAAGCGGAACCGTATGTGCGGACGATGCGGGAAGCCGGCCTGGACACGGTCTTTCTGGCCGCGCCGACTTCGACACCGGCGCGGCTGGCACTGGTTGGCCGGTACTCGTCCGGCTTCGTCTACCTGGTGAGCCGCACGGGCGTGACCGGCGTTCGCGATCAGCTTTCGTCTCAGGCGCTGCCGCTGGTGGAGGCGATGCGCGGCCACACGGAACTGCCGCTGGCGGTGGGCTTCGGCATTGCGAAAGCGGACGACGCGGCCGCGGTGGGCAAGCTGGCCGATGGCGTGGTGGTGGGCAGCGCGTTTGTGAAGATCATTGAGGCGCATGGAGCCTCACCGGAACTGGAGTCCAAATTGGAGGCGCTGGCGCGCGAGTTAAAGCAGGGCGCCGTGCGGGGCCGATGACGATTGAAGAAGCGAAGAACGTCCTGGCCGGGTGCCGGGGACAGATCGACGAAATCGACCGGCAACTGGTCCGTCTGATCAATGACCGGGTTCGCGTGGTGGAGCGCATCGGCGCGGTGAAGAAGGAAGTGGCGATGCCGGTCTACGAGCCCAAGCGCGAAGAGGAAGTGTACCGGAATATCGAGACGTCGAACGAAGGACCGTTGCCCAACGACGCCGCCAGGCGGATTTTTGAGCGAATCATCGACGAGATGCGTACGTTGCAACGTACGCGAATGGGAGCGAAGTAAATGCTGGTAGTCATGCAGGAAGGCGCGAGCGAAGAGAGCGTGCAGCGCGTCATCGACCGGTTGGTGACGATGGGCTTCACCGTGCACCGCTCGACGGGCGTGGCGCATACGATTCTGGGCGGCGTGGGGCCAATCGACGATTTCGACCCGGCTGGATTCGAAGTGCTGGAAGGCGTGCAGGAGTGCCACCGCATTGTGTCCGCCTACAAACTGGCGAACCGCCGGTTCCGCCCGCAGGGAACGGTGATCGAAGCCGGGAGCGTGCGCATCGGCGGGCCGGAAATGATCGTGATGGCCGGACCGTGCAGCGTGGAGAGCGAGGAGCAGATCGAGATCTCGGCCGAGCAGGTGGCCCGCGCGGGCGCGAAGGTGATTCGCGGCGGCGCATTCAAGCCGCGGTCTTCGCCCTATAGTTTTCAAGGACACGGCGAGGCCGGGCTGAAGATGCTGCGCGCGGCGGCGGACCGGAACGGCTTGCTGGTGGTGAGCGAGGTGATGGACCGCTCCCAGATTCCGCTATTGTGCGAGTACGCCGACATTTTGCAGGTGGGCGCGCGCAACATGCAAAATTTCAATCTCCTTCGCGAGTTGGGAACCGTAAACAAGCCGGTGCTGCTGAAGCGCGGCATTGCGGCGACGATCGAAGAGTTGCTGCTCTCGGCGGAATACATTATGTCAGGAGGCAACCATCGGATCCTGCTGTGTGAGCGCGGCATTCGCACGTTCGAGACGGCGACACGCAACACCATGGACATCTCGGCCATTCCGGTGTTGCAGCAACTCACACACTTGCCAGTCGTCGCCGACCCCTCGCACGGCGTGGGCAAGCGTCAATTGGTGGGAGCGATGGCGCGGGCATCCGTGGCGGCGGGCGCGGACGCGCTGATTGTGGAGGTCCATCACGACCCGGACCATGCGCTAAGCGACGGGGCGCAATCGCTGTACCCGGAACAGTTCGGCGACCTGATGAAACAGTTACGCGGAATCGCCGCTGCCGTGGGCCGGTCGATCGCGTAATGAAACGGGTGGCCATAGCCGGCGTGGGACTGATCGGCGGCAGCTTTGCGCTGGCGCTGCGGCGCGCGGGCTTCGATGGCGAGATCCGCGGAGTCAGTTCGGCGTCGACGATCGCGGTGGCGATGGAGCACCGGATCATCGACGGCGCGATGGAGTTGGAAGAGGCTTCGCGCTGGGCGGACGTGCTGTTTTTGGCACAGCCGATCCGGCGAATTCTCGCGATGCTTCCGGTCATCGGCGCGTCGATCGGGCCTTCGACTCTGGTGACGGACGCGGGGAGCACGAAACGCGCCATCTGCGAGGAGGCGGCGCGCGTGATGCCTCCAGAGCAGTTTCTGGGCGGGCACCCGATGGCGGGGAAGGAGTCCCGCGGCGCGGCGAGCGCGGACCCGTCGCTTTTTCGCGGGCGGACGTGGGTTATCACGCGGGAGAGTGGCCATCCGTTGGTGGATTGGCTCCGGCGGATTGGCGCGAACCTGTTGGTGCTGGATCCGGAGACGCACGACCGGACGGTGGCCTATACCTCGCACCTGCCGCAACTGACTTCGACGGCGCTGGCCTGTACGGTAGACGGGGCAGACCTGCGGGCCGGAGGGCCAGGACTGATCGATATGACGCGTTTGGCATTGAGTTCCTACGAGATGTGGGAAGACATTCTGGCGACAAACGCGGACGCGATCGACGGAGCGCTGCGCGAAGAGATCGCGCGTTTGGAGTCGCTCCGGAGCGGGCTGCGAAGCGGCCTGCGCGAGGAGTTCGAGAAGGGCGCGGGGATGCGGAAACGGCTGGTGCGGCCGGTGGAGTTGGGGTAATGGACATCCAGGATCTGGCGCGAGCCGAATGACCTCAAAAACTGATCCGCGTTCCCAACTCCAAGCGGCGTGGCGGGGCGGCCAGTAGCGGACGGCCGAATAGCGGAGAGCCCAGAACGCCTGAGAACGCCTGCGGGTTCGTCCGGTTCAGCACGTTTGCCGCTTGCACATAGAACTGGCATTTGAAAAGTGCGTCGTTCGCGCCACCTAGCGGCATGTCGGGCATCCCGCCGCCCGCATCGATGCGGCGCTGCACCACCACAACGCCGCCGCCCGGCTGGCGGGCCTTTCCGAAACCTTTGCTCCAGGCCACGCGGCCGCTCCAGATCAGCGACGCCGCGCCTCGGGCCGAGTTGCGGCTTACGCCTTGGGGACGGTCATTGAAGAACGTGTCGCCGTTGTCGTCCCGGCCGGTGGTGATATTGTAGGGCGTTGCCGAGTTAAAGGTCAGGAACGATCCGATCTGCCACCGCTTGGACAGAGAGGCTTGCGCCATCACATTCACGCGGTGCCGGATGTCCTGCTCGGCCGGGCCCCAATCCCTGGCAAAGGCCGGAATCAGCGGGTTGGGAGTCTCGTCCTCCGTTTTGCCGGCGAAGTAGAAGGCGCTGAAAAAGTACCGGCTGCCCGGCCCGCGCGGAAGAGCGTTCAACGAAAAGAGCGCGCCGCGCATACGCGTTCTGGCGGCGGTTTCGATTTCGAGCAGATATCCGAGATCAGAACCTGGCGGGTTGGCGTTGCGGCTTCGAAACTGATGAAGACCGCGCTCGAGACGAAAGTCGGCCATAAAGCTGAGATTGCCGGGCAGCTTCTGCTGCACGCCGCCGGAGAAGCGGATGGCGTAGGGCAACCGCCAGTTGGCGGCGCGTTGGAGGAAACCTGCGCGCGCGACACCGGCAGCCGAGGTGATGAGATCGACCTGCGACGCGCCGTTCAAACGCAGGATCTCTTCATAGAGCGAGCCTTCGAACCATTGATAGTAGATACCGCCGCCGGCGCGAACTGTAGTTTTGCCGTGACGGAACGGAGACCACGCTAACCCAGCTCGGGGCGATGGGTTGACACGATCCTCCACCTGGGTCATGCCTTCGATTCGGAGACCGAGACTGAGGCTGAGATCCTTGCGGGCGCGGATATCGTCGTGCATGTAAGCGCCGATTCGCGATTGATTGTACGCAACGTTCACTGGCGCCGACCGGCGGGAGGTCTGAGCTGGGCGGTTCCTCTGAAAAGCCGCAAGCGACGCGAAGACTGTGGTACCGGCGCCGTTCGAGAAGTCACGGCCGTTATAGCGAAGATGATCGAGCTGCCCGCCGGCCCGCAGGGAGTGCTTGCCCTTGTTCCAGGTGAGGTGGCCGGCACTTTCATAGCCGTTGGTCAGGCGGCTGGAGGCGGCCGTGGCGCCGCCCCTGGCGAACGCGCCCTGCACGATGACGGCTGGCGCCGGCGACTTTGAGGTATTGGCGAGCGAAGCGCGCTGTGCCTGGAAGCGCCATTCGCCGAGCAGCCGTTCGGCGAGAGAACTGTTGCCGGATAGCCGGATCTGATGCTGTGTAAGCGCGTAGCCGGCTGCGCGCTCGGGCAGATCGAACAGACCAATTGAGTCCTGCACGTTTTCGTCGAACTGGTAGCCGGCGTGAACTAGATGGTTCTTGCGGAACAAATGATTCAGCCGCGCGCCCGCGTGTTGATTGAGAGACGGCAGACGCACGAGATGGGCGAAGGGTCCGGTGAGCGTTTCGCCGACGGTGGTGCGCGAGTCGTAGCCGCCGTTTCGTGAGAAGTCGAAAGCGGAACTGGTGCGATTCTTGATCACGGGCCCCAACAGGGACGCTTCGATGCGGCGCAGCTGCCTGGGCTCGCGCCGCGGAGCGTACGCGTTGCGCGCATTGAGCGAATCGTCTCCAAAGGCGAACGACAGGTTGCCGTGCCACTCGCCGAGTCCCGGTTTGGTGACAATATCAATGATCATGTGGCCGTCGTCGTGCTCTTCGGCCGAGTACGGGGTCAGGCGAAAGCGAACCGATTGAATCTGGCTCTTGGGCGGCAGGCGGCCGCCACGGAACCCGTCCACGCGAAAGACGGCGCCCGGCCCGGCCATGGCTCGGAGCGCCTGTTCGAATTCGTCCTGATCGTCCGGCAAAAGCTCCAACTCTTTCTCCGTCAGGACGGAGGCGAAGCGGTCAACGAGTTCGTTATCGCCGGCAACATTGGCCTGATCCCGACGAGTGGCGAGTTTTAGAGACGTTTCGATGGTCAGCCGGCCTGCGCGAATCGTGACCGAGTTGGAGTAGCGCTGAAACTGAAGAGCTTCGATCGACAGCTCGACGCGGCCGTTCGCCAGGTTCAGGAAGAGCGCTTCACCCGCGGCCCCGGTGTCTTGGGTCAACGCCCCGGCGCGTACGATGGCGTTGGGCAACGACGCGCCCGAAGGGTCCCGCACGATGACGCGCAGGTCGCCCGCGCCCAGGATCGGCACGGCGGCTGCAATGCGCAGGAGCCAGATCATTTCCTGAACTTGCCGGCCTTGTACGAGGGGTTCACCTTTGCCGACTTGATTTCAACCTCTTCCACAATCTTGCCCTCCACGGTGGTGGTGATTGTTCTGGGCACCAGCAGACCGCCGAACATTGAGTAGCCGGAGAAACGAAGCTCAAACTCAACCTCGCGCGGCTTGGGCATCTCCGCGTCTTTCATTAGGTCGCCCTTGGCGGGGGCCGGACCCTCCAGCCGCTGGGTGCGAACGATCATTTGCGCATGCGGGCCTCGATAGGCCGCCATGACAGGCAAGTTGGATTTTTGATCGATGAACACTCGCAGCAGGTTTGCGCCGGACACTTTCGCGTCAAGTATCCAGGCTTTACCGTCGGGCGCCTCCGCCTCGCCTACGTATTCCCAGGAGACGCCGAAGGAGGCGGGCGGTGTCAGCGTATACAGGAGCACAGTACGCAGAAACTGGGCGCGCAGCGCTTTCGTGCGGGCGGCCTGCACCGCCGGATCGTTTTCGTTCTGGCCGGGCGGGCCGGTACGGATGACGATGTGGGCTCCCGTGGGCACGTTGCGGGTGTCCCGCCACGACTCCGCTCCGTTCAACGCTTCGAGCATCGTAGGCCCCGGCATGCCGCCGGGCAGTTCCATGCTTTCGGCCTTGAGAAACTTATCCGGAAACTCCATGTCAAGCTCGACCTCCCGGTTAACCCACATTTCCGTTTTGAGCCGCGCGTGCGAATCTCCCGGATGCTCGTCCGCATCAATATCCATAGGGGTTTGAAGGCAGCGAAGACCCCTGCGGAGGACAGCACCCAATGGGTGACAAACAAAACCAGCCCTTTCAGCTCTCGTTCAACGGCCTTCTCAAGATCGACTTCCAGGGATCGCGCGTTACT
>VFZO01000180.1 GCA_016871155.1 Acidobacteriota bacterium | reverse complement strand
AGTTGATCGCCGACCACTATCCCAAAGGGACCAAAGTCACGGATGCCGAAATGCGACGGCTCAACCTCGTACTCCACGACACTCTCGGCAGATGGAACTACACCTTGCATCCGAAACAGATTATGAACTAATTGTTGGATGGCGCCTAAGCGGCTGCCAGGCAGGCCATCTGCTGCTGGCGGCTGCGGCGCCGCAAGTAACGCACCATCATCAGCCCGGTGCCTGTGGCGATCAGCGTGCCCACTTCCGGTGTTTCGCCCGGCGGCGGTTCCCCGGCGGAGGCGGATCCGTAGGCGAGGTTGTCGAACAGCCCTTGGGTGGTGAGGTTCGTGCTGGAGGTCAGCACCAGGCGCACCTCGGTGATTGGCGCATCAGTGGTGACGCCGAAGAAGGTGCGCGTAGGCCGCGCGGCGGTGGTGACCGTTGCCACCTGGGTGCCGTCAAGCAGAATCGCGAAGCTCTGCGCGGCCGGGTCGTAGGTCATCAGGTCGATGCCGAACGAGGTGACTGCCGCTGGCAGGGTGATCGAAAGGTAAGAGGTGGGGCGACGCTCCGGTCCACGAATAATCGTGCTGGAGCCGAAGTCTTCCGGCGCGCCGGACGGCGGATTCAGGGCCCATAGAAAATATTGATTCACGTCGAGCACGCCGACGATGTTCACCCCACCTATGGTGAGGCCGGCGGCAGTGCTGAAGCTCTGAAACCAACCCGTAGAAAGGCCGAGGCTTTCAAAATCCACGTCCGCGCGGCCCGTTGTCGCAGCCTCCCAACTCGGGCGAGTGTTGTAAGTTTGCAGCACAGTGGCGTGGCTGGTGAGCGCAACGAACAGTGTCGCGCCGAAGAGTCGATAAAAAGTCCGCATGTATAGGTCTCTCCCTCGGATGTATAAAGCCCGGGCAACTGCCCACCCATTTTCGGGAAACTGCCTCGATTGAAGATTGAATTCTCTGTAGTAGTGCCCGGTGCGGACCGTTTCTCTCATGGGTCGCGGTAAGATCGGGGAGTGTAGGATAGAGGCGGTAGCAATCATGGGCTATTTGCGGATGATGCCGGCGCTGATGACCGCGGCGATGGCAATGGGACAGCAGATCTCGCCGAAGCCTGCGGATCGGACGGTGCCGGTTGATAACCAATTGGTGCGCGTTGTGGCCGTGCACGCCGCGCCGCCACGGGTAAAGACCAGGTGGCATACGCACGAGGTAAACCGGGTGATGATCTACCTCAATGCCGGAGGGCAGGAGGTAGTCCACGAAGGCGGCAAGGTAGAGACGGTGCGGTGGAAGGCGGGCGAAGTGGTGTGGAACCCGGCGATGGGCCTTCACACGGCGGAGGTTTTAGGGCCAGAACCGGCGCGCATCGTCGAAATCGAATTGAAGCAGCCGGCGTCGGCGCCTGCCTCCGGGAACGGCTATCGACAGAGCGAGGGTGTGGAACTCGACAACGCGCAGGTGCGGGTGCGGCGCGTGAAGGGGCCGGCGACGGTGAAAGCCGACTCCTACACCCGCCGGTGGGCCGCCATCGTCGCCTTTACGCAGGGCAGCGGCCGCGGCGTGGAATGGCGCGCTGCTGCAAGCGGCTCATGGAAGTTGGCGGCGGGTGAAGAAGCGGTCGAGGTGGTCATCAAAGAGACCATCGACCGCGCCGACGTTCGCCGGGCGCTTGACGAGCATCGCCGCGCGGTGTGGGTGAAGCACGGGTGGGTGCGCGACCCCTACATTGTGCCCGCGCCGGACGGCTACTACTATTACACCGGCACGACACAGACCCCGGGCCAGCCGGAGGAACTGTACAATACCGGGCTTGGACCCAAGAGCCGCGTCGGTTGGCAGATGCAGGCGTGGCGCAGCCGCGATCTGGTGGAGTGGGAGCCGCTGGGGACGCCATTCTCGCTCGAAGACGGCGTGTGGGCCAAGGCCAAACCCCAGGCGTTTGCCGCCATGCCGCGCGGGGAGTGGCGGTTGTGGGCCCCGGAGTTGCACTGGATAGGCACGCGCTGGGCGATGGTGCACACTTCGCCTGCGCCCGTGCGCGGCGCCAACTTCGCGCTTACGGAAGGCGCGTCGTTCAAAGGCCCTTGGTCGCATCCCATGGGTACGGCGGTGGGGATACGCCATGATCCGTCGCTGTTCCAGGATGACGACGGGACTTGGTGGATGATCTGGGGCGCGACTGAGATTGCTCCGTTGGCCAAGGATCTCCAGTCGTTTGCCGCGCCGGCGCGCACGATCGGCCCGGCGGGCGAGTTTACAAAGATGGGGCACGAGGGTTGCCTGCTGCGGAAGATTCATGGCAAGTACGTGCTTTTCGGCACCGGCTGGTCCACTGGACAGATGCGCAAGGGCTCTTACAATCTCTATTACGCCGTGGCCGATCGAATCACGGGGCCGTACAGCGAGCGCAAGTTTGCCGGGCGATTCCTGGGCCATGGTACGCCGTTTCAAGACCGCCGCGGGCGCTGGTGGTGCACGGCCTTCTACAATGCCAACGTGCCGCCGATACCGGACGAAGGCATCGCGCAGCGCGACTTGCGTGCCGACGCGCAGACGATCAACCAACAAGGGCTGACGCTGGTGCCGATGGAGGTACGGATGCAGGGTGGGGAACTGTTCATCCGGGCCAAGGACCCGCGCTATGCTACGCCGGGTCCGGACGAAGCGCAGAAGTTTTCCTTTTCTCGATGATGACTACCAAGACCACCATCAAGCGGCGCCAGTTTCTTCCTTTGCTGGCGGCTGCTGCGGCGCCCGGTGCGCAGACTACCACCCGGCGGGCTCGGCCTAATATCTTACTGATTCTGGCCGACGATCTCGGGTACTCCGACCTCGGCTGCTTTGGCGGTGAGATCGAAACGCCAAACCTGAATCGGCTGGCTATGCGCGGCATTCGCTTCACGCAGTTCTATAACAACGCGCGGTGTTGCCCGTCGCGTGCGGCGTTGATGACGGGCCAGCATCCGCACAAAGTGGGCATGGGCAACATGACGGGCGGCAAGCCGCGGCCGGGCTTCCCGGGTTACACGGGCCGCGTGGATGAGGCCGCGCCCTGTGTGCCGGCGGTGCTGAAGCAGGCCGGCTATACAACGCTAATGTGCGGCAAGTGGCACCTCGGCCAGCCCGGACCGGTGGCCCGCGGGTTTGACGAATTCTTCGGCATGGTGCATGGCTTCGACAGTTTCTGGGATGCGTCGAAATACACGCGTCGCCCCGTGGGCCGGCCGATGCGTCGCTATGACGGGCGGTTTCATGCCACTGAAGCGATTACCGATCATGCGCTGGATTTCTTGAGCTCGGCGCGGGCCGCTTCGCCCAGCAAGCCGTGGTTTTTGTATCTCGCCTACAATGCGCCGCATTTTCCGCTCCATGCGCCCAAAGAGCTGATCGACAAGTATCAGCCGGTGTATGAAAAGGGCTGGGATGTTTTGCGAAGTGAGCGGTTCGCGCGTCTCGGCAAGCTGGGCTTGCTGGGTACGGGTGACCGGTTGACGCCGCGCAGCGTCGTAGGGCCGAATCGCGTGTCGACCCCCAATGGATGGGCGCCGAAACAGAATCCGCCGTGGGACTCGCTGCCCGAGGACCGGCGGCGCGATCTGGCCCGGCGTATGGCCATTTTTGCGGCGATGGTGGAGCAGATGGATCGCAATATCGGGCGCGTGCTGGAGGATCTGGAGACGAAGCGCGAGATTGACAATACGCTGATATTGTTTGCCTCCGACAACGGCGCGTGTGCGGAGTGGGATCCGTTTGGGTTTGACCGGTCGAGCGGGCCGGAGAACATCTTGCATACCAGCGCCGAACAGTTGGCGGGTATGGGGCAGCCGGGGACGTATCACAGCTATGGCTCGGCCTGGGCGAACATGTGCAACACGCCGTGGCGGCTGTACAAGCACTACACGTATGAGGGCGGGATCTCGACGCCTTGTATCGTGCAATGGCCGGCGCGAATTGGCAAGAAGCCGCGCATCGATCACCGGCCGTGGCACTTCATCGACGTTCTGCCGACGCTGGCGAGCTTGGCGGGCGCGGCGCAAGTGCCGGCCGGGATTGCGGGCGAAAGCATGGCGACGGCGATCACCGGCGGGCGGATGGTGGCGCGGGGGCCAATTTTCTGGGAGCACGAAGGGAGCCGGGCCGTGCGGGACGGCAAGTGGAAGCTGACGGCGGTGTATCCGCAGGGGGCTTGGGAGTTGTACGACATCGAGGCGGACCGTTCTGAACTTCACAACCGGGCGGCCGATGACCCCGCGCGGGTACGGCGCATGGCGGCCCTGTGGGAGCAGTGGGCTCGGGCGAATAACGTGCTGCCGTGGATCTGGGAGCCGGCGTATGGCGAGGGATGATCGGGGTGCACGACATTTGACGTGAAAGTCAAGCCGTCCAGCGCTGATCCCAGTAGTCCTCGAAGCGGTTGTTCATCTGGCAACAGCGGAGCGCGATGATCGGGTTGGCGCCGGCGACGGACCAGAACATGCGGACTCCTTGAGCCTGGTTCCGATGAGGGTCTAGGCTAGCAGCCAGCTTCAATGACTCCAGGGTCCCACGGATGCGGCGTGGAAGAGCTCAACGACGATCTGGGCCGCACCCCGGGAAGTGCCCGCTTCCAGGCTTCTACATACAGGCGCTTTCCGAATTGTTCGGCGGTCTCGATGGCACCGGCATGGGTGGTGGATCCTTGGATCGCGTATCGGGCATCCTTCCTCGTCTGGGCTTTTGCCTTGGCGTCCAATCGGTTTCGCTCTCCCGGACGGGCACGCCAGTGCCGTCCATCAAGATGTAGAGGAGGGGAACCTTGGGGCCGATCTCCAGGAGCAGTTGCAACTGGATGGCGCGATCTATTTCTTCCTGATCGCCTTGCGCAATGTCGGCTCCCACCGCTTCGGCGTGCGCTCCACTGCCTTCATCGTGACCACAAAGCCCGCGAGTAGTTTGTAGTTCCTACCGGCCGCAATCGAAGGAGGATTGCCCCTTGGCGCGCGGAGCGGTAGAATTGCCCTGAAACGGAACGGAAAATGGAGATTCAGAATGACGGGCGGGGTGGATTGTCCAAAGCCCTGTTGCTTGCTCTGAGCGCGTTGCCGTTGACCGCCGCGGCTGCTGCCCCGGACTTCTCGAAGGACGTTCAACCCCTACTGCGCCGACATTGCTTTCAGTGCCACGGCGAGGCGGCCCGCATGGGCGGCCTTGACCTTCGCTCTCCCGCCAAGATCCTCATAGGTGGCGCGAAAGGCCCGGCGGTGCGCAAAGGGTCCGCCACCGAAAGCCTCCTCTAGCAGCGCCTTGCGGACCAATCGATGCCGATGGGGCCGAACAAGGTTTCGTCCAAAGATCGCGAAGTGATTGCGGCTTGGATCAACGCTGGAGCCCTGGGCGATGAGCCGGCTGAGGCTACGGCCACTACGAGGCAAAAGCATTGGGCGTTTCTTCCGCTGGCCGCTGGCCCGGCGCAGCCCTCGGTGAGGGACGCCGCCTGGGTGAGCTCGCCGGTGGACGCATTCGTGCTCCACGCCATGGAGCAACGCGGCATCCGGCCGTCTCCCACGGCCAGCGACCGGACTCTGGTGCGCCGCTTGTACCTGACGCTCACCGGCCTGCCGCCTTCCCCCGAGCAAGCCGCCGCCCCGTACACCGATGCTCTGATTGACGACCTGCTGTCCCGGCCGCAATACGGCGAACGTTTTGCGCGGCATTGGCTGGACGTGGTCCGCTACGCCGAGTCGAATGGCTATGAACGCGACGGCGCCAAGCCCAGCGCCTGGCGCTATCGGGACTGGGTCATCGACGCGTTCAACAGCAACAAGCGGTTCGACCGGTTCATCGCCGAGCAACTGGCCGGAGACGAATTGGAAGACTCCAATGCCAAATCGCAGATTGCGGCCACGTTTCTACGGCTTGGCGTGTGGGACGACGAGCCAGCCGACCAGCGGATGGACCGGTACGATCAACTCGACGATGTGCTGGCCACCACCTCCGCGGCGTTCCTTGGTCTGACGCTGCGCTGCGCGCGCTGCCACGATCACAAGTTTGAGCCGCTCAGCCAAAAGGACTACTACCGCGCGCTGTCGATCTTCGAACCGCTTCAGCGGCCGCTCAAGGGTCAGTTGGAGTTGGACCGCCAGGTGGGCACCGCCGCCGAACTGAAAATGTACGAGGATGCCGTGCGCGCCGCCGAGGCCGAGGCGGATCCATTGCGCAAGCTGATTGCGAATCTGAAGCGAGGCTTACTCGAACGTCTCCAGGCGCGGGGCGAAGAGGCGCGGGCCTGGCGGGAGCCCTTGCCCACCGTTCTGGCGCTGCGCGTTGCGCCGGAACGCCGCTCGGCGCAACAGGCGAAACTGGCCGGCGCGTTTGAGAAGAAGCTCGATGCACGCACGCTCGACCTCGCCACCGGCGAAGAACGCGCGCAACTGGACGGCTGGAACCGCCGCATCGGCGAGGTCGAAGCGTCGCGCCCCAAGCCGCCGGCTCGCGCTTACGTCTGGTATTAGGAGCCCGGAAAGCCGATTCCACCCACGCGGCTGTTTCACCGCGGCGATCCCACCCAGGCGCGTGACACGGTGGAACCCGGCGTTCCCTCCATTCATGGCGGCGACGTGTTCGATGCCCGGAAAACCGTGGCCGGCACCAGCGGCCGGCGGCTTTGGCTGGCGCGTTGGCTCAGCGGCGCCGGCGGCCATCTCACCGCGCGCGTGTTTGTGAATCGCTTGTGGCAGTGGCATTTCGGCGAAGGCATGGTGGCGACCGCGAACGATTTTGGCGTGATGGGGCAACGCCCTTCCAACCCCGAACTGCTCGACTATCTTGCCGGCGAGTTCATCCGCTCTGGCTGGAACGTGAAGCATCTGCAAAAACTGATCCTTCGCTCGAACACGTTCCGCGTGTCGTAGGAGTGGAACGAGCGTCATGCCGCGCTCGACCCCGAGCAGTCGCTGTTGTGGCGCTGGAAGCCGCGCCGGCTGGAGGCGGAAGTGATACGCGATTCCGCGCTGTCGGTTACCGGCAGCCTGAATCCGGCCATGCACGGTCCCAGCATCTATCCCGATTTGCCCAAGCCGGTTCTGGCGCAGCAATCCAGGCCCGGCGATGGCTGGGGAAAGTCACCCGGCAGCGAGGCGGCGCGCCGCAGCATCTACATATTTGCCAAGCGCGGACTGCCGGTTCCGGAAATCGATCTGCTGGACGCGCCCGATACCACCGTGAGTTGCGAGCGCAGGCGAGTTTCTGTTACAGGGCCACAGGCCCTGACGCTGTTCAACGGCGCGTTCTCGCAGCAACAGGCCGCCGGTTTGGCCGCGCGGATTCGAGCCGAAGGCGGAGTCGCGCTGAAGGGCCAAGTGGCGCGGACGTTCCAGTTGGTGTTGGGACGCGACGCCTCGGCCCGCGAACTGGACGATTCGCTCAGCTTCCTTAACGCTTCGGGAGGCAAACTGGAGCCCTTCTGTCTGGTGCGGCTCAACACCAACGAGTTTTTCTATCTCAACTGAATCGAGGCGCCTTCATGTCACAGTGCGGAAAAACAAGACGCGAGATGATCTGGGAGTCCGGAGCGGGGTTTGCCGGCGCTGCCCTCACCTATCTCCTGGCTGGCTCAGGATTCTTCAACGCCAAAGCGGCGGCGGCCACCATGGAAAAGAAGCCCCATTTCGCTCCCAAGGCGAAGTCCTGCATATTTCTGTTCATGTACGGCGGGCCGAGCCACATGGATACGTTCGATCCGAAGCCGGAACTGGTGAAGCGGCACGGGCAGCAGATGCCCAACATGGGGACCGACGCGCTGTTGAAGCTGCGTTCGTCGCGGCTGGGCGCGCTCCTGGGTAGCCGCCGCAAATTCACGCGGTATGGACAATCAGGCATCGAAGTCTCCGACTTTTATCCGCACGTCGGCAAGTGCATTGACGACATTGCGGTGATCCGCAGCATGTGGACCGACAGTTTCGCGCATGGTTCCGGATTGCTGCAGATGAACACCGGTTTCATCCGCCAAGGCTTTCCCAGTATCGGCTCGTGGCTCAACTATGGACTGGGTACGGAGAACGAGAACCTGCCCGGTTACGTGGTGATGCTCGATCATCGCGGCGGCCCCATCTCCGGCCCGCCGAACTGGGGTTCCGGTTACATGCCGGCCAGTTTCCAGGGCACGCAGTTCCGGTCTTCCGGAGACCCGATTCTCAACATGGACCCGCCGGCTGGCGTCACCGCCGGGCAACAGCGAAGGCAACTGGACCTGTTGGCCAAGCTCGGCCGTGGGCCAGCCGTTTCCGGCGCGCCTGAAAATGACGAACTGAATGCGCGCATCGCCAGTTTCAAACTCGCCTTCCGCATGCAGTCCACGGCGCCGGAAGCAGTCGACCTGTCGAAAGAAGACGAAGAAACCAAGCGGCTCTACGGCCTGGACAACCCGGTGACGGCGCCCTACGGGCGGAACTGCCTCATCGGGCGCCGTCTGGTGGAGCGAGGCGTACGCTTTGTGCAGTTGTACTCGGGCGGCGGCCACGGCGACGCCAACTGGGATGCGCATCGCGACGTGGACGAAAATCACTCCGAGCACTGCGCTGAGACCGACCAGCCCATCGCCGCCTTGCTCACGGACCTCAAACGCCGCGGCCTCCTCGATCAGACCTTGGTGATTTGGGGCGGCGAGTTCGGACGCATGCCGATGAGCGACACCACGCGCGCGGGAACCAAGGGCGGCGGCCGCGACCACAATCCCAGGGGCTTTTCCATGTGGATGGCTGGAGGCGGCGTGAAAGGCGGCCAAGTGGTGGGCGCCACCGACGAGTTCGGCCACGCGGCGGTGGACAATCGCATCCACGTCCACGATCTGCATGCCACCATCCTCCATCTGATGGGCTTGGATCACACGCTGCTTACGTATTTCCACGGCGGGCGGAACATGCGGCTCACCGACGTGCATGGCCATGTAGTGAAGCAACTGCTGGCGTAGTGAGAGCCGCGTGGATAAACTCGGCCACGTTGGCCAGCGCTATTCGATGTAGAGAAACTCGTTGGCGGCGAACAGCATTTGACACAGGCTGGTGAGCGCGGAAATCTCCGCGTCCGCGGGTTTCGCGTTGGCGAACAGATAGGCCTGCTTTTGTTTTTCCAGATGGCCCTTCGCCGCGCGAACTTCTTCCGGTTCCGGCGGCCGGCCCAGGGTCAGCCGCCAGGCGAGTTCGATCCGCCCGTCTGTGTCCGCCGCGGCAGTTTCCGCTAAGCGCCCGGCCAACACTTCCGCCTGCTCCACGACGAACTCATCGTTCATCATCGTGAGCGATTGGAGCGGCGTGGCCGAGTTGACCCGCCGTGTGCAGTTGACCTGCACGGTCGGGAAATCGAACACTTGCAGAAGTTGGTGCGGATAGTTCCGGCGCGCCGCGATGTACAGGCTACGGCGGTTCGCCGATCCCGATTTCGCCGACGGATCGAGGACTTGGCCGCCGTCCGGCTGCGGTTTCAGCGCGATCGCGGGGCCGCCGATGGCGCGGTCGAGTTTGCCACTCGCCGTCAGAATCGCGTCGCGCAGCGCTTCCGCCTCAAGCCGGCGCAGGTTCATCCGGGCCAGTAGCTTGTTCTCCGGATCGGCGGCGCTGGATCCACTCGACCGCGACGACTGCCGATAGGCCGTGGACAACATGATCGTGCGATGCAGGCGTTTCAACTGCCAGCCGTTCGCCATGAAGTCGGCCGCCAGCCAATCGAGTAGTTCGGGATGCGTCGGAGCCTCGCCCGCCTTGCCGAAGTTCTCCGGCGTTGCCACGATGCCCACGCCGAAATGATGCTGCCAGACGCGATTCACCATCACGCGCGCCGTCAACGGATGCTCCGGGCTCGTCAGCCAGCGGGCGAACGCCAGCCGATGACCCGTCGTCTCACCGCGCGCCTCCGCTGGTTTCGCGAAGTCGCCGCCGCCGAGAACTTCGAGACCGCCCGCCGCGACTTTCGGGCCGGGCGATTCCACCATGCCTCGCTGCAAAAGCCGCGTTACCGGTGGCGGACCGACGTCCCAAAGCGCTTGAATCTTCTCCACCGTCCGCCGGTAGCCTCGGAGCGTCTTCGCCTGTTCCGTCAGGCGCGCCACCGCCGCGCGGTCGGCTTCGTTAAGCGACTTGTCGACGCTGTCCACCGGCGGGCGCACTTGCTTTTCGAACTTGCGCACCAGGAACTTCTGCACGTCGTCGCGCTTGTCTTCCGCCGTCGCCAGAGCTTCGCGGGTCTCGGTCCGGATGTTCTCCGGCAGCTTCGCCAGATTCGCATCGAGGAGCTTCTCTTCCGCTGGCTTCCGCAACCTCGCCAGCTCTTCATGGAGACGGCCGGCCTGCACGTCGATGTCCTTGTTGTGTTCGGCGATCCGCTTTTCTTCCTCCTTCGAGACATCGGCGAGATGGCGATTCTTGGGCTGCTTCCAGTTCCATGGGTTGTACGAAGGCGTGAACACGGCAAGCATCCGGTAGTAGTCGCGCTGCGGAATGGGATCGTAGCGATGGCTGTGGCACCGCGCGCAGCCCACCGTAAGGCCCATTAGATTCGTGGAGACTTTCTCCATGAGATGGAACAGCACGTCGAAGCGCTCACCGGGGAGATTCACGATGTCCGGATCGGTGCGATCGAAAACGCTGCGTAGATAGCCGGTGGCGGTGAGCAGATCGAGAGTCTCGGGCGAGTAACTCGCGGCCTTGCGCCAGTCCGTCAGTTCGTCGCCCGCGAGTTGTTCCACAAGAAACCGGTCATACGGCTTGCCGCTGTTGAACGCATTCACCACCCAGTCGCGATAGCGCCAGATGCCATCGAACATCTCCATTCCAACCAGGTCGTTATCGAAGCCAGCGACATCCACGTAGCCCGCCGCGTCGAGCCAGTGGCGCGCCCAACGCTCGCCGTAATGCGGCGATTCGAGCAGCTTGTCGATGAGACGCTCCCAGGCACCCGGCTTGGTATCGGCGAGGAACGCATCTATCTCCTGCCGGGTGGGAGGCAGCCCGTGCAGGTCGAGATAAGCGCGGCGCAACAACGTGAGTGGCGGCGCGTCGGGCGAGAATCCGAGACCCTTGCTTTCAAGGCGCGCGAGCAGGAACCGGTCAATGGGCGTGCGCACCCTCGCCTTGTTTTTCACCTCTGGAGGCGCTGCCGCTGCGGCGGCAGGCTTGCGAAACGCCCACGCCTGGCGATCGGAGTCTTTTAATCGAGGGGCTTCGGCATCAGTGAACGCTTCCCGCAGTTCCGCGGGACGCTCCAGCCGCACATTGAACTTCGACGTATCGATCCACTGGCGGAGCACGTGCAACTCGGGCTCTGTCACGGGCTGGCTTGTCCCGGGAGGCGGCATCGACCGGCTCATGATCTTGCGGACCAGCGGGCTTTTGTCCGAAGCTCCCTCCAGGATCACCGGTCCATTGGCGCTGCCGTCCAACACACCCGCCAATGTGCGGAGGTCCAGCCCAGCGGCGGGTTTGCCCGCGCCGTGGCATTGGACGCAACGCGCGGCGAGCACGGGCTTCGCTTCCTTGTCGAAACGTTCGGTGTGTTCGCGCGAAACGGCGGCCTGCTTCTCTTCGCCTTTGGCTCCCGCCTCGATCCACTGGCGGATAGTCTCGATCTGAGCGTCCGTGAGTTTGAAGTTGAACGCCGGCGGCGGCATCGCCTCCGACTTCACCTTCTCGTATAAAGGACTCTCGGCGGCGCTGCCCGGCTTCACGATCTTGCCTTGATGGCTGCCATGCAGCACCGAGGCGCGCGTGCGAAGATCGAGCCCCACCATCGCTGTGCCGCCGTGGCAACTGAAGCAGTTCGCCGTGAAGATGGGAAGAACGTCGCGTTCGAATAGCGGCGCCTGCGCCATCGCGATGCCACAGAGCGCGGGAAGCAGCCCGTAGCGCATCATGACAACAATCCTGGAACCGGCTTCGCCCCCGAAACCGTGGCGTCGGTTGGCGTCTCGGCGCGGCCTCCGTGCGAGAACGTCATGCGCACATGGTCGAGCCCCAGTGCGTGAAGAATCGTCGCTTGCAGGTCCGGCGTGCCCACGCGATTCACCGTCGCTTTGTAGCCGAACTCGTCGGTCTCGCCGTAGGCAAAACCGCGTTTGAATCCTCCGCCGGCGAGGAAGAGGCTGAAGGCGTTGCGATTATGGTCGCGCCCGTCGGAATTCTGCGTCGTCGGCAGGCGGCCGAATTCGCCGCTCCACAGCACGATCGTCGAATCGAACAGTCCGCGGCTTTGCAGATCCTTGATGAGCCCAACCACGGGCAGGTCCGTTTTGGCGCAGATCTTCGGAAGATCGGTCTTGATTCTGGAGTGATGGTCCCACGGCTGGCCCGGGCCGGAGAAGAGTTGCACGAAGCGCACGCCGGATTCCACGAGCCGCCGGGCCATCAGGCAGCGCGCGCCAAAGGGGGCAGTCAGCGGGTTATCGAGTCCGTATAGTTTGCGTGTGGCGTCGGACTCGCGCGCGAGGTCCAGCACGTCGGCGGCAGCCAACTGCATCCGCGCGGCCAGTTCGTAGTTCTGAATGCGCGCTTCGAGTTCCGTGTCGCCGGCATGGTTCGCCAGGTGGCGCTGGTTGACTTGGGCGAGAAAGTCCAACTGTTCTCGTTGCACGCCGGGCGGCAGCGGCTTCAACGGGTTCAGGTTCCGCACCGGCGTTCCCGAAGGACTGAATTCCACGCCCTGAAACAGCGCGGGCAGCCAGCCGCTTGACCACAACTGCTTCCCGCTTACCGGGTAGCCCTCGGGATCGCGGAGTACGACGAACGCCGGCAGGTTCCGATTCACGCTGCCCAGCGCGTAGCTGATCCATGCGCCCATCACGGGACGGCCCGGAAAGATCCGGCAGGTTTGGAGTTGGTTGAGCCCTTCCGGATGATTGTTGTGTTCGGAGTACATCGACCGGATCACGCACAGGTCGTCGGCGATAGTAGCCAGTTGCGGCAGCGCCTCCGAAATCTCGATTCCGGATTGTCCCGCACGGCGGAACTGGAACGGACTCCCCATCAGCACGTGCGCGT
>VFZO01000179.1 GCA_016871155.1 Acidobacteriota bacterium | reverse complement strand
GAGCCGCGACAGCGGCCGCCTGTACCGGCGCGCGCCGCGCCGCGAACCACCACAGCGGAATCCAGACGAAACCCAGCGCACCGGCGGCCAAAAACGCGCTGCGCCAACCGTAGAGCGGCGCCATGTGCGCCGCCAGCGGCGGCGCCGTGATGAGCCCGATTGAAATTCCGATGTTGCTCAACGCGTTCCCCAACGCCCGTTCACTGGGCTCCAGATAGGTCGATATCGCCTTGCCGGACGCCGGAATTCCGCCCCCCTGCATCCAGCCAAGCAGCAAGCGGGACGCCACCAGTTCGCGCGCGCCCGAGGAAAAGCCGGTCCACACGGTCGCCAGCGACCAGCCGCCCACGGCTACCGTGACGCCTGCGTTCAGGCCGATGCGGTCGATCAGCATGCCCATCAGCGGCGCCGCGAACGAATAGACGATGGCGAAGTACGATAGAACCTTTCCGAAGTCTTCATAGCTCCAACCGTACTCGGCGCGAACGGGTTCGACGAGCGCGGGCAGCAACTGGCGGTCCAGATAGTTCAGGGCGGAGGAAAAGACAAAGACGCCGATCGTCAGCCAGCGGGGCGGAATGTTCATTGAGCCGCCGCAAACTGCAGGGTCGCGGCTTCTCCGATCGTGGCGGTGGCTTTGTCGAGCTTGTTGAGATACTCGGCCGTCACCTGGCGGACCGGCCTCTGCGCGCCGCAGCCGAGGTCCACCGTTCCGGTGCCAACGACAACCAGCTGGCCTGGATCGCGAACCAGCAACGATTTCCCGGCAATTACCAGCCGTAGTTTGCCGCCTGGCAAGCAGTCTACGCGTGTAAACGCCCCGCTGACGCGGGCGTCGGGCTTGGGACCCTCCCACCAATCGACAACCTTGCGGTCTGGATCCGGGGCCGGGGCGCCGGCGTTGGCCTTCGCTTCCGCCTCCCGGATTCGCGTGATCGCTTCGTTTTTCAGGCGGGCAAGTTCTTTGCGTTGCTCTTCCTCCACGCGCCGCCGCTCGGCCTCTTCCAAATCCACGCGCTTGCGGTCGGCCGCCAGGCGGGTCTCGCGCAGTTCGTCGCGCTCCTTTTGGCTGAGGGCCGCGCGTTCGGCAGCCAGCCACATCTTCGACGCTTCGGCCGGAAGCTCGGACGCTTCGAAATGCTCCGCCGCCAGGCGCCACAGGCGAACTTGCCTGGGGCTTAGTTCTGCGGCCTTTCGGTAACGTTGTGCTTTGTCTGAGTGCTTGTCTTCGAGTTTGGCCAGCAGTTCATGCGGCAGGCTCCAGCGCGGGTTCAGCTTCCAGGCTTTTTCCAAAGACTCCTTCGTATGCACGGCGGCCAGGGCCATTGGGCCCGCTGCGCCGTCCAGAAACGCTTTGTCGCCGGTCAGGACGCCGAGGGCCTCCTTGGCGGCATGGAGCTCGGGAAACTTCACTATGGCCGATTTGTAGGCCTCCGCCGTACCGGCCAGGTCGGCCTCCAGCAGGCGGCCTTCCATGGGCTCCACCTCCTCTTCGCGGATACGCCGGGGGTCGAACGGTCTGCCGTTCAGCGCGGCCGTTCCGGGTGCGCCGGCGGCCAGATGCTTCTTCGCTTCCAGGTCGAATTCTCGCTGCAGCGAGCCGATTGTGTTGCGCCAGGCCGCATCGCCGTCGACGCCTTTGGCGAAGTTTGAAAGCAGCACCTTCGACGGTGTACCGCTATACCGGACGTCCGTCAGCAGCAGGTGCATACGGGCCCAATCCAGGTCTTTTTGCGCCGGGTGCGCGCCCACCGTGACGCGAGGTCCTTTGCAGTCCATCGTCGAGAGCACCCGCGCGACGCCGCGCTCCATGGCCGGGTCCATCGCCGCCGTGTTCTCTTCAAGCAGCAGCAGCGTCAGACGCTCCAAAAGCGCGGGCGGCAACGGACCGATGGGTGCCTGCGCGATGTAGGTTTCCCGGACCAGCCGCGGGGGCGCGCCGCCGGACTTTGAAAGAACCACAGCCACGGGCCACACCGGCTGCATGTCCTTGCCGAACTTATCGGAAAGCGCGTGCCGCAGTTGTACCAGGCTATTGAGCGCCTCTTGAGCCTCGCGCTCCCCGCCGGTGGTGTAGACGGAGAACGGCGCGCTGCGATAGGCCTTCCACTTTTCGGCGGCCAACAGGGCCGGCAGGAGTATCAGCGTGACCGCCAGTCGCTTCACACGACTAGGATATCCCGCTACAATGCTGTCAACATGGCCAAGACGATCTGGAACGATTTGGACCGGAAGGAACTGCTGGCGCGGATTGGCGCGCTGAAGGCGGATCAACGCCCGGCGTGGGGCAAGATGACGCCCGCACAAGCGGCGAAGCACTGTACTTTGGCCATTCAGGCCGCGATGGGCGACATTCGCGTGGCGCCAAAGAGCACACCGTTTCGCTACTGGCCGCTGCAAAAACTGATCATCTATGCGCTGCCTTGGCCCAAGAGCGCTCCCACGGCGCCGGAATTCATCGTCAGCGGCGAGATCGGCTTTGAGGAACACATTGACGGGCTGCGGGCGGCCATCGAGAAGCTGGCGTCGCGCGGCGCGGCCCAACCGTTGCAACCGCACGCCGCGTTCGGGGCCTTAAGCGGGAAGGACTGGGGCGCGCTCACGCATCGTCATCTCGATCATCACTTGAAACAATTTGGAGTCTAGTCTACGGCGGCGATGCATTCGATCTCGACGCGTACGTCCCGAGGAAGCCGGGAGACTTCCACCGTCGCGCGGGCCGGCGGGTTCACGTGAAAGTACCGTGCGTAGACATCGTTCATGTGCGGGAATTCGCTCATGTCCTTGAGATAGACGGTGGTCTTCAAAACCCGGTCCAGTGACGAGCCGCAGGCAAAAAGCACAACGGTGAGGTTCTCGAAGACACGCACTGTCTGTTCGGAGATGTCACCGGCAACAACCTGTCCGGTGACTGGGTCCAGCGGGATCTGCCCGCTCAGGTAGGCAAGCCCGTTATGGATGACCGCTTGCGAGTAGGGACCGATGGCCTTCGGGGCACCTTCGGTGGAGATGATCTGCTTGGCGCTCATTGGTTCTAGTGTAGCCGCAGCGTGGCGGTCAGGCCGGACGCCCGCTCAACGCCCTCGCTCTCGCAGAAGGCGTCCAATTCCTTCGCGATGCGGATAACCGACCGAGGGTCCCAAAAAGAGGCGGTTCCGACCTCCACCGCGCTGGCGCCTGCGATCAGGAATTCGGCGGCATCCTCGCCCGTGGAGATGCCTCCCAGACCCACCACCGGAATCTTCACCGCCTTCGCGGCCTCATAGACCAGGCGGAGGGCAATCGGCTTGATAGCCGCTCCGCTCAAGCCGCCGAAGTTGTTTCCGATGCGCGGCCGGCGGCTGCGAGCGTCGATGGCCAGTGACACAAATGTGTTCACCAGGCTGATGGCGTCCGCGCCGGCCGATTCGGCGGCCAGCGCCAGCGGTTCGATTTTCGCGACGTTCGGTGAGAGCTTCACGATCATCGGCCGCGTGGCCACCCTCCGCACGCGGCCAACTACCTCGCTCAGCAAGCCGGGATCGCTAGAGAAGAATTGGCCGCCGTGCTCGGTATTCGGACAGGATACGTTCAGCTCATAGCCGGCGATGCCCTCTTGGGCTTCCAACACGCGCACAACCTCCTCGTAGTCCTCAATGGAATATCCGAAGACATTGGCGAAGACAGGCGTCTTCACCTTTCGGAGTCCAGGCAGTTTCTCGGCCACGAAGGCCCGGACGCCGATGTTCTGCAGACCGATGGCGTTGATCATGCCAGCCTCGGCCTCCCAGATGCGAGGCGGTAGGTTGCCGTTCATCGGTTCGCGGGAAAGGCCTTTTACGACGATGCCGCCGACGTGATTCAAGTTCAGAAGCGACTCGAACTCAACGCCGTAGGCGAAGGTGCCGGACGCGGCCAGGACGGGATTGTTGAGGCGAATGCCACAGAGCGTCGTGGCGAGTCGTGGCGATGTCGGCGAAGCCATGTATCCTCATTGTTTCAAACTTGTTGGGTCACGGACTAAGGTGAATTCCCGATGGCTAGGTCCCTCGATTTCGTCGATGGAGGAGAGTGGAAAGACTCTCCTCGATTCAGGAGATGAAGTCGCTGGCTCCTGCCAGGCATCGTTCATTGGCCTCCAAGTTCTTCTTCTTTACAGCCGCCCTGATGGTTTGGGTGGTTCTGGTCGTTGTCGCCTACGATGCAGCGCTCGGCGTGCTCAACGCCGGGAAGAGCTTCCTGTTGTTCGGCGTCACGCTGATGGTCGCCAGCGTGCTCGCGTGGATCACCATCCGGATTTTGGTCCGTCCGCTACGGACGCTGCAGGCGGCGCTGCAAGCCGTTCGCGAAGGCCGGCTGGAGCGGATCCGGTACCGGAAAACTGGCGACGAAATTGAGTTTATCGTCCATAGTTTCAACCAGATGGTGGAAGCCCTGGACGCGAACCAGAAGGTAATTCGCGAACATCAGGAGACGCTGGAAGAGCGAATCCGGCGGCGCACGGAGGAACTGGAGAACGCCATGGCGCAGGCGCTTTCGGCAAATCGCGCCAAGACCGAGTTCCTCGCCAACATGTCTCACGAACTTCGTACGCCGATGAACGGCTTCCTCGGGATGATTGAGTTGGTTCTCGACTCCCCGTTGAATCCGGAACAGCGCGATCAACTCGTGACCGCGCAACGGTCCGCGCAAGCGCTGCTGGCAATCCTGAACGACATTCTTGACCTCTCAAAAATCGAATCCGGACGTATGGTGCTGGAAACTCTGCCGTTCGCCGTCCGGCCTCAGGTGATGGACTGCGCCCGGCCGCATCAGGTGAAGGCGCAGCAGCAGAACGTTGAACTCCGGATCGACATTAGCGCATCGATGCCCGAGGTGTTCGCCGGCGACGTCTTGCGCTTAAAGCAGATCCTGAACAACCTGCTCAGCAACGCCGTGAAGTTTACCGCCGTCGGGCAAATCGATCTGCGCGTCTGGTCGGAACAGGCGCCCGATTCGTCTGATACGTATTTCTGCTTTTCGGTGCGCGATAGCGGCGCCGGCATTCCGTCCGAAAAATTACCCTGCATTTTCGACAAGTTCACCCAAGCTGATGGCAGTATCTCCCGTCGCTTTGGAGGTTCGGGGCTGGGCCTGGCCATTACGCGCCATCTGGTGAGCCTGTTCGGAGGGACTCTCAGCGTTTCGAGCCAACTCGGCGCGGGCAGCGAGTTCCTCATCCGTCTCCCGATGCAGCCCGCCAGCGCCTCCTCGCTGCCGGAGTTCGAGGTGGAGCGTGGCGAGCTTGGGCCGGTGCCGAACGCCTGCATTCTAGTGGTGGAAGATAACCTCATCAATCAAAAAGTAATCAAGGGATTGCTGCATCGAAAGGGGTACCGGTTCGAAACGGCGAACGACGGCAGCCACGCGCTCGCGCTGCTGGAGCATCACAAGTTTGACGCCATTCTGATGGACGTCCAGATGCCGATTATGGACGGACTGGAGGCCACCCGCCGCATTCGCGCCCGCGAAGACTGGCAAAGCCTGCCTATCATCGCCATGACCGCCCACGCCATGAGCGGCGATAGAGAGCGCTGTCTGGCCGCGGGGATGGACGCTTACCTGTCGAAACCCGTGAACTCCGCCGAGCTTTTCCGCCTGCTGGAATCCTTCTTGACGGCGGATCGCCACGTGCGGCCGATCACGATCCCGCCACCTTCGAACGCACCTATCGACCCTCGCTTCATGGACAATTTGCGGGCCGGGGACCTGGCAATCGCCGACGACATGCTGAATCTGTTCATGCAATTGGTGCCAGAGCGCATTGAGCGGCTGAACAAAGCCGTTTCGACCGGAGACTGCGGCGCCGCGAGCGTGGAGGCTTCCGCCTTCCGGCAGTCCGCGCAGCGCATCCACGCCAACCCCGTCGCCGACCACGCGCGGCGCGTGGCCGACGCCGCGGAAAGAACTGATCTGCCGGCCGTCCGTCACTCCCTGCTGCTCCTGCGATCCGAACTGGAGCGGCTTCGCCGCCATGTGGGAGAGACACAAACACTGGAACGGCGCTAATCGGGTCCTCCGCTGCGATACACTCGGCGGTACCGCCCCGCCATGGCTACCGACGTGACCGTACTTCTGAATCGCTGGAAAACCGGCGACCGCCAAGCGCTCGATGAAATCACCGGCCTCCTGTATCCAGAGCTCCGGCGGCTGGCCTCCGGCTTCCTGTCGCGCGAACGCAAAGGCCACACGCTGCAAGCCACAGCCCTGGTGAACGAGGCCTACATGAAGTTGGCCGGGCTGAACCGGCTGGATTGGAAAGACCGGGCGCATTTCGTTGGAATCGCGGCGCACATCATGCGGCAAGTATTGGTGCAGCACGCGCGAACGAAGAACGCGCAGAAACGGGGCGGCGAACTGCGGCCGGTGACCCTGGACGAGATGGCCGCCGGCGTAAGCGGCGACGACGGTTCGTTGACGGCTCTCGACGACGCTTTGAACGAATTGGAACGGATGGACGCGCGAAAAGCGCAGATCGTCGAGATGAAGTACTTCGGCGGCATGAACGCGGAAGAGATCGGCGAGGCCGCCGGGATCAGCGTCTCCACCGTGGGACGGCAACTACGGCTCGCCGAAGCCTGGATCTACCGGCACATGCGAGGCGACTCGCCCAATGTGGAGGAATAAATGCGATTGCTACTCGCTTTGGCGGCCTTTTCCCTGGCCGCGGAGACGCCCCGGTTGGTTCAGACCGCGCATTTCGTGAAGGTCAAATCCAGCGCGCCCTCGATGAACGGCCAGATGGCGCAGATTTACGTGCGGGAAGTGGCTCCGCTGGATATGGTGTTGCGGAAAACGGCTCAGAACGTAGTCCTGTTCATCCACGGCGCCGGCACGCCGGCCGAAGTCGCATTCGATGTGCCTCACAAGGACTATAGCTGGATGGCGTTTCTGGCCCGCGCCGGATTCGATACGTTTTCGATGGACATGACCGGCTATGGCCGGTCCACGCGCCCGTTCCCGATGAACGACCCCTGCAACTTGGCGGTGGAGCAGCAGACGGCGCTCTTCGGCAAAACCTGCGAGCCCTCGCACACGGGCCCGGTGACCACGCTCGATTCCGATTGGAATGATATCGACGCCGTCGTCGACTACCTGCGCGCGCTGCGCGGCGTGGATAAGGTGAAGTTGGTCGGCTGGTCGCTCGGCGGGCCTCGCGCGGGCGGATACGCCGCCCAGAATAGCGGTAAGGTCTCGCACTTGGTACTCCTGGCGCCGGCGTACGGGGGCGGGGGTACGCGTGGATGCCCGGCCGATTCCTTACAACTCCCAGTCCAGGGCCGACTTCGATTCGAACTGGGACCGGCAACTCGGTTGTCCCGATCAGTTCGAACTCTCCGCACGGGAGGCCGTGTGGGTCGACATGCTGGCTTCGGACCCTGTGGGCGCCACATGGGGCAAAGGCGTCCGGCGCGCCCCCAACGTTGCCATGAAGGGCTGGAACCAACAGGTGGTTAGCAAGATGGCTATCCCGGCGTTATTCGTTGCGCCTGTCTTCGACAAACAGGTATTGCCGGAGCGGGTGAAGGCCCTCTACAACGACTACGGCGCCGGCGCGAAGGTCTTTCTCGATCTGGCCTGCTCCTCGCACAACGCGCTGTGGGAGCGAAACCATCGCCTGCTCTTTCAGGCCTCGCTCGACTGGTTCAGCCGGGAAGAGGTGAACGGCGCCAAGTCCGGCATCGTCAAGCTGGGGTATTAGCGCACCGGCACCCACAAGTGTGTGGTCGCGTGTCCGTTGCGCACGGTCACCAGGTAGTCGCCCGGCTTTGTGTAGGAGTGTTGAATGCGTGCATAGCCGTCCGGCGCCAATTGCACTGAGTTGCCATCCGACTGAGTCGTCCGCCGGGCGGAGCCATCCCCAAAGTCCCAGGTCTCTTCTCCGTTCGTCTTGCCGAAGGTCCGAACCAGGAATGTAATGGCTTGTCCGGCTTTGACGTCCAGCCCTGGAGTATAGGAGGCGTTGATTGTAATGGGGTCCTCATCGGACGAATAGACATTGACGGTCGCGAAATCGAAGGCGGAATTTCCGCGAGGGTCCCGGACTTCCAGGATCTCGCTGTAGGTGCCGGGTTGCTTGTAGGTGATTGAGGTCCGGGCCGTCGTGGCGCGCCGGCCGTCGGAGAGCCTCCAGGTATACTTCGGCTTTCCTTGACGGACGTAGCTGCGCGAGCCGTCTAGTTGCACCGTTTCCCCGGCGCGGGCATAGCGATGCGGACGCGCAACGGCAACCGCGTCCGGCTTGCGCTCGTTCAGATAGGCTTCCCAGAGAAACGCGAACGCCTCCTGAGTGCCCCATTGCCCGGAGGGCTGACGGCTAACCGCCTCAAAATGCAGGTGCGCCCAGCCGCCGCTGCCGCCTTCTTTACCGAGGGTCCCAAGCCACTGCCCCTTCGTGACCCGCTGGCCAAGGTGGAGGCCGGGAGCAAACGAATGCAGATGACTGTAGCGGTAATACCAGCCACGCGAATCGAGCAGGTAGATCACGTCGTAGCGCTTGGCCACAGGAGTGCCTTTCTCGTGCCCGGCGAGGACCTCTTTCCCAAGCGAAACCACTTGCCCGTCCGTGGCGGCCAGCACCTCGGCGAACGTCTCGGCGCCGCCCAGATCGAGCCCGGCGTGATAGTACACCTTTTGGCGCGAGCGTTTCTCGCCGCGGTCGACGTAAGTAGGCTCGTTCGCCATCTGCGTGTGCGTCAGGAACCAGCGTTGGCGCAAGGGGTAGCCGAACTCGCCCGGTGGCATCAGTGGCGAGCCGGCGGGCCAGAAGCGCAGGCGGGCGTCGGCCCGGAGGCCCCAGTGATCGGTCGTCGAATTCAGATTGTAGTGCCCAGTCACCGGACAGTCCGCCTGGACCTTGCCGATTACCACCGGGCGCTCATAATTTCCGCAACGGAGCGTCGCAGCCACGCCATCCACCCGGATCGTCGCGACGGCCTCCCGCACGGCGCCCTGGGCTCCGTCGTAGACCGCATGCGTCGACTCCAACACAATTTTGGCGCCAAAGGCCTCGGCGGATTGCTTGTGATTCAGGTCGAAAACCAGAAAAGGCGCGGCGGCCGCGAGCAGGAGGTTCATGCCATTCCTTTCAACGACTTGCGAACGCGATCCGGGTCCACCCTATAGTGCAGCTCGTCGCCATTCGGGAGCGCGGTGACCGGCACAAGCATACCGTACAGCGCGCGCCACTCGGCATCGGCGTCAACGTCCCGCACCTCCAATTCGAAGGGCGACTCCCGCCGGATCTGACGGAGGGTCCCAAGGGCCGTCTCACAGAGGTGGCAACCCTGACGAGTGTAAAAAACGACGGTCACCACCGCGAGTAGGGCCGCCGCAAGTAGCGGTCTCGCTTTGTGAGCAGAAAGATCAGGCCGATTCCGGCCAGGAAGCCGCCGATGTGGGCAAACCATGCAACGCCGCCCTGCGAGAGATGCGAGTGACCAACCGATCCGATGCCGCTGAAGAACTGGATGACGAACCAGTAGGCCAGGATTAGGAATGCGGGCACCTCCATCGTCGTCACGAAGACGAAGACCGGGACCAGCGTCAAAATCTTCGAACGAGGAAACTTGATCAGGTAGGCGCCCATCACTCCGGCGATAGCCCCGGAGGCTCCAATCGTCGGCACGCGGGAATCGAAGTTGAAAGCAACGTGAACCAGAGTGGCCGCCGTCCCGCAGGCCAGGTAAAAGAACAGGTACTTTGCGTGGCCCAGCAGATCCTCGACGTTGTCTCCGTAAATCCACAGAAACCACATGTTGCCGATCAGGTGCCACCAGCCGCCGTGCAGGAACACGCTTGACGCTACGTCGGCCCACTGGAAGCGTGTGGGGATGACGCCATACTGGGCGATGAACCAGTTGAGCTCATAGCGGTCCAGCGAAAGCTGGTAGAGAAACGCGAGCACGTTCAGACCGATGATTCCGATCGTCACGGCTGGAAACGTATGGCTCGGCTCGGTGTCGCGAAGCGGGATCATGACGCCCGTTGTTCGAAGTCGCGGTTCGAGCGGCGTTCAGCCCGGGCCATGAGGGCGCGCGCCTCGGGCAGCCCCTTAATGCCGCCGCGAGCGCCGATCTCGGTGCAATTGAGCGCCGCCAGCGCGTTCGAAAAGTCCAGGGACTCGCGAAGCGTCATGCCATTCAAGACGCCATAGCAGAACGCGCCATGGAACACATCGCCCGCGCCCGTCGTGTCGACGCAGTTCACGACATAGGCGGGTGAGTAGTGGAACTTGCCCTCCATGCGCGCGATCGACCCGAAGGAGCCGAGCGTCATGGCGGCCACCTTCATGCCGTACTCTTCCTGGATCATGATCAAGGCGCGGAAGGGGTCGGTCTCGCCCGTCCAGCGGACCGGAAACTCGGAGCTGGTAATGAGGTAGTCGACGTTCGGAAGGACTTTGTCGAAGCCGTGATAGACGGTATCGACGTCGACGGTGACTGGAATTCCGTGCTGCCGGGCGATAGATGCTGCCTTCCCGACGGCCGCGGTATCGTGCCCGTCGATGTGGAGCAGCCGCGCGCAGGTAATCATCTCCGGCGAAATATCGCGGGGCTCCAGCCGAAGGCCATCCGGGCGGCGCCAAAAGACCGTTCGTTCGCCGGTGGACTGGTCGATGACGATGTACGCCGACTGATTCGCGCAATTCTGGCGAATCTGGACATGATCGATGTTGATACCGGTGCCCTTCAGGCTGTCGATCTGGATCTGCCCCCGGACATCGTCTCCGACCGTGCCGATATACTTCGTACGGAGGCCTAGCGTGGCGCAAGCGACCATGGCGCTGGCCACCTGACCGCCAGGGCTGTACATCTCGTCCACAAAGGGCTCTTTGCCAGCATAAGCCGGGAACCGCGGGACCAGGATGAGCGTATCGGTGGCGTTTAACCCGACGCCAACAACGTCGAAATCAGACATGCGAACCACTACCGTAACACGGCCGGGGTCAGTTCTTCTTGCTTTCGATGACGTAGAGAAAAATCTTGTGGCGGCGGCCGTGGGCGAAGACTTCCTCCACTTCTACCGGGTTCCATCCGCGGATTCCGTAGTCGTGCGAAACCACTCGCGTTCCCGGCTTCAGCGACTTTTCAAACTTCGGCCGGAGTTGCTCGTTGAAGCTCGTGGTCAAATAGAGCGTAACGACGTCCGCCTCACGAATATCCGCGCTGAACGCGTCGGCGCGGACCACGCGGGCCTTGTTCTGCAGCCCGAGCCTGGCCAATGTTTCATTCGCCTGATTGGCCAGTTTCGGGTCGATTTCAATGCCAACCGCCTTCGCCCGGAACTTCTGCACGGCGGTGACCAGTACCCGGCCGTCTCCGCTCCCGATATCGACAACCGTGTCCAGAGGCTTCACCTGCGCCACTTCCAGCATTCGCTCAATAATCTCCTGCGGGGTCGGGACGTACGGAGCCAGCCGGTTGGCTTTGTCGCCGCCCTGCGCGAACGAAGCCAGCGAGCCGGTAGCGAGAAGAATTGGAACCGCGAGTTTCACCATGTGTCTATTTCGATGGACGCATCAATGCTCGTTTGCGTTCTGGACATTTCGGCCCGAACGCGATTTTACGATCCGGTTCACCACTTCCGTCGTCGAAGCCCACAGATCGCGCGGGCGGGAGATCGTAAACTCCATTCCTTTGAAATACTTAACCGCATTACCTATAGTATCGCGCCAAGGCGTAGCCTGCGGGAACAGGTTGTAGTTCATGTAAAAAACCGGGGCGTCGAGCGAACCGATCTCCTTCAGCGCCTCCGACTCGATGTTGTGTTCCAGCATGACCTTGGGTCCGGCGAAAATAAAGGCGTCCGGATGTTCTCCCTTGCCGAGTTCGGAACGAATGAGGTTTGTCAGAAACGTAACGTCGGATTTCTTGTCGGCTAGAGCGGCGGCGTTGACCCGGCCAAGCTGGATCTTCGCCAGGGCCTCGCCGAGAGCCGGGAAGTCAATCTTTTCGGCATTTTCCTGACGATAGAAGACCTTCTGTTCCTGCATGCAGAACGCGGTGAGCGAAAAACGTGTGACTCGCGGATCGCGAGAAATGTTGCGGAGGATCGAAACCAACGCCGAGGTATCGACCGGCCGCATCGCCGAGCTTCTCGGATTCTGGGGAGCGTAGTTCAGAAGAATCTTAACCGTGGTCGCGTCGCCGGCCCGCTCAACTGGCGGTTCCTGGCGGAAATACTCGGTGTCGGACTGGAGAATGTTGCCGGCGCCGATGGCCAGTGCCATTTGGCTATCGCGATCAGGCAAATTCGCATCGACATCCCAGTAGCTGGAGCAGACTCGCTCGGTACGGTCCCGCATAAGCCAGTCGACCTTGTACTTGCCTTCGCCGATGTCGAAGGATCCGTAGAATGAGGCCTCGCCCTTGGCGTCGTCGTCGATCTCGGGCACTTTCACGCGCTGAATGAAGTAGACTGGCTCGTTGGTTTTTTCGAGCGGCGCGACGCGAAAAATAATCGTGAGGAGATTTTCGGAGCCGGAGAGCTCTCGCATCGGCACGGAGACCTCGTAGCCGCCATGGAACTTCAGGTCGAACCCAACCTGCGCCGTTTTGGTAGGAGTTACCTCACAGGGAAGGTCCTTCCGGGGCTCCTTCAACTCCAGCACCGCGAAATCCGTGCCGAACAGGCGAACCATGCCGCCGGTACCCGTCATCAAGAGTTGGCCGTGCGTAGACATGCACACAACCAGCCCGATTCCCAGAGCCCGGAACCCGCTGAAGAAGGGGAGGAGACCCATCGTTGGTTGCCTTTCCTGGTCGCCGCCGTCAGGCTACGTAGCCGAATGCCGCTTTCCCAAAAACCCTGCGTTTCCTGATCTCTGTCCGGCGATCACCGAAAAGAGAGGAATAGCCGTATTATTTATCACATTTCGCGTTCGGGGAACAGGGGTCTCGCCTTATTTCACAACTCGGATCATTCTTTCAGTAGTAACGATCCCCCGGCAGAGCCGGGGGCCTTCGTTCGTGAGCCGCTCAAAGCGGCTGGTTGGGGTCGCTGGCGCGGCCCCGTGGTTTAGCACCACCTCAA
>VFZO01000178.1 GCA_016871155.1 Acidobacteriota bacterium | reverse complement strand
CTGGATCTGCTCGACCAGCGGTAGAAGAATTTGTCCGTTGGTCTGGCAGAACTGCTCGATGACCGCGGCCGAGTTCTGGTCAGCTCGCGTTACGATGTGATACTGTTTCTTCACGGTGGTTGCTCCCGGTTTGGATTTCAGCTTAAGCAACCGAATTCTATCGAATCGGCTGCCTCCGCCTTCCTAACCTTCAACTACGCCCGGGACATCATCCGAGTCGATCGTTGAACCGGACAAAGTCATCTCAAGGGCGTTTCGCGCAGTGCGCGTCCGCACCGCTCAGGGCGAGGCCTTACAAGGGCTGCTGCACAATCAGGACGAATACACAATCCACCTGCTGGACGTGCGGGAGCAAGTCCGCTCGTTCCAGCGGAGCGGGCTCGCCGACGTCGTATTTCCAAAGCAATCTTTGATGCCTTCGTTCGCCAAGTCGCTGAGCGCGGGTCAAATCGATGACGTGCTGGCTCACTTGTGCGGAGGCAAACAATGACGCAACGCATATTGCTGGCGGCGCTGTTGGCTCAGGCTGCCGTAGCCCAGGTCACCCAGGCGCAACTGGTTGACGCCCAGAAGACTCCGCAGAACTGGTTCATGTACTCGGGCGACTATCGCTCTCAGCGGCACAGCGGACTTGCCGCCGTGACGCCCGCGAACGTGAAGGACCTCGAGATCAAGTGGATTTACCAGGCGAAGATCACTGAGAAGCTCGAAACCACGCCTCTAGTCGTTGACGGCGTGATGTACATCACCCTGCCGCCGAGCGATGTGGCGGCGCTGGATGCCGCCACGGGCGTCCGTCTCTGGGAGTACAAGCGCTCCATGCCGCCACTGCCGCAGGTCTGTTGCGGCCAGGTCAACCGGGGCGTGGCCATCCAGGGTGACCGCCTCTTTGCCGCCACCGTCGACGCCCATGTCATTGCGCTCGACCGCAAGACCGGCCGCCTGCTGTGGGACACCGAGATGATCGACTATCGGACCGGTTACTCCGGCACGCATGCGCCGCTCGTGGTGAAGGACAAGGTGCTGGTAGGCGTGGCGGGCGGCGAGTACGGCATTCGCGGCTTTATTGACGCCTACGACGTCGCCACCGGCGAGCGCAGATGGCGCTTCCATACGGTGGCCGGTCCGGGCGAATTCGGACGCGAGACGTGGGCTGGCGATTCCTGGAAAACCGGCGGTTCATCGGTCTGGCTCACCGGCAGCTACGATCCGGAACTCAACCTCACCTATTGGGGGACGGGCAATCCTGGCCCGGACTGGAACGGCGATGTCCGCCTGGGTGACAACCTGTTCTCCTGCTCCGTCGTCGCGCTCGACGCCGATACCGGCCAACGCAAATGGCATTTCCAGTTCACGCCGCACGACGAGCACGATTGGGATGCCACCCAGATCATGATGTTGCTTGACCGCCCTGTGCGCGGGCAGAATCGCAAAGTGCTGGTGACGGCCAATCGCAACGGCTTCTACTATGTCCTCGACCGGGCGACGGGTGAGTTTCTGCACGGCCGGGCGTATGTGAAGCAGACGTGGGCCGTGGGCCTCGACGAGCACGGCCGTCCGGTGCGCGCGCCAGACAAAGGTCCGACGCCGGAGGGCAATCACGTCTACCCTGCCATTGCCGGCGGCACGAATTGGAGTTCTCCCTCGTATAGCCTCGCGACGGATCTCTTTTATGTCACCGCGCGCGAAGGCGGAAGCCTTTACTACAAAGGCGAGGCGGACTACAAGCCGGGTCGCCGCTATCAAGGGGGCTTCGTCAACAACGAACGAGTGTCCGGCGATTGGTACGGTGCGGTGCGCGCGCTGGATCCTTCCACGGGCGAAGCCAAGTGGGAACACAAGCTGCGGGTTCCTTCCATCGCCGGTGTGCTTTCGACAGCGGGCGGCTTGGTTTTCGCCGGGACCGAAGACGGCTACTTTAAAGCGCTGGACGCGCGCAGCGGCCAAGACCTTTGGCATTTGAGCCTTGGCGGCCGCGTGAGGGCTTCGCCGATGTCGTTCGCGGTGGGTGGCGAGCAGCGTGTGGCCATTGCCGCCGGCAGCGGGCTGTTTGTATTCGGGCTTCGCTGACCGGGCGGCGGCTCACGGCCGAGAGCAGGGAGGAATTCATGCGTACAGTGTTCGCGACGGTCTTGCTGAGTCTGCTTGGCGTGCCGTTGTTCGCTCAGGGCAGCGCCACGGTAGTCGGCGTCGCCGCGGACTCAAGCGGGGCAGCCGTGCCCGGTGCACAACTCGCGCTCTCGAATGTCAGCACCGGCGTATCCTACCGGACGGTTTCAGATGGGGCAGGCCGCTACAACTTCTCGCGGCTTCCGGTAGGCGATTACCGCCTGGAGGCAAGCGCGGACGGCTTCAAGCGAGTGCAGCGGAGTGGGATCAGCCTCACTGCCGAACAGACCCTGACCGTTGACGCCGCGCTGGAGGTGGGCACGGTTGCGGAGTCCGTGGAGGTCACCGACAAAGTGTCGGCGCTGGAGACCGCGACTTCTACCATCCGTACCGTGGTGAGCCGCGAGCAGATCACTGACCTGCCTCTGAACGGACGCAACGCGCTCCAGTTGCAGGCGTTGCTGCCCGGGGCGGTCAATCACGCCAACGCCCGGGCAGGTTTTGCGCAGGAAGCCGGATATTCGGTAAACGGCGCGCGTGGCACTGACAACAACTTCCTTCTCGACGGCGGACAGAACGTGGACGTGTTCACTGGATTCGCAACTTCTCTACCGAATCCGGACGCACTGCAGGAGTTCAGTGTGCTCTCGTCGAGTTTCAGCGCCGAATACGGGCGCGGCGCTGGATCGCTGGTGACGGCGGTTACCAAGAGCGGCACCAATCAGATCCACGGCACCGCCTACGACTTCCTTCGCAACGACGCACTCGACGCCCGGTCGTTCTTTGCGCACCGCGGGCTGGTGAATAAGCAGAAGCTGCGCCGCAATCAGTTTGGCGCGTCCGGCGGCGGGCCCATCCGGCGAGATAAGTCGTTCCTGTTCGCATCCTGGGAATCGCTGCGCGAGCGGCGCTCGACGACGCGCACGGACCTGATCGTTCCCACCGCCGCCGAACGGGCCGGCGATTTTTCCGCAACGGCACGAAGGCCTTTCGATCCTGCCACCGCGAACCGCCTGCCCTTCCCCAACCACGCCATCCCGCTTACCCGGCAATCGCAGGCCGCCCGGACCATCGCCGATGTGCTCGTCCCGCTTTCCAACTTCGGCGCCAACCAGTTCGTCTACAACAGCCCGGCGACCGACGACCGCAATCAGGTGGTGGCACGCTTTGACCACAACTTCACCGAAAACGACCGCGTTTTCGTCAGCTATTTCTTCAACGACACCATCGGCACACAGAACTTCACCGTGCCGCTTGCCGACGGCTTCTCCAATTGGACGAACAATCGCGGGCTGGTCAACTACACCAAGGTCTTCACGCCGGCGCTGCTGAACGCGTTCAGCGATACCATCAACCACCTGAACTTCGGCAGGGGCGCGCTTCCGATTCTTCCGGACAAGTATCCGAGCGAAGCGGGCAAACTGGCTCCCGGCTTCCGCTATGACTACGTAGGCGTGCGGACGAAGTCGGCGACGCCGCAGTTCCCTATGAATCCGCGGCTCGGGCAGGTGGCTGGCTACTATTCGATCACCGGCGAAAATTACGTCGGCTTCGACCCCCATTCGCACGAGGTCCGCAATACGTTGACCTGGACCAGGGGCGCCCATCTGATCAAGATCGGCGGCGAGTATGCCTACAACATCGCGGACCGCGAGGCGAGCAACGAATCGGACGGGCAGACGTTCAACTGCAGCGGGTTGCGGGCCGGCAACGGTTATGCCGACTACCTGCTGGGACTACCGGCCAACTACACGCAACAGTCGTTGCTGCGCTCCGGGAACCGGTATGCGACCACCGGCTACTTCATTCAGGACGACTGGAAGGTGGCGCGTACCTTCACGTTGAATCTGGGATTGCGATGGGAGCCCAACTTTGCCATCTCGGACGCCAACAACGGAATGGTGGCTTTTCAGCCCGGACAACGTTAGACCATCTATCCGAACGCGCCTCTGGGATTGCTGTATCCGAACGACCCCGGCATTCCGCGCGCAACGATCCCTTCGGACTGGAACAACTTCGCTCCTCGCGCCGGCTTCGCCTGGCTGCCGTTCGGCCCGAACTCGAAAACCAGCGTCCGCGCCGGCTACGGGATGTTCTACAACACCTCCCGCGGCTTCCTCCTGAACGAAGCGCAAATCAACCAGCCCTTCGTGCTCCGCATCCGCATCAACGACCCGGCCAGTTTTGAGAATCCCTGGAGCGGGTTTCCGGGAGGCGATCCGTTTCCGTTCCGTCCGCCCACCTCCGCAGAGGAGCGCCGCGCGTATCCTTTCGTTACGCCCACAACGATCGGGCGCTACTTTCCGTTCGACAACGCCATTCCGCACATGCAGCAGTGGAACTTCACGCTCCAGCGCGAAATCGGCGCCGGCAACGTTGTGACGGCTGCCTACGTGGGCTCCAAGGGAACCAAGCTTCACATCAACTACGAGGATAATCAGGCGGTGTTCGTGCCCGGCTCGTCGACCACGGCAAATATCGACGCGCGCCGGCCTTTCCGTGATTTCCAGAGCATCGTGGCGGCCGCTACCACCGGCACTTCGAACTATCACTCCATGCAACTCAGCTTCAACCGCCGCTTCGCCAAAGGGTTGTTCATGATGGCCAACTACACCTGGTCGAAATCGTTGGATCTGCAGTCGGTGGATCGCGCAGTCGGGCTCATTCAGGATCGGCACAATATCCGTGCCGACCGCGGACCGTCCGATTTCGACCGGAGGCACAACTTTGTCACTTCCTTCCTCGCCTCCATCCCGATGCCGCGGAAGACGGGACCGCTTTCGCGGCTGACTCAAGGTTGGCAGGCCAACGGAATCGTGACACTGCTCAGCGGCGGGCCTCTTACCGTGATTCCGGGCAACGACCGGGCGTTGCAGTGCGGTGGCAGCCAGCGCGCCGATGTGACCGGCGATTGGCGCCTCGCCTCGGGCCGGAGCTTCGATGAGCAGCAGGCTCGATATTTCGACACCTCGGTGTTCGCCGCTCCCGCGCTGGGCCAGTTCGGCAACTCGCAGCGGAACCTCGTCTACGGACCTGGCCAGTGCAACCTGGATCTGGCGTTGTTCAAGAACACGAAGCTGACCGAGCGCTTCAACTTGCAGTTCCGCTGGGAACTGTTCAACGCGCTGAATCATGCCAGCCTGGGGGATCCCGTCGTGAACCTGATCTCGCCAGCCTTCGGACGGATCAACACCGTGACCGGACCGCGGATCATGCAATTCGGCATGAAGGTGATTTTCTGATCAACCGCCTTCGATGCACGTTCCTGCTGTTGCTAGCGTCTTGCGGAACAGCTCCGGAGCGCGACGGCGGCCCGCCGCCGGTAGTGGCCGAGACTCCGACCCGCGCCAGAACCCCACAGGGGCAGTATATTTCCTGGAAGGAACACTTGATCGATAACGAGGCGATCAACGGTGGCGTCTCGGTCCGCGGAGGGGACGGTATTCAGATGGCCGATTTCGACAAGGACGGCCACAACGATTTCGTCACCGTCCACGAAGACAGCGGCCACGTGCGGATCGCTTTCGGCTCCGCCAACCCGGACCAATGGGAACTGATTACCGTGGCCGAGGGCGCCGAAGCCAAAGCCGCCGAAGATGTGGCTGTGGCCGACCTGAATGCGGACGGCTACCCGGATCTGATCGTGGCTTGTGAATTGGCGCATCTGCTCTATCTGCAGAATCCCGGCAGAGAAGCGCGGGTCCGCAGGTGGGAGCGCGTGATTCCCGTGAACTTCCAGGGCCGTGGCTCCTTCATTCGCGTGTTCTTCGCCGATTTGAATACAGACGGGCGCGTCGAAGTGGTTACGGCAAACAAGGGGGAACAGAACCCTGTGATCAAACCAGGCGACAAGGAAGGCAAGGAACATCCGCTCAAGGAAATCTCGTGGATTGAGCCGCCATCGGATCCGCTGCGGCCAAATGGATGGACCGAACATGTACTCGGCCGCACCAGAATTCCTGTCAATGCCCAGCCAGTAGACTTGGACGGCGACGGCGACCTGGATGTGCTGGCCGGCAGCCGTTTCGAGCAGAGAATGTGGTGGTATGAAAACCTGGGCGGCGGCGCAAAGCCGGCGTTCGGCGAGCGGAGGATCGATGTCCAGGGCGGCAGACGGCTCACCGCGTTCATGGCCGCCTTTCACGATCTGAACCGGGACGGGCGGCTGGACATCGTGCTGTGCGAGAAGCCCAATGTGTTGTGGATTGAGCAGCCCGCGGATCGGAACAGCCCGTGGCGGCGGCACAGCATCGGCGGCATCGCTCCGGATGCACCGACGGGAATCCAGATCGCCGATATCAATGGTGACGGGAACATGGACGTGGTCACCGGCGCCTACTCGGGCTATCCGCGCGACAGGGATGGGGACGATGTTACGGCGGAGAGCGTCGCCGGCCGCATTTCTTGGTTCGAGAACCCCGGTGATCCCGCCGGAGCATGGCCGCGCCACGACATGGTGCGCACCAAGCGCGGCATGGACGACGGATTCGTCGCATATGACCTGGACAAGGACGGCGACATCGATTTCCTGGGCACGCGCGGCAACAGCAGTAACTTCGATGGCGTGTTCTGGTTGGAACAGGTGCGGACCGCAGCGCCCGCTCGCGCGTTCGTCCCGGCGCGAAAAGTGGAAAGCATGCATCTGCCGCTACCGAAGTCGGAGTGGGCTCAGTGACGTTTCACCGCCACGATCTTGAACGGCCCCTGCACGGGGGCAAGGAGGATTTATTGTGTTAACTCGCCGGAAACTTCTCGCTTCTTTAGCCGCCGTTGCGCCGCGGCCCAACCTGATCTTGATCACCTCGGATGACCATCACTGCCAGTGTCTGGGTGCGGCCGGGAATCCGCACATCACCACGCCGAACCTGGACCGGCTGGCGTCGCGGGGCGTGGACTTTACGCAGGGCATTGTCAGCACGTCGCAGTGCTGCCCGAGCCGCGGCATTCTGCTTTCCGGGCTGGAGACGTATCAATCGGGCCTGATGTCGGACGGATGCAAGGCCTTCAAACCCGATCTTGGGTCGACCGTGGTGGAGCAGTTTCGCCGCTCCGGATATGCCACGCATCTGGTCGGCAAGTGGCACATTACCAACCCGCCCGCAGCCTGCGGGTTCTCAAACGCGCCGCTGTGGATGCGCGGCGGCAGCAGCAAGTACATCGATCCGGAACTGCGGCGTGGTTTGGATGGCAATGACGAGGCCGTCCCCGGCCACATTACGGAGCTGTTCTCCAATACGGCGATCGACGTGATTCGCGGCGCCACTCAGCCTTACATGTTGTGGCTGGCCTACAACGCACCGCACACTCCTTACACGGTTGTGGATGGCTTCCGGCCCAAGAGTCCCCAACCGCCGCCCGTGCATCCGAAGGACGCCACGGAGTTCGACTGGTCCACTTATTACGCGGTCATCTCACACCTGGACGCTCACGTGGGCCGCGTGATCGAGGCGATTGAAAAGGCGGGCCAGTGGGGGAATACGCTGGTCGTGTTCCTCGGCGACAACGGATTCCTCTGCGGCACCAAGGGACTGGACGGCAAGGTGCATCCTTGGGAGGAGTCTCTGCGCGTGCCGTATATCGTCTCCGGCGGAGCGGTGAAAGCGCGTAGCAAGAGTAACGGCTCCGTGGCGAGTATCGATCTGCCGGCGACGCTGCTCGACTACGCGGGAGTGCGTCCGGCTTACGCGCTCAGCGGCAGCAGCCTGCGCCCGGAGTTGACTGGGCGGCCGTCGCGGCGTCAGCATTCCTTCGCGGTCTGGAACGATGGACGGCCTGAGGGCTTGGCCACACGCCAAGCCGTGGAACCGTACCGCGTGGTGCGGTCGCGGACGCATAAGCTGATCGTCTGGGAATTCGGAAAGCAGGCGTTGTATGACTTCGAACGGGATCCGGGCGAGACGAACAATTTGCTTTCCGGGCGCCGGCAGATCGCCTCGGCGTTGCGGGCGGTTCTCACTCAGCGCATGCGGGCGACCAACGATCCGGCGCTCGGATGGTTGAGCCGCTGAAATTAACCGCGTTCCTAACCGGCGCGCGGCGGCGTGCGCCGGATGCTGATCTCCCCGCTATCTTCAATTACCACGTAGTGCTGCGTATTGGTATCGATGCACCAGTTGGTGGACTCTTCCGCTTCAAACGCATCGGGGTTGCGGAGCGGCGTGTGGCCCACCAGTTGGTTCAAGCCGCGCAGCGGGCGGAAGTCGCCCCAGTCCATCCACAGTACGCCGCCGATCGGGTCGCGCCCGCCGCGCGACTGCGGACAGGCGTTGATTACCGGGTGCGTTTCACCCGCCTCATACAGCATCTCCAGGGCTTCTTTGTGCAGCCATTCCAGGTGCGCCAGCGGGTTCGCGCGGCCGGGGCCGCCAGCGAGATCGAACCAGCCCGGGTGAAAGCCAGCGTGGCTCAACACCCATGGACGGTCGCCCGGCACGTTCACCAGGTGCCACAGCTTCAGCTTCTTCCACAGCGGGCGCGTCAACACCTTGTTCACTTCCGCGGCCTTGCGCGGCTCATAGCCGGGGCAACGGTGGAGGTCGGGCCGGAACCCGTACGGCAAGTCGTGGTTGCCCCATAGCAACGTGTGGCCGGCTTCGATCTGGCGGCGCATCCACTCGGCGGTGCCGCGCGCGATGTCCGGATTATCGCCGAAATCGTCCAGATAATCTCCGAGGAACACGACACGGTGCGGCGACTGCGCTTCGGCGGCGAGGATGCGATCTGCCGCGGCAGTTCGATGATGCAGGTCAGGAATAACGAGCGTGGACACTTCAGCCTGATGGTAGCAAGCAGCGGCGGTTGCGCTATCTTGTCGATTAGGAACTCCATGCAAAAAATTAGGGCTCTATTTTTTGTATTTGCGCTCTCAGCGGCTCCGGCCCTGGCACAGATGACCGTGGACCAGCGTGTGTTCGATTTCCAGGTGCTGGCCAGCCTCTACGCCAAGCGCTACGCGCCCATGGAATGGAAGCGCCAGACCGCGAATTTCAACGGGCTGAACATCGCGCCGTGGTTGACGCGCGTGCGGGCGGCGCCGGACGACATCACGTACCTCGAAATCGCCAAGGAATACGCGGCCAGCTTTGACGATGGCCACACCGAGTTGCAGGCGCCCGGCTCACTCGTTGCAGAAAGCGGGTTGTTCGCCGACATCTATGACGGCAAGGTGCTGATCGACGGCGTCGCCCGGTCACTGCTGCCTCGCGCCCGGTTTCCGATTGAGATTGGCGACGAGGTGATCTCAGTGGAGGGCAAGCCGGTGGGGCAGGCGCTGGATGAAATCTCGCGCCTCAACCGCTTGGGCAGCCCCAGCCTGACGCGCCGCAACGCCGCATCGCTTTTGTTCTTTCGCCCTGGCGCGTCACTGCCGCGCACGGCGCTGCTGGGCGACAGCTTTGAGTTGCAGTTGAAGCAGGCGAGCGGCGAGATGCGTACGTTCACTATCCCGTGGGTGAAGAGCGGCTACATGCCCACCAAAATCGGCCCGGTGCCGTCGCCGCGCACGCAGGCAGATGAACCGCAGACGGAAGAAGTGGACCTGTCGCGGCCGCTGTGGGGCCACCGTTTGATCGCGCAAACGCCCCGGAGCATCGCATTGATGCAACGCTCCCGGTGGATCGCCGCCAACCGCGAGTTCGTTGAAGGCGCGCCGCTTGAGTGGGGCCTCCGAGAGCCGACGTTCGCGTTGCCCACGGGCTTCCAGACGCGCCTCGGCCGCAGCGCGGCGGACTTCCACTTCTCCGGCACGTACCTGTCCGAAGGCAAACGCATCGGCTACCTACGGGTGCCGGACCTCTCGCCCGTCAGCGGAGTTGCGGCCCTCCGCGAACTGTCCGGCGAGATCGCCTTCTTCCGCCAGAACACCGATGGTCTGGTGGTGGACATGCAGCGCAATCCGGGCGGCGGCTGTTATCGCCAAATGCTGGCGCGGTACCTTATTCCACGGCAGTTCTGGTTCCCCGGGAACGAGATCCGCGTTACCGGCGAGTGGATCTCGATCTGGCAAGACGACGTGGAATTCCTGCGGCGCGTCCGCGCCGAGCAATGGCAAATCGACCTGACCACGTTTCAACTGGACCTGCTCAAGCAAGCCTATGCCGATAACCGCAGCCTGACCGGGGCGATTCCGCTCTGCACTTGGGGCTTTGAGGACGAACCCGCGCGCGATCAAGCCGGCCGGGTGGTTGCCTATGAAAAACCCCTGATCGTTCTCACTGACAATTTCTCCGCATCGGCCGCCGAGACCCTTCCGGCCGCGATGCAGGACAACGGGCGCGGCAAGGTGGTGGGTACGCGAACCGCCGGGCTGGGCGGTACGGTGTCTTTCGATTTCAATGCCGGATTTTTCTCGGAAGCCACTGCGTCCAACACCTCGTCGCTGGTGGTGCGCCGCGAGCCCCGCGCGATTCCGGGCTATCCCACCACGGCGTATATCGAAAACGTCGGCGTGCATCCGGACATCGTGCTGGACCGCATGACCGAAGCCAACCTGCGCGCCAACGGCCGGCCCTTCCAGGAAGCCTTCACCAAGATCATCGTGGAGGAAATCAACAAGGGCCAGTAGAGACCGCGCGTTTATTCGTAGAACAGCGCGACGATCGGGTCTACCCGGGAGGCGCACTGCGCCGGTATCAGGCCGGCGGCGATGGGAACGGCAGCGAGCCCCAGCACCGCGCTTGCCGCCACCCACGCATCGCGCGGCGGCACGCCGTAGAGCTGCGAAGCCACGGACTGGCCGAGAGCCATCGCCGCAGGCAATCCCACCGCCAAGCCGATCCCCAGCAGCACCAGCACTTCGCGCAGGATCATCCACAGCACCGCTCCGGGACGCGCGCCCAGCGCCATGAGGATGCCGAGTTCCTTTTTCCGCCGCGCCACCACAAACGCCATCACGCCGTAGAGCCCGACGGCGGCCAGGAGCATTGCCAGCAGCCCGAAGCCGGCCGAGAGAAACGCAATCAGGCGCTCGGTGAGCAGTGTCTGGTCAAGCTGGCCTTCGAGCGTCTTGACTTCGTACAGCGGCAAGCCCGCGTCGAGCTTGCGCACTTCGTTGCGCACCGCGCGATACGCGGCGTCCGAGCCCATCCCCACGCGCACATAGAACGCCACGCTGCCGTTGCCATAGTGGGGCACAAAGACCTGCCGGCGAATTCCCTCCCGCGGGCCTTCGTACAGCGTGTTCTCCACCACGCCAATAATCTCTACATCCAGTTTGGTACCCGGCGCGCCGCCGCGGCCCAGACGCCGGCCCACCGCGCTCCGGCCCGGGAAATAGTGTTCGGCAAACTGCCGGTTGAAGACGGCTACGCGCGCCTCGTCTTTCACGTCCATGCGCGTGAAGTCGCGGCCTTCGAGCAGGCGGATGCCCATGGTCTCAAAGTACCCGGGCGAGAGCGAATTCGTGAACGCCTGCATGTCCTCGCCGCCTTTCGCCGTGTGGCCTTCGACGCTGATCGAGGAATCCCATTCCCAGCCATGCAGCAGAGGCACACTGGCGATCGCGGCAGCCTTGACGCCCGGCGTGGCTCGCAGATTTTCGAGCAGGTCGCGATAAAGCTGCACCACGCGGGGCGTATCGTAGCCGTTCAGCGCCGGAGACAGTTGGAAGGTGACGAGATTGTCCGGCTGCTGAAAGCCCTTATCGGTGGTCTTGAGGTTCTGCAGGCTCCGCACGAACAGCCCCGCGCCGAACAGCAGCAGAAAGCTGAGCGCCACTTGCGCGGCCACCAGACCCTTGCGCAGATAGAGCGACGAGCCGCCCGTGCCCGCCACCGCGCCCACCGTGTCTTTCAGCGTGTTCCACAAATCCGGACGAGAGGCGTTGAGAGCCGGGAGCAGCCCGAACAGGAGCCCAGTGACCACCGACACAACGAGCGTGAAGCCGAGAATGCGCAGGTCTGGCGTGGGTTGGATCAGCAGCGGATTGCCTTCTGACGGCACCATGGCGATGAGTCCGCGGGTGAGGGCAAAGGCGAGCGCGATGCCGGCCGCAGCACCGGCGATCGACAGCAGGAGACTTTCAATGAGCAGTTGCCGCACCAGTTGCGCGCGTGAGGTGCCGATTGACAGCCGCACGGCGATTTCCTTTTGCCGCGCGAAGGCGCGGGCGATCAGCAGGTTCGCCACGTTCGCACAGGCGATCAGCAGCACCAGACCCACCGTGCACATCAGCACGATGAGCGCGGTGGAGAAGCTGTTGCGGAGGCCGGAGTAACCCGTGGCGGCCGGCTCGATGATAAGTTGGACTTTGGTGAGAAACTCCTGCCGGGCAAAGGCGGTCCACTTGGCGGCGGCGGGGAGCGTGGCCTCATACTCGCGGAGTTGCTGGTAAAGGCCGTGGAGCGGCGCTTGGGCGGACTCGACCGTGTAGCCCGGTCTGAGCCGCGCGAACACCTGCACCCAGCGTGACCGCCGGTCTTCCATCTCGAGCCATTTCCACTCGGGCAGCAGCGCGGGTTTCATGAGAATCGGCACACGAATCTGCGGCGAGCGCACAGGGTCGAGCCCGGAGAATCCGGCGGCGGAAACGCCCACCACGTTAATCGGGAAGTTGTTCACCAGGATTTTCTGGCCGATGATCTTCGGGTCGCCCGCGAATCGCCGCTGCCAGTAGTCATAGCTGAGAACAGCGACGGGATGGCCCTGGTAAACGCGGTCGTCTTCGGCGGCGCTGAACACGCGTCCCAGCGCGGGCCGCACGCCCAGCATGCTGAAGTAGTTACCCGAGACCATTTCGGCGTCCACTCGCTCGGTTTGGTTGCCGACGCCCACCGACGCATTCACCTGCCGCCGGCACAACACCTCAGCGAGCGGTGCGGCTTTCTGCTGGGAGTCGCGATAGATGGGGTAGGACTGCATGCGTTCGCCCATGTTGCTGCCGTTGTGCGGTCCGCGCTGGTAGAGCATCACCAGCGACTCGGGATTGCGAATGGGCAGCGTGCGCAGCAGCATCTGTTCAAGCAGCGTGAAGATGGCGGTGTTGGCGCCGATGCCGAGGGAGAGAATAGCGACCGTGGCAAACAGCGGTCCGCGGC
>VFZO01000177.1 GCA_016871155.1 Acidobacteriota bacterium | reverse complement strand
TCGCGAGACCCGCCTCTATCCGCGCGAGAACCTGCTGTCGCATGTCATCGGATATGTGGGAGAAGTCACCGAATCCGAACTCGATCTGGCCGACTTCGCCAAATACAATCAAGGCGACCTGATCGGCAAGGCCGGCATCGAGCGCCAGTACAACGACGTTCTGATGGGCACGGACGGCCAGCGCCAGGTAGTTGTCGATAACAAAGGGAACGAACGCGAAGTCATCGGCTACAAGGAAGCCGTCGCAGGCCGGTCCATGCAGTTGACCATCGACCTGGACCTGCAGGTTGTCGCCGAGTTGGCCATGGAAGGGCGGCGCGGATCCGTCGTCGCACTGGACCCACGCAACGGCGAAGTTTACGCGATGGTCTCCCGGCCCGCCTTCGATCCCAACAAGTTCGAAGGGCGAATCCGTCAGAAGGATTGGGACGAGTACTACAACAACCCGGAAAAGCCGATGCTAAACCGGGCCATTCAGTCCCACCTCGCTCCCGGCTCGACGTTTAAGCCGCTGGTCGCGCTGGCTGCGCTGGAGCGCGGGGTCATAGACGAGAACACCACCTTTCACTGTCCGGGCGGCATGAACTTTTACGGGCACTATCACCGGTGCCACAAACGCAGCGGCCACGGGACCGTGAATCTGCACCGTGCGCTGGCGGTGAGTTGCGACGTTTTCTTCTACAACGTCGGCAACAAGTTGGGAATCGACAACCTCGCGCGCTACGGCGAGTACGCCGGTCTCGGCAAGGAAACGGGGATCGACCTGCCCTTCGAGTATCGTGGCATCCTGCCCTCCTCGAAGTGGAAAGCCCGCACGTTGCGGCAGCAGTGGGTGCCTGGCGACACAATCTCGGTGGCAATCGGCCAGGGCTACCTGGCCATGACGCCGCTGCAGTTGGCCGTCATGACCGGCGGCATCGCCAATGGCGGCATTTGGCATAAGCCGCACCTGGTCAAGGATCCCAACCGGATCGAACCGCGCAAGGCCGAATTGAATTTGGACAACGTCAACCGTGTCATCTACGGCATGTACGGCGTCGTGAACCAGGGAGGCACGGGTGGTGTGGCCCGGTTGCCCGGAGTTGAGGTCTGCGGCAAGACAGGCACGGCGCAGTTGGCTTCGAACCAACTGCTGAAGTCGTCCTCGAGGCTGGCTAAGGAGATGATCGATAACGCCTGGTTCGTCGCCTTCGCCCCGCGCGTCAATCCGGAAATCGTCGTCGCGGTCCTGTTCGAAGCCGGCGCGCACGGCGATCAGGCGGCGCCCATCGCCCGCGACGTCATGAAAATTTACTTCGACAAGAAGAATCGCAACGTCAACCGCACTCCCACCCTGGCGCTTGCGCCTCGCGGCGTGAATGGGTTCCCGAACTAAGATGGCCAGCTACCGTTCCATCAAGGATTTCGATTGGGGGCTCCTGCTAATCGCCCTGTTGTTGGCGGCCGTCGGCGTCTTGCAGATCTTCTCCGCGGGGCAGGGAACCAAGTGGCGGAATCTGTGGTGGAAGCAGATCATCTTTATCGCGGTGGGTTTGGCGCTGTTCTGGATCATTTCGTCCATCGATTACCACACGCTCCTGGGGCAGGTCCCGGTTCTCTACGGAGTCACCCTGCTCCTGCTGATTGTCACGGCGCTGTTCGGCGTCAAAGTCTTTGAAGCGCGGCGCTGGATCGAGCTGCCGGGAGGGTTCTTGCTCCAGATCTCGGAGTTCGGGAAGCTGATGATCGTCTTGCTGGTCGCTCGATTTCTCACCGAACTCAAGACGGAGTCGATCCACTGGAAGGACCTGTTCAAATTGGCGGGGCTCGTCGTTATCCCCATGCTCTTCGTCATGCGGCAACCGGACCTGGGCACATCTCTTACCTATGTGCCGGTGCTTTTGATGGGAATTTTTCTGGCTGGAATCCGATGGCAGTATGCCATCGTTCTCGGCGTGCTCGCGATCGTCCTGATTCCCTCCAGTTGGTTCCTGCTCAAGGACTACCAAAAGTCGCGCATTCTCACCTTCGCCGATCCCAGCCGCGACCCCAAGGGCGACGGCTATCAGGTGATCCAGTCGAAGATTGCCATCGGCAATGGGGGCATGTGGGGCCGGGGCGTCACGAAAGGAACCCAGACGCGCTATCAGTTCCTGCCCGTCCCGCACACCGATTTCGTCTTCGCCGCCTTCGCCGAGGAGCACGGCTTCGTCGGCGTCGTTGTTGTGCTTGGACTCTATTTCCTGCTCTTCATGCAGATCGTGCAAAACGCCCAAACAGCTCCCGACCGTGGCGGCATGTATATCTGCATGTGCATCGTCGCCACGCTTCTGTTCCATCTTCTTGTCAATGTCGGCATGGTCATAGGCCGGATGCCGGTCACGGGAATTCCGTTGCCGCTCATGAGTAATGGCGGCTCTGGCATGTTGAGCGTCTTTCTGATGCTCGGACTTGTCAACAACGTCCGGCTGCGCCGTTTTGTGAACTAGAGGGCTTCAGAGCAACAGCGTTCCCAACAGGCGCCGCCCCTGAATCTGGTTCAGCGTTCGCGCCACCTGCTCAAACGTATCCCGCTCCCGCTCTACGATTACCATGGCGCCATCGGCGAACATGGTCAGCGACATCGCATCCGACGGAGTATCGAATCCCGGGCAATCGAGTAGAATCCAGTCAAACTGACTCCGCAGGTGGCCGAGAAGCTCGTGCAGTCCGCGCAGATCCAGCGCGTCGAACGGGTTGACGGTGGGGTCTCCTGCCGGCATGAGATACAACTGGGTCCCGGTGATTCGCCGCAGACATCCCGGCAATGCGATCTGGGCGGCGCGAGACGCTTCACAAAGCCCCGGCCCGGCGAGATTCATATCCGGCGCCGTCAGCTTCGCGTCGATCACCAACACACGCACATCGCGCAGGGAGGCCATTGTGAGCGCCAGATTCGCTGCGATTTCATGCCGGGCGCCGGACGTGCGGCATCCGCTGATGGCAACGATCTGCAACTCCTCGGCGTGCATTGCCATCTCGGATTGCTGGGCGTTCAAGCGGGTGCGTAACTGGCGCACCTGTTCCTTCCACTCCTCCGGATAGCCTGGCGTCAGCATCGTGAAAATTTCCAGCGCCTCCATCTGATCGATCTGCGGGACCGCCCGCAAATTCAGATAGCTTCGGGGCGCAAGTGCCGGACTCTTCTCCGGCGCAGCGGCTGGACCGGCCACGGGCCCGTGCGCCGCCGCACCGCCCGAATTCCACGCGGTTTGCAATGCCGCAAGTCCCGCTTCCGCCGGAATACCGGCCTTCGTTGCCGTCGAATCGGCCGTCATGCCGCGCCTCCTGTTTTGTTCTTCTTTCTTGCTTCCGCCAGCAGCTTCCGCACGCGCTCTTTCTGCGTGTCTGGAAGGTAGGTGAGCATTTCTTCGTAGACCGCTGCGGCGCTCCGGTGCATCGCCAGCTTCATGTATACGGCGGCCAAAGTATCGTCGATCTCTGCGCTGCGGCCCAACGCGCGCCGGGCCTGCTGTGCGTATTCAAGGGCTCTTTCGGAGTTGCCGCCGGACTTGAGGATCGCCCACGCCAGGTTGTTGAGCAGGTATGGGTTGTCCTTGTCCTTCGCCAGAGCCTCTTCGTATTTCCGCAGTGCCGCCGCCGTTTCTCCGCCTTCCGACAGCAACGCCGCATGCTGCACCCAGGCCCGCGAATCGGCGGCGGGCAGCTTCTGAATCTCCTCATACCTCGCCAGCGCGGCCTTCCGGTCCCCGGCCAACGCGAGCGCGCCTGCCCGGCCCAAAAGGTAGTCCACCGACGACGGATTCCGCGCCGTCAATTCTTCGAACGCTTTGGCCGCGGCTGCGCCGTCCCGCAGGCTGACCAGCAGCCACGCCAGCTTCTCCAACACCGGAAGTCCGGCGCTGCCCGCTGCCCGCGCCCTCTCCAGCCGGTCTCGCGCCTCCGCCGGACGGCCGGCCGCTAGCAGGGCCTCCGTCTCCACCAAGAGCCAGCGGTCCGCGTCCGGTTCTTGCCGCCGCCCTTGGCCGATGGTCTCCATCGCCTTGTTCATCTCGCCGCGCGACAATTGTGCCGATGCCAGCCAGTACAGCGCCTCGGTGTTCTCGGGCTGCGCGGCCAGCACCTGCTCCAGAGCTCGGCCGCCCTCCGCCGCTTTGCCCCGCTGCACCTGCGCCTTCGCCCGCGCGAGGATCGCCGGCAGGAATCGTGGATTCGTCCGGAGGACGAATTCTGCCCGTTGCTCGGCGGCGGCTGCGTTCCCGGACCGCAGATCCAACTCGGCCAGCGCCACCCAGCCTGGCGCATAGTTCGGGTCCAATTTCACGCACCTTTCGAACTGTTCTCCCGCGCGCGGAAGGTTCCCTTCCATCAAAAACGCGCGGCCCAGATGGTATCTGGCGAACGCCGAATCCGGCGACGCGTGCACGACCGACTCCAATTTCTTCCGCTGCTCCGCCCGGGCCGACGCCGGCGCCCCTCCCAGCCGGATCGCGGCCAGGTACACATCGATTTCCGGAGATCGCCGGTTGGCCGCCAACTCGGATTCCAGTAATTTTGCCGCCTCGCCATGCTTGTTCTGCGCCATGTGCCACTCCGCGATCCGGCCCACGTAGAGCGCCCGGTGTGACGGACTCCGCTCCAAACCGAACTCATAGGCCGCGCGCGCCGCAACCCATTCCCCACGGTGCATCCAGAAGTCGCCCGACCGGGCAATGGCTGCGCCGTCCAAGTCCGTGCGCTTCTGCAATCCGGTCAATAGAGTACGGGCCGCCTCGCGGTCGCCGGAAGCGTCGTAATGCCCCGCCAATTGAATCGCCGCGTCCACGGTCTTCGTTTTCGCCCACTTTAATTCCAGCGCCTCGCGCGCCGGCCCCGGGAGTTTCCTCTCCAGCCTCTGGAGATACAAAAGATCATAGGCCTCGGCATACGCCGGGTTCGTCGCAATCACTCCTAGCAGTGTCCGTTCGGCCTCGTTGAATGCTCCCAGCCGGAATTGCACGGCCGCCAGTTGTGCGCGCAGTGTTTGATTCTCCTGTACCTTTGCCATCGCCGCCTTCAGCAGCTCCGCGGCCTCCACCGGTCTGTGCCGCTCCAGCAGGACGTGCGACTGAATTCGATAGCCGTCCTGTCTCTGGGGCCACCGCGAACGGATTTTTTCCGCCAGCGCCTCCAGCTCCCGTAATTTGGCTGCCGGCCGGCCGGGGTCGGAGAAGTAGACCTGGTATAAGGTGTCTCCCAACAGCACGTGCAGGTCGCCGTCGGCCGGGGAGAGTTCCACCGCCCGAATCAGGCTTTCGTAGGCTTGAATCGGTTCGCTCATTCGCAGCGCCAGCCGGCCTGCCGCCCCGTGTGCAGCCGAGTGTTTCGCGTCCTTGCGGACCGCCGCACGGTAGAAGAGCAGGGCTGCCGACAGCGAGCCCTTCTTCTCCGCCTCTACGCCGCGTTTCCAAAGCGTCTCTGCACTAACGAAAGCGTCCGAGCAGCCGGTCAGTATCAACAGCAGCGCCACCACGGCCGGAGCCGCCTTGCGTCCTCGCCACGTCTGCTTCCGGGCCTCTTCCTTGCGCCGGGCTGGCGCGGATGGAAAGGTGGCCAGAATCTGCAGGCCGCTCCACTTTTCGATGTGTCCGTCGTGCAGCACCGTCGTGTGCAGGGAAGCCTTCCACAGGCAAGCCAGCAGCCCGATGAATACTCCCGCGAGCGCAATCAGCCCTACCCGCATCGGCCCTGACGGCTGCTCCGTGGTTTGCGGCAAAGTCGCCGGTTCCAGTAGTTCGACGGACTCGCCTTGGCCGCGCCGTTCCATCTCGGACGCCGATTTGGACTGCTCATAGTGCTTCTGCAGCGCATCGTACTGCCCCCGTGCGACATCGTACTCGCGCTTCGCCATCAGCAGATCCGTCTCCATTCCGAGCGGCGCAACTTGTTGATCCCGCAGTCGCACGGACTCGGCCCGCAATTCCAATTCTTCTTTTTGGAACTTGGCGAGTTCCGAATCCAGCGCCCGGCGCTCGGACTGCGCCAGCACCAGCTTTGCCGCATGCGCTTCCCGCTCTTGTTGAAGAAATATCTCGCAACGCTCGCGCCGCACCCGCTCCAGTACTGCTGTCGCGGCGACGAGGTCCTGCTCCGCGCTCACGCGGTCCGGCACGCCCGGCCGCCACGTTTCCCGCATCCGCTTCGCGACGATTTCGGCCTCGTTCACGCGCATGTGCAAATGCCAGTTGGATTGAATTCCGTCGGCTTGTGGAATGTAGAACCGCCAGTCTCTCGCCTCTAGCCGCTTGGCCGCCACCTCCAGTTGCAGCACCTCCGCGCTCTTCACCGCGCGGCGCTCCTCCAGACCGCGCAGGTCATGCCGCAGATCGCGTAGCCGGGAATCCACCACGTAGGCGCGCGACGTCGATTCGCCCATTCGCACCTGGTCGGCGTTCGGCTTCACCACATCCCGGATCTCTCCCAGCCTCGCCTCGGCCTCCAGTACCTTTTCCTCGGCGGCCTTCACCTGCTCGTTCAGAAATTCGGTGGTCCCCAACGACTGGTCGCCACGATACTTCCGGTTTTCTTCGTAGATCTGCTCGACCAGCTTTTGAATGACCTTTTGCGCCTTGGCGGCATCGGGGTTCCGAAAACACAGCGAGAGCGTCGGCACCACTTTGGTCGCGGCGGGGCCATCGGACCCGATTTGGAAGATTCGCAGGTCCTCTTGAAATAGCGGCACCAGATCGGCTACCGTCTGGAACCGCCGGCGTTCCGGGTAGAGATGAAAATTCTCGATCATGCGCGTGGCGGTCAGCCGGCTGGATAGCAGTTGAGACAATGCGAATAACCGCTGCTCCACCTGCATCGAAAAGCTCGGGTCTACGAACCGGCCCGCAACCTGGGGCGGCAGGAACCGCACCTTCGCTTCCGAGGTGTATTTGGGGGGGAAGAAGTAGGTCGTAACGGCGCCTATCAGAATGCCAGCGAGCGCGGACCCCAGAATTGGGAACTTATACTTCCGGAGAAACCAGCGAACGTCACGCCAGTCGCTGATCTCCAGGCGTTCCCCGATGCCGGGGGCCCGTGGTGGCCACCCCGTGGCGCCGCCGCTCATTCCCGGACTCCAGCCGCCCGGCGGCGCGCATACCCGTACACCCCTGCCAGTCCGACGCTGAGCAGGAGAACTGTTCCCGGCTCCGGGTTTGGATCCGCCCCCGTCGCTCCGAAGTCGAAGCGGAGCGCATCGCCGAACGCAAAGCCGCCACCGCCCAAAATCAGACCCGAAAATCGAATCTGCCCCGACAGGGTCCAATTGCCGCCCGAGGCCGCCGGATTGAAAACGATCGCTCCGGGTGCGGAACCGGTCGCCGGACCGCTAGGCGAACTCGCCGAGAGTGTCGACGGCAATGCGCCGCTCAAAATCGCTACGCCGGGCGAAAAACTCAAGTTGGACACGCTTACCGACTCGTTCGCGCCGCCGAATCCGGCGGCCGAGACGAAAAAGTTCGCGGCCGGAATCGTCCAAGTCGAGGTGGCCGGAATTGCCGTTGACGGGTTGCTGAAAGTCACCGTCGTCGGGTTGTTCGCACTGTTGAATACGGACACGAATCCTGTATTGGTAGCCGCGACGTAGCCGATCTGGAAGTCCTGCGCGAGTCCGCCTTCCCGCCACCACTGCGTAACTCCGCCGTAGTTGAATTGAGCACCGGCGGCGCCTCCGGCCACCGCGGCCGGACCAATTCGGATCTCCTGGGCTCCGGCGCCCGGGAAAAAGGGTAGTCCCGCTCGAAGTGTTAGATAGAAGGAGAAGTCCGCGGCCGGCAGCGCCCCCGTAAGCGCCGCGAATAAGAATAGTCGTTTTTTTGTTCGTTTCATTCCAAATACTCCCGTCGTACCGCTTTTTGCGGACTGCGGTCCGTAACACAGATGTGGTGATCAACCGTTTATTCGTCACTTTCGGCCCGGGGGTGCAGGTCTGGGACGAGTCTATTTATACCTAGGTCGGCATTGGAGTAGCCCCTGTGTACTAAAAGCGTTCCCCCCATCTGCGTTTACCCTTTGGCATCAGGCGATTTCCCTATGGCTCCCTAGCATCGGCCGGCCGATCCTCTAGATATGGCTCGACCATCTGCGGTTCTCGTTTTTGTCGTAGCCGCCACTGTGGCGCAGGCAGCGGACTTCTCCTTCTACGCAACGATGCGAGCCGGCCGGAACGGAAACGGAGACTGGGAGCAAGGCTTGGGCGGTGGCGTCGCCGCGAGCGATGTGACAACGAACTTTAGATGGTCCAATGGAAATCCGCATTGGCGTGGCGGTGATCTGCCGCAGACCTTCCGAATCGGATATAACGCCGCTGCAAACCTGGCATATCTTTCCATTTGGGACGCCGTGAATGCCGCTAGCACGATAACTTTCAACAATCCCGGCGCCGCTCTCGGTCCCAATTCCATCTGGACTCTTCCCGCCGCGAGTTTTTTCGTCTCAGCCGCAAATCGGCCCGCCGCGACGAGCGTTAACGTGGAAGGCCTCGGTTTTTCACCGGGTGTGCAGGTGCTGAGCGGCAGTTTGCCCGTTTCACTCGGAGCCAATCGCTCGGCTGGAAGCCCCGCACAACAGGCAAATCTCCCTGCTGCCCTGGTCTTTCAACCCGGCAGCAGCGGCGGCGACTGGTACATTAGCGGGACCATCCGTTTCAGCGGCCTTTCGCCGTCCGGAAACGGCGCTCGCGGTTCTCAACTGCAATTCATGATGAACGCGTCCGGCACCGATAATCCTGAACCGGCCGCCGTCGTCCTCATCGGGCTCGGCCTGGGCGCCATCCTTTTCAAACGCTACCGCCGTTAGCGTTCCGGAAGTACCCCTTGCTTTCCCCGCTAGGAGGAGTATTATGAAACCGGAATGTAACGCTGCGCACAAATGAGTACGCGGCGCTCCACCCAACCTGAAACGGCTTCATAATCGCCCAAGGTCGAACGACCAAGGAGGGCTCCATGTTTGACAGCCTCGATGAAACGATGAAGAAGGATGCCAAGGAATCTTCATCGAATTCGGAACGAATGATGCTCTGGCTGGCCGTGCTGACGGCCAGTGTTCTCGTGTTTGGCGGACTCTATTTCGGCGTGAAAGTGCTGGGTTAGATCGGCTCGACAGACAACTGAATCATGACCCGCTTCACGGTCTTGCCATAGATCGGACGGGAATTGTACGCCTTTAAGACCTCGTCGATGTCCTTGCCTCGATATTGGGGGGCGTTGGCGAGGCGCTCGGCGACCGCGTGGATGCCCGCGCGGACGGAGGGGAACCTGCGCCGGCACGAGTCCCATCCGAAAACGTTATTGTTTTTATAGACTTTGCCGCCACTGGACTCCACCAGCGCGATGCTGGGCAGCAGCCGCCAATCGAGATTATGCTTGTCGGCGGCCGCGACAAAGTCTTCCGTGTACTGATGAACCGGGCACCGCTGGCGGGCGAAAAACCGCTTGATCCTTTGGAACCGGTGGTCGGCGCTTAAACTCCTGTCTCCAAACACCTCCGCCGTAGAGTTAACGGCTGGTGTGAAGAACGCGGCGAACAAGACAACGCCTTTGGCTATCCATCGTTTCAAAATTTGTACCTCGGGAATGAAATTGAGCGGCCGGATGGTCCGGTCACAAGGGATGGGACAAGAGCGGTATAGGAACATAAGCGAAACTTAAGTTTGGCTCATGATCTGATTATATCATTGGGAGATCATGGACTCGCTCTTGTTGATGAAGGCAGCCGACTACGCGGCCCGGGCACACAGCCGCCAAAGGCGGAAGGATGAAGAGGCGACGCCCTACATAAACCACGTCGTCGAGGTTGGGTTTTTGCTCGCCGAGGCGCGTTGCGAAGTTTCGGTCGTGGCCGCCGGCCTTCTGCACGATACAGTCGAGGACACCGGGACGACCCACGAGGAACTGGCCGCTCTGTTTGGCGAACGCATCGCTCGCTTGGTTCAGGCCGTTACCGACGATCGATCTCTCCCCAAGGCGGTGCGGAAAGAGAAGCAGGTGGAACACGCTCGCCAGGCGACGTTCGAGGTCGGCTGCATCAAAACGGCCGACAAGATCTCCAATCTGCGCTCCATCCACGTCTCGCCGCCGGCCGGCTGGAGCCAGGATCGCAAGCTTGAATACATCGCCTGGGCCGACCGGGTCGTCACCAGTCTGCCCCGGCGCAACGAACATCTTATGATCGGTTATCGTTCCGCTCGCGCCCTGTTTGGGCCTGAATAATAAGGAGTTCTATGAAAACCCCGTTTGTTTTACTCATGGCCGCTACCCTAGCCGCGGCCCCCCGGCCCATGACCTTTATGGACGTTATGCACATGCGCACCGTGGCTGGCGGGACCCTCTCGAACGATGCCAACTGGTTCGCCTACACGATTTCTAACCTCGACTGGAAGGCCGGCAAACGCTTTACCGACGTCTGGCTCACCGCCACCGCCACAGGTGTCAGCCGCCAGTTCACCTTTACCTCCTCCAAAAACGAGACTGCCCCCGCCTTCTCGCCCGACGGCCAAACCCTGGCCTTCCTCTCCGACCGCGAAGGCGCCTCGAATCAGCTCTTTTTGATGCCCGTCGGCGGGGGTGAGGCCCGGCGCGTGAGCGACGTTCCAGGCGGTGTCGCATCGTTCGCCTACAGTAAGGATGGGAACCGCATCGCCCTGTTGGGCGGCCGGGGTGAAGAGAAACAGATCTACCTTTACGAAGCCTCCTCGCAGGAAGACGCCAAGGTTCGCAAGCGTCATACCGCCGGCGTCATCGCCATGCATTGGTCGCCCGACTCCAAAACACTCTTTTTCACCGCGCCCGACTCCCTTTCGCCGGCCGAAAAGCGCCGAATGGACTTGAAGTTCGACGTTCGGATCGTCGACCAGCCCAAGCCCCCCACCCACGTCTGGGCGCTCGATGCCGTGGAGGGCGTCGAACGCCGCCTCACCGGCGGCGCCGATTTTACCGTCCGCGATTTCGGCGTTTCTCCGAACGGCGAGTGGATCGTCCTGCAATCCGGACCCGTCGACCGGCACGATACTGACATCGCCACCCGGAAGCGCGAGGCTTGGCTCGTGAACGCCTCATCCGGCAAACGCCAACGCCTTACTAATAATACGGTCTCGGAAAGCCTGCCCAAGGTCTCCCCCGACGGTAAGTGGGTCGCCATGACCGCGCCCGATAAGTTCCAATATTTCAATCGTTCACGGATTTTCCTCCGTTTGACGGAAGGTCCCGGCGAGTGGAAGAGCATCCTCAGCGACAAGTGGGATCACGACCCCGAACGCATCGCCTGGGCGGTAGATAGCCGCCGTCTTTATTTCGAAACCGGTATCGGCGCGTCGGACCACGCGTTCACCGTTCCGGTCGAGGGTGGCCAGCCCGCGCCGCTGACCACCGGCGATCGCGTCGTCAACCCGACCTACCATCCCGCGAGCGGCAAGTTTTTCCTAACGTCCTCGGACTCAGAACATCCAGCCGACTATTTTCTGGCGGCTCCCGAAGCCCTCGCCAGCCCCGCCCGATGGACCCGCCTGAGCGACGCCAATCCTCAGGTGAAGGACTTTCAACTCGGCAAAACGGAGACGGTTCGCTGGAAATCTACTGATGGGTCCCAAGTGGAAGGCATCCTTGTCTATCCGCTCGACTATCAAACCGGCCGGCGGGTGCCGCTATTGGTGCAGATCCACGGCGGCCCGGCCTCGGCTACCACGATGGGCTTTGCCGCCAGCCATTCCCGTTACGACCATCTATATGCCGCGGCCGGGTATGCCGTTTTGCATCCCAACTATCGCGGCTCCACCAACTACGGCGAGAAGTTCAAGACCGCCATCGTCGGCAACTACTTCCCGCAGGCGTTTGACGACATTATGACCGGCGTTGACGAACTCATCCGCCGCGGACTCGCCGATCCGGACAAACTCGGCCTGTTCGGTTGGAGCGCCGGCGGCCACTGGTCCAACTGGGCGCTCACCCACACCAACAGGTTCAAGGCGATATCCAGCGGCGCCGGCGCCATGAACTGGGTCTCCATGTACGCCCAGAACGACAGCCAGGCCAACCGCGAGCACTACTTCGCCGGCACGCCCTACGACAACTTCGACCATTGGATGGAGATGTCGCCCATCAAATACATCAAGAACGCCAAAACGCCGACTCTGATTCACGTCGGTCACGACGATCTCCGCGTGCCCCGCCCGCAAAGCGAGGAACTGCACATGGCGCTAAAAAAACTCGGTATACCCACCGAGTTCATCGTCTACCCGCGCATGGGCCACGGGCTCACCGAACCCCGCTACCAGATGGTCAAAATGGTAAGCGAATTTCGATGGTTCGAAAAATGGATCAAGGGCAAGGAGAAGTGGCTGGACTGGCAGGAACTTGTCGACACCGTCGGGAACTGACCTTGGAGAGTGCGCTTACAACAGCGCCTCCAACTGCGCGATGTGATTCAAGTCGTGCCCGGCCATGGTCTCCACAATCGCCCGGAACGTAGCGGTTCCGCGTTCCGGGTGCGTTACGGGCCGGTTCCATTCGGCCGCCGGCACGGAGGTCAGAAACTGCAGGTTCCAGTCGCGTACGCGGGCAAATACTTCCATCGCCATACCCATCTCATACACGCCGTAGGGGCGCGCCCACGCGTCCTGATCGAACGGTTGGATCACATGATGCGCTTCCGCCTGTGCCTGGCGCAGCCGCATCGCGAAAACGATTTCGGTATCGGCCAGGTGGCACACTACTTCCCGCGCGTTCCATTTGTCCGGTGCCGGCCGGCGCTCCCAACCCGCCGGCCCAATCTCCCGCGCTAATCCGTGCAACCGGCCAGCGGTCTCGGCAATCACCTGGCTGGCGGTCAGCTCGCCGAGAAACTTGGCATAGGGATTCATAAGGCAACATGGTACCGAAAATTTCGGAACCATTGACCCTGTGGCGGGATACTCCCAAAACATGCGCATTTCACTGTTTCTTGCCGCCCTTTCGCTGGCCGCCGCACCCACTCCCGATGAGATTCTCGCAAAGGCTCGCGCCGCGTTGGGCAAGCCGGACGACATCAAGACCCTGTCCCTGCAGGGCAGCCGGCGGACCGCCATGCCGGGTGCGGACACGACGTTTAACCCGGGATTTCCATTTTGGGTCTCCCGGACCCCCACAGTATACACCAACGCCTCACTCCCGTGCCGGATTTGATCAGAATCCCCTTTCCGAGGGCGGGCCAGTGCCTGCGGATGGCTTCTTTCGACCA
>VFZO01000176.1 GCA_016871155.1 Acidobacteriota bacterium | reverse complement strand
CGGGATGTCGTGCACACGGACGATGTGCGCGCCGTTCATCACGGCGATTGCGACGGCCGCTCCGGTCGCACGATCGGCATCCAACCGCTCCTGTTGCGCAAGAAAGGACTTGCGCGAGGGACCCACCATCACGGCGCAATCAAGAACCGCCATTTCGCCGAGCCGCGCGAGAAGCTCGTAGTTCTGCTCGCCGCGCTTGCCAAATCCCAGGCCCGGGTCGATGATGATCCTGCCGCGCTCCACGCCGCCGTTGCGGGCGCGATTGACGGCCGCCGTCAGATCTTCCAGCACGGCTTTCATCGGATGCGCCAGCGTACCGAGCTTCGCCCACGTCTCGGGTGTGCCGCGCATGTGGTTGAGAATCAGCCCGGCGTTGGCGTCGCCCACGACCTTCGGCATGGCAAGGTCCAGCGTTAGCCCGCTCGGATCGTTGACTAGCTCGGCGCCGTTTTCCAGTGCCTTTGCAGCAACTTCCGACTTATAGGTATCTACCGAAATTGGAATACTCAACTTATTCTTGAGTTTCTTAAGAACGGGGATCAGCCGGCGCAACTCCTCGGCGGCCTCCACCTTCTGGGCTCCAGGCCGGGTGGACTCGGCGCCGATGTCGAGGATGTCGGCGCCTTGCGTCTCCAACTCCAGTGCGCGTGCCACGGCACGGTCGGGGTCCATGTACTTCGCCCCGTCGCTGAAAGAGTCGGGAGTGATGTTGAGAATGCCCATCACAAGCGTCCTGTCGCCGAACTGTATCTCGCGGCCCGGCAATTTCATTAGGAACCGTCGCGGACGGATCATCCAATTACCTTCTTCCATTTCTTGCCCGTGCGAATCACATACTCGCCGGGGAACGGCAGACTAATAAACTCGGTTACCTTCTGCCCGTTAATCTCTACGGAGCCCGCCTTGACCAGTCGATTCGCCTCGCTCGTTGAAGGCGCCAAGCCGGTTTTCGCCAGCACCTTGTCGATGCGAAGCGAAGGCTCGGCAATCTGCACGGTCTCAATGTCGGCGGGTATTTCACCGCCCGCCACCACGCGCACCCATTCGTTGGCCGCGCGTTCGGCGTCCGTTCGCGAATGAAAATCCGCGATCACAGTTCTGGCCAGCTCCATCTTGGACTCTTTCGGGTGCCGCCCGCGGAGTTGTTGGATTTCGGCGACGGTTTTGTCGGTCAACAGCTCGTAGTAGCGAAACATCAGCTCGTCGCTAATCGACATGAGCTTCCTGAACATCTCCTCCGGAGTCTCTGTGATTCCGACGTAGTTGTTCTTCGACTTCGACATCTTCTCGACGCCATCCAGGCCTTCCAACAAAGGAACCGTGGCGACGATCTGCGGCGGCTGGTCAAAGTCCTTTTGCAGTTCCCTGCCCACCAGCAGGTTGAACTTCTGGTCTGTACCACCCAACTCCACGTCGCATTTCAACATCACGGAGTCGTAGCCCTGCGCGAGCGGGTACAGGAATTCATGCACCGAGATCGGTGTGTTGCCCTCGTAGCGCTTCTTGAAGTCGTCGCGCTCCAGAATTCGCGCTACGGTGTAACGCGAGCACAGCCGGATTATGTCCTCGAACCGCATCGGCGCCAGCCAGCGAGAGTTGAAATCGACCACTGTCTTTTCCGGATCGAGGATCTTGAACACCTGCGATTTGTAGGTCTCGGCATTCCGCTCGATATCGGTGCGGGTCATGGGCGGCCGGGTCAGATTGCGCCCGGTGGGATCGCCGATCAGGCCGGTCATATCGCCGATCAGGAAAATGACCGTATGGCCAAGGTCCTGAAAGTGCCTCATCTTGCGGAGCAAAACCGTATGCCCCAAATGGAGATCCGGGGCTGTTGGGTCAAATCCTGCCTTCACGCGCAGCGGGCGGCCCAATTTCAGCCGCTCTCGCAAATCCTCTTCGCGAATGATTTCCGCAAAGCCTTTTCGTAGGTAGGTGACCTGTTCGTCGAGAGAAAGAGCAGTCACTTTTATCCATTATGCGGCATTGCCGCCGATTACCGGTACAAACTATCCCGGACGCGGAGATACCACTCGGTCGAAAGGGCCGATTGCCACTGGTCCACGGGCAGCGCGCACCACTTATCCGCCACGGCTTTTTCCGGCGGAATTCCCGCCCGGACGAAGGCTTGCAGGACCGCGTCGCGCCCCTTTAACCGCGCCAGGGCGACGTCCTGCAGCACGTTGCGCTGCTGCAACAGGCGGATCGACGTCTCCGACGGCTTCATCGTCGACGCGATGGGCCGGCACAGAAAATCGCGCCAGGGACTGATCATCGCCAGGTCCGAACGCGCTTCCGGCGCGGGCAGGACGGAAAATTTTGGCTGAATCGTGGGAACGCGTGTCGCGATGATCCGGGCTTCCATCGGATACACCACCCAACGATCGCCGAGCCAGAGTTGAATCTCGATTTTGATGCGCTGCACGGGAGTGTTGGCGTCCACCCAGAAATCCACCCAATAGGTCTGATTCTCCTCTGCGGTGGTCTTCCCTTCGATCCAACCGTCTTTCTTTTCCAGGCGGTCCGGCACGCCATTCGGGTTATAGTGCTGCCGGTACATCACCGCGCGCACCGCATTTTCCGGGTTCTGCGCGATGCCCAACTGATATTCGATGCCGGCCGGGATGTTCGCGGTCAATATCACGGACGCGAATGCGTTCCGGGCGAACGCGGGCGAAAGGACTTCGCGCGGGCGCTCCGTTTTGTCGCGCCCGATCACCTGGCCATCCGGGCCCACTCGCTGGTATTCACTTCGAACGTAAAGCTCCTGTGCGTTCGCAACGACAATCAGGAGCCATGCAGCCGGCCGCATACTCACACGCTATGCCAGGTCGAATTTCTCGATGTGAACGGTGGGGTCGCCGGTCACAAGCACTGGACGTCCGAACACGTGCTCCAGCTCTTCCAGATGCTGGTTTCGGTGAGACTTCATCACCTTGGCCACCTCCGGATGCACTCGCAGCACGACGTTCTTTGAATCGATCGCCTTGGATAGCTTCTGCGCCTCCAGCATGATCTCACCGATCACAGTGGCGACGCTCTTCACGTATCCGGCGCCGTCGCAGTAGATGCAGGGCTGACAAAGAGTCCGCTCCAGCGACTGCTTCACGCGCTTGCGCGTAATGGCCACCAAACCGAAATCGTTGAACTGGAGAATTTTGTACGGAGCGCGGTCCACTCGCATGGCTTCCTCAAGAGCCTGCATCACCTTCTGGCGATTCTTGCGCTCGTCCATGTCGATGAAGTCGACGACGATGATGCCGCCCAGATCGCGCAGCCGGATCTGGCGCACAATCTCCTTCACCGCTTCGGTGTTGGTCTTGACGATCGTGTCTTCCAGCCGGTTCGACTTTCCGACGAACTTGCCGGTGTTGATATCGATGGCGACCAGCGCCTCGGTCTGGTTGATGACGATGTAGCCGCCGCTCTTGAGCCAAACTTTTGGACGCAGCGCTTTCTCAAGCTCCGTGGTTATGTTGAAGGCATCGAAGATGGGCACCGACCGCGTCCAGAGCTTCACGCGATTCACAAGCGCCGGTTGGAACCGCTCCACGAACTGCACGGTCGAAGCGTATAGCTCTTCGTTGTCCATCCAGATCGTCTTGAAGTCCGAGGAAACCTGGTCGCGCAGTGTACGCTGCACGATGTCGAGGTCGTGATGCACCAGCGCCGGGGCGTTCCGTTTTTCGGCCTTCGTCCGGATGTCCAGCCAGAGGTTGTAGAGGAACTGCATGTCGTTGGCGATATCGTCCTCGGTATGCCCTTCGCCGGCCGTGCGAATGATGAATCCGCCCGGCATCCCTTCACGGTGCTTCTGCAGAATGCGCTTCAGGCGGTGCCGCTCCTCATCAGAGGCGATTTTGCGCGAGACGCCGTTATGATCGACGGTTGGCATGTAGACGCAGTAGCGGCCCGGCAACGCAATGTGGCTGGTGATACGGGCGCCCTTCTGCCCGATGGGTTCCTTGGCGATCTGCACCAGGATCTCTTGTCCGGCCTTCAGCAGGTCGGTGATCAACGGCAGTGGCGGGCGATCCCCGCGATCCCGCTGCCGGCGGTCGCCACGGTCCCGATCCCTGTCCCGGTCGCGATCCCGCTCGGCGCGCGGAGCCTGCTCAGCGGGAGCGGGCGCCTCCGGCGCGGCGGCCTCTCCGGCGGGAGCGTCCTCGCCGGCCGGGCGCGGGCCACGGTCGTCGCGATCCCTGCCGCCACGGCGGCGGCGGCCCCGGCGGCCGCGCTGGAAGCGCGAACCCCGGTCGTTCTCGCGCAATGTCGCGGTAAGCGACTGCGGCTGGCGGGCCGGTTCCGGGCCATCCTCACCGGATTCGACGGCCTCGCCGCCTTCCGACGCCAAAAGTTCTTCGGCGGCACGCTGTGCGGCGTCCGCTTCGTCCTCTTCGTCGTCGGTCTCGGTCAAAAGCTCCTCGCGGGCCTCTTCGATAGCATCGACTTCTTCCAGTTCGGCGGCGTCTACCTCCGGAGCGAGTTTGGCGAACGAGGCGTCAACGTATTCGACGACGGGTGGCGGCTCCGGAGCCGCCACTTCGGCCTCGACTACGGCCTCAACTGCGGGCTCCGAAGCGGCGACCGCAACAGGCTCTGGTTCCGGTTCGGGCTCGGGTTCCGGGGCAGTGATCGTTTCTTCGACGACCGGCTCCCCGGCTTCCCGCCTGGGCTCCGGCCGCCGGCGATACTTCGCCAGCGACTCGCCCGGCAGCACGAAAACTTCTTCTTCGGCGGCCGCCGCCTCGGCGGCGGGTTCGTCGGGTTCCTCCACCACTTCCGGCTCGCTGGCCGGCGCGTTGACGTCCGACGCGTACTTCGACTCCGGGAATCCGCCCCTGTCCCGGCCATCCCTGCCACGCCGGCCGCGGCGTCCGCGGCGATCCCGCGAGAACTTCCGGTCACGCCGGTCCCGCTCGGGGAACGGTTTTACTTCCGTGCCGGCGGCCGCGCTGGACTCGCCTTCCTGTGCCTCCCCTTCGGTTCCCTCGACAATCGGGGGCGGCTCGGCGATGATTCCCGCTTCGGCCTCGGCCAGCGTCACTTCCGTGGGAGATGCGCCGGCGGCCCGCACGTGCTCACGGCGGCCGCGCTCGCGCTGCGGCTTGTCGTCATGCACGCGGTCGACGTCTTCATGGTGATCGTCGAAGAAGTCGGAGACGTACAAGAACGTGTCCCGCTCCAGGCCCAGGTCGACGAACGCCGATTGCATTCCGGGCAGCACGCGCGTGACCCGGCCCTTGTGAATGCTGCCCGCCAACGAATATTCGTTGGCGCGCTGGAAATAAATCTCGACTAGAGAGTCATCCTCAAGAATCGCAACCTTTGTTTCGTGGCGGTTGGAGGAAATGACTAATTCTTTGCTCATCGCATGCTCTCCTTGTGGAGCAGGCGGCGCGTGGCTGCGTATCGGTACGAAGGAACGGACTTACGGTGCTTCGGAGCGTCGAGGCTCCGGCTCTATGCCGAATCTTTACGAGTGACGTTGGGCTGTGCAACGATCGTCCTGGTTGCAAGATGGGCCGGACCCGGGGGAGGACGAAGAGACCCTCTCGCGCGAAATCTTGTTGTTGAACTTTGTACCGGCGCCCTGCGGGCCGCCGCTTGGGGTTAATCTGCATGCCGGAGGTGACCGGCGAAAAATCGTGAAGTTTGGCGCGTGCAAGCCGGGTTCCGGCTCGATGAATTCCGCGCACCGCTTTTTAAGGCGTACCGATCATATCAAACTCGGCTGGCCGGGAAAGCTACCCCAAGTGTACCCAATTCCATCGCGTAAAGTAGGAGGGAGTGCGATTCCTGCTTCTGCTTCCCCTGCTGGCAGCCCAAACCTTTTCCGGTCTCCAAGGCGAAGTGGTCGATAGCACCGGTGGCGCACTGGCCCAAGCGTCCGTAGTCGCGATTCAAAAGGAGACCGGCCAACGGAGAACCGCGACGACGAATTCGGCGGGCCAGTTTACGCTCCTGAACCTGGCGCTCGGCGAGTGGGAGCTGAAGGTGGAGGCCCCGGGCTTCGCCGCGTTTGAATTGGACGAAATTCAGGTGTCGGTGGGCCAGATGGTCTCCCGCAGGATCACACTGTCGCCAGCCGGTGTGGTCGAAAAACTGGAAGTCAGCGAATCCGTCGATGGGATTGACGCCGTAGCTCCGAACTCCAGCGTGGCGTTGGGCTATGAACGCATTGAGGAGGCCCCTGCCCGCAGCCGCAACTATTTGAACTTCGTCCTGGCCGCGCCGAACGTCGCGCCGGCGGCCGGCTCGTCGTCGCAGCGAACCATGACCGGTACGCGCTCCGTGCTGCCGGATACGGGCTTTACCTTCGCCGGTATTCGTCCTCGCAACAACTCGATCCAGATCGACGGAATGGACAACCGCGACGAGACCACGGGCGGTAACCGGGTAGCCGTCGGGCTGGAGATGATCCAGGAGTTCCGTGTGGCAGCAGCTTCGGTAGGGGCCGAGTTGGGCGGCGCGGCCGGCGGCATTTTGAATGTCGTCACCCGGTCCGGTGTCAATCTCTGGCACGGAGATGCCACGTGGTTCATGCAGCAATCGGGCCTCAATTCGCGGAAGCCCGAAATCGAGAGCACCCTCGATCCCGAATTCACCCGCTATCAACCGGGCGTCTCCGGCATGGGGCCGCTGCAGCGCGACCGGACCTTCATCGCCGCCGCCTACGAGCACGAGCGGGAGCGGGCCGGGGAACTTTCGAACGTTCCTGCCGGGCTGGGAATCCCGGGTGTGAACAGAGAACTGTACCCGACATCCACGCAGGGGCACGAACTCTCGTCAAAGCTGGATCACCACACGGCCGACCGGAGCGCGCTGATGATGCGGTACGCGTTTTCGAGGGGCCGCACGCGGAATGAGGTGCAGGGCCCCGACAACTTCGCGGACCGTTCGGCACAGGGTTCCAGCCTGACGGTCGATCATTCCCTGGTGGCGTCCTACCTTCGGGTGCTGTCGCCCTCCACCGTGAACGAACTGCGCGCGCAGTTCGGCCAGCGCCGGTTGGAGTTGACGCCCAACGGAACCGGCCCGCAGATCGACATTCCGGGCGTCGTGACGTTCGGAACCTACCACCGGATGGACTCCGCGCGCACGGAGCGGCACTACCAGATCATCGACAGCTTCAGCTTTTCGCGCGGCGGGCACCGGTTGAACGCAGGCGTGGATCTGCACAAGGTGACCCTCGACGCCATGCAGCGTGACCGCTTCCACGGCATCTTCGTCTACCCGGACCTGGCCGCGTTCCGGGCTCAACGGCCGAATCTGTCCATTCGCGCGTTCGGCGATCCGCAGGTCCAGATCGACACGCTGCCCGTTGGCGCCTGGCTGCATGACCGCTGGCAGATGGCGCCCGGCCTGAACCTGGAGGCCGGCGTCCGGTTCGACTGCCAATCGCTGCCCAATACGCTGCCGCGCTCGTCCCGGAATTTCGCGCCGCGGGCCGGCCTGGCCTGGCGTCCGGCCCGGTCCCGCGCTTTGGTGTTCCGCGCCGGAACGGGGCTTTTCTTCGATCGCTACCCGCTGGCGTTCCTGCTGCCGGCGGTTCAGAACCGCTACGAGATCTTCAACAACTCGACGACGCGGACAAGGTACGCCGCCAGCGCCGACTTCCCTTCCACGTACAGCCGAAAGCTGACGGCGGGCTTCGAATACGGGTTCGACAAGGATACGTCGTTGACGCTTGAGGCTTCGAACATTCGCGGGCTCCACCTGCCGCGCACCCGGAACGCCGTTGGGACCCTCCCGCCACAATTTCTGCTGGAACAGACCGCGACGTCGACCTATATAGGTATGACATTGACGCTCAACCGGCGTCTTTCCAAGGAGATCGCGTGGCTAATCTCCTGGACGGCCGGCCGCAGCCGCGACGACGCCAGCGACTTCGACGAGCAGCCGTTCCGCCCCTTCGACATTCGCGCCGACTGGGGTCCCTCCCGCCAGGACCAGCGCCACCGCCTGGCGGCCAGCGCCATTTTCGAACTGCCATTCCTGGAAGGCGTCTCCTGGGCTCCGATTTTCACGGCTGGCACCGGCCGGCCGTTGAACGCGCTTTTGACGAGCGACGCCGCCGGCACCGGCGCCTATCCGTTGACGGCGCGGCCTGAGAACGTTGGCCGCAATCCATTTCGCTCGCAAAAGACGGTCAACCTGGACCTTCGAGTGATGAAGACGTTTGAGGTGATGGACGAGCGCGCGCTGCTGCAATTCGGAGTCGAAAGCTTCAACCTGCTTAACCATACCAATGTCGAACGGTTCAGCCCGTACTACGCGAATGGCGCGATGCGACTGCCGGGCTACGGCGGAATCCTGGAGAGCCTTCCGGCGCGGCAGGTGCAGCTTATGATGCAGTTCGAGTTTTGAATGCCGGGGGACGCGTTGGAGCGGGGAGTTTCGCCGGCGATTTGAGACCCTTCGTCAGAAACGGTCCATATCTGTGGCGGAATGAGAATCCTGACACGAAAAGGGCTGCCGGGGTTTGGCCAGGAGCTTTGTTGAGGGACCGCGTTGCGCTTCCCGGCTCGACGATACCAAGGCGCTTTTACCGATCCGCTGAGGCCGGGCGGTCGTTTTCGCTGGAAGTGGTTGCTAAGAGGGAAGAACCACTCTCCGTGGGTTAGTTAGTCCCCATATCAACCGGCAAGGCGCGAGGTTGGCTCGTACCGCCGGCCAAGCGCAGAGCCTCAGCGCGGATTCCGCCCAACATGCCGCTGAAGACGATTCCGTGGAGAGGGACTACGGCATACCAATAGAGCAAGCCGAAGACGCCGCGGGGGCGAAAAAGTGCGGTCTGACGCAGCAGGCTCCGTCCGCCGCCCTGATCCTCAATGCAAAACTCAAGCAGGGCCTCGCCGGGCAGCTTCATCTCGGCGCGGAGCGCCAGCCGGCGGTTGCGCTCAAAACCAACTACTCGCCAGAAGTCGAGGGCCTCTCCATAACCGACCGACTCGGGGTCACGACGCCCCCGGCGAAGCCCTGGCCCGCCAACGAGCCGGTCAAGCAAGCCTCTGAGTTTCCAAAGCCAGTCCGCTGCGTACCAGCCATGACCGCCACCCACGCGGCACACGGCTCGGAAAACGGCCGAAGCCGGGGCATCCACGATCAACTCCCGCGCGTCACGAAATACGGAGCCGCCAGCCCAATCGGGATCGCCCGGAATAGGACCAGCCATGGACCAGTTCGTGGCTACGCGATTCTCGGCTACCGTGGTGAATGCTGCCCGGATTGCCTCGCGCACTCCGAGCAGGGGCTGCGGCAAAAATTCTTGAATTCGGTTTTCGCGGCAGACGACCGGGTTTTTCAAACCTTCGGCTAGCGGCTTGGCCATCGAATGGCCAATCGGAGTGATCAGATGAATCCAATACGAACTGAGGCGGGGCGTCAGCAGCGGGACCGGACAGATCCAGCGGCGCGGAAGGCGCAGTTCCTCAGCCGTAATCCGCAAAATTTCGCGGTACCGAAGCACATCCGGACCGCCGATATCGAACACCTGGCCAGCCGTCTCCGGCTTGGTCAGCACTCCCGAGAGGTAACCGATCACGTCGCGGACCGCGATCGGCTGGCACAACGTCGACACCCAACGCGGCGTAATCATGACAGGCAAACGCTCGACCAAATACCGGAGAATTTCAAAAGACGCCGATCCAGAACCGATAATCATCGCCGCGCGGAGCACAGTGACCGGTACGCCGGAGGAACCCAACGCCGTTTCCACCTCCCGTCGCGAGGTCAGATGCTCGCTCAGGTTGGGACCGGTTTCACCCAGGCCCCCTAAGTAAATGATGCGCTGGACAGCCGCCACTTTCGCCGCGGTAGCGAACCGCCGCGCGAGGAGTTCGTCCTGTTTGGCATAAGCAGCGCCGGCCGACTCCATGGAGTGGACAAGATAGAAGGCAGAGTCGGACCCCTTCAGGGCCTTGGAGAGAGCGGTACAGTCAGACATCTCAACCCGGCACACTTCCACGTCTGGGTGAGAGATCCAGGGCCGCTCCGCTAGCTTCCCGGGGGACCGCACCAGACACCGGACGATGAAGCCGTCCTCCAAAAGACGAGGCACGAGCCGCCCGCCAATGTAGCCAGTAGCGCCGGCGATAGAAACGCACCGCTTGGCCTTGACACCAGTGTTTGCCATGGCCTTATTATCTGACCGGACCAGCGTCGTTAGAGACAAACGGGGCGCTTGGCCGGAACACAAACGAGAGGGCCCGCCATTGGACCTTTAAAGTTAGCCCGGGTGGGATGCGCTTGCGTAGAGACCAGAAGATCCTGGAGAAGTGAAGAAGCGATGAGAGGGAGGGAAAACGCGCAACGAAGATCATGTCCCCGCCGGACAGCGTGAAACGATGTCCGGCGTTCTCAATGAGCAGATTCGCGCTAAGCGCGGACAGCAGCCGATTCATCACGGGTCCGAACCTTGACGGTCCCGTTCAGCCGCCAGGTTGCATGATTCGCAGCGGGAGAGGCCGAGCTCGGTACGCTGACTTCCATCGAATGGAACTCGTAGGTGATTTCCGCGCCACGTCCGGTGAGTTGGTCATAGAGGCCGATTGCGAGATCGGGCCATGTTTGTGTGTCGGCAGTTTTTTGGGTCATGCTTGTGAGATGTGATCGCACAGAATGAGGATGTAGAAATTCCAAAAAACTCCCGGTGATTGGCGAATTTCCAAAGCCCGGAGAGTGTCGCCGAACAAACGCGGGGATCTTCTCGCACCGTCCTCCACCACTAAGTGGCAGCCGGCGCCCGCCGGCAGGCCAAGGAACCATCCCCTCGCTTGGGGTCTGAGAATTCCCAATCAGGTCGAGTCAGTGCTCGAGCTTGAGAACCCCAATGGGCGACAGTCGTAAAGGTCCTGAATGGGCCCTTCACTCACGTTACAGGCAGCTGGTTCCTACGGATCGCCGCCGCGCGGTCAAGAATCTTCTGGCGCGTATCCGGCGTCAAGCGCGTGATGTTGCGAAGCTGGAGCTCCATGCGCGGAATGGCACGCAGCCGCTGTTCGTTGCGCAGTAAGAACTCCCAGTACAGCGTCGTGAAGGGACAGGCCTGATCGCCGGTGGATTGGGCGGGATCGAACTGGCAACCGGCACAGTAGTTGCTCATACGCTGGATGTACTTACCTGTGGCGGCGTATGGCTTCGAAGCCATACGGCCGCCATCGGCGAACTGCGACATCCCAAACACATTCGGCAGTTCCACCCACTCCACGGCGTCGACGTAGACCGCCAAGTACCATTCATGAATCTCGCGCGGGCGCACGCCCAGCAGCAGCGCATAGAGTCCCGTAATCATGAGCCTCTGGATGTGGTGCGCGTAGCCGTAATCGAGCGTTTGGCCGATCGTCTCGCGCAGACAGTTCATCGGCGTCTCGCCGGTCCAATAGAACTCCGGAAGCGGCGTACCGGCATTGAGCGCGTTGCCTTCGGCGTAAGCCGGCATCTCATTCCAGTAGACGCAGCGGACATACTCGCGCCAGCCGAGCACCTGCCGGACGAAGCCTTCTACCGCGGCGAGCGGGGCCCGGCGTTCGCGATAGGCGGTTTCCGCGGCCTCCACCACGCGGCGTGGCGAGAGCAATTTCAGATTCATCGCGGCGGAGAGCCGCGAGTGGTAGAGATAAGGTTCCTGCGTCCACATCGCATCCTGATACCGGCCAAAATCCGCCAAGCGGTTTGCTACGAAATCATCCAGCGCTTGCCCGGCCTGCTCGGCCGTGACGGCGAAATCGAAGTGATTCAGGTGGCCGGGGTTGCCAGGCAGCCGCTCCTCGACGAGCTTGATGACCTCTGTAGTGATAGCGTCCGGCGGAAAGGCGCGAGGCGGCGCGATGCCGTGCGGAGCTTGCTTACCGAAAGACTCCCGATTGTCGGCGTCGAAGTTCCACTGGCCGCCCGCAGGTTTTCCATCGTCGAGCAGCACCCCGAATTGCCGCCGCATCTCCCGGTAGAAATACTCAAGGCGGAGCTGCTTCCGGGAGGCGGCATACTGACGGAACCAGGCGAGCGAGCAGTAGAAGTGGCGGTCTTCGCGGCAATCCATGGCAAGAGAGTGTTCGCGCGCTACGACGGTGAGCTCCTGCTGGACGCGCCAGTCACCGGGCTGGACGAGGACAATCGATTGCGGCCGCCTCCGCGCAATTGCGCGCCTCAGTTCGCCGGCCAGCGAGTGAGTGTTTTCCGGATCATCCAGAGAAGTGTAGTCGCAAGTCCACCCTCGCTGGCGAAGCGCCTGGGCAAAGTGCCGCATAGCGGACAGAAAGAGAACTGTCCGCGCCTTGTGGCTGGGCACATGCCGCGACTCCTGCTCAACCTCAGCCATCCAAACGACATCTTGGACGGGGTCGAACCCATCGAAGGCCGACGACGTCAGGTCAAGCTGGTCACCGAGCACGACGACTAGTCTCCGTACCATACGTGCTGCTTGGGATGCGCTCCAACCAGGCTGAGTCTCAAAAATTGCGCTCCCTCGGAGATCTGGCGCATCCACTCCGTATGCGGGTGTTCTTGATCGGTGGCGCTGGCGGAGTCGGATCGGCCTTGGCGCGTCGTTTGGTTGCAGCCGGAAATCACGTTGTTTTAGCAGGCCGCACCGAGACGAGCCTCGCGGCTCTGTCCGCGGAGCTCTCCATGCCATATGCAGTGGTGGACGCTTCGGGATTCGAGGCCTTGGACCAAGTACTGCAGAAACATCCGCCGTTGGATGCGGTTGTGAACTGCGCTGGTTCATTGCTGTTGAAGCCTGCGCACCTCACCGCAGAGAACGAGTACCGCGAAATCGTCGATATGAACCTGACGACGGCGTTCGCCACAGTGCGCGCCGGATCGAAAGCAATGATGAGCACGGGCGGTTCCATCGTTCTGTGCGCCAGCGCCGCAGCGCGTACCGGCTTGGCAAACCATGAGGCGATCGCGGCGGCGAAGGGGGGTGTTATCGCCCTGACCCTGTCGGCGGCGGCGACCTATGCACCGCGCAACATCCGGGTGAATTGTGTGGCCCCGGGGCTGGTGGCGAGCCCTTTGACAGCACGGATCACGGGGAATGAGATCGCCCGAAAAGCCTCGCAGTCGATGCATGCCTTGGGACGTATCGGAACCCCTGACGATATCGCCGCTGCTCTGGCGTGGTTGGTCGACCCGGCCAATTCCTGGATCACCGGTCAGGTGGTAGGCGTGGATGGCGGGTTGGGGACTATTCGGCCTCGCTGAGCGACTGATGCAGGCACCGCGGAAGCCATCCAAGACAA
>VFZO01000175.1 GCA_016871155.1 Acidobacteriota bacterium | reverse complement strand
GCCGCCACACCTACCTCGCCTCCGTGGGCTTGGTCCTGATCGTCGCCTTCGCCTTCAATCAGCTCAAGGACAATCGCCGCGCGGCCCTCCTCGCCTCGGCGTTTCTGCTCTATCAGGTGGGATACCTTTGGTTCTACAAGCATCCGCAATATGTGGAGCGGGCCCAACCCACCGTCAAGCTCCTGCAAACCGTTCGGGACCACAACGGACCGATTTTTCTCGAGTGCTTCCCGTACGGTCACGAAGTCGTCCAGCGCGCCCTGGAAATAGAAACGGAAGGCCGGGTATGGTTGGCTAAGATGAATGAGGAACACCCGCACGGGCTCCTCTTCGATGGCTGCACCTCAGACTAAACCTCTCGCCGTCGTCACCGGCGCCTCCGCCGGCATCGGCGCCGAATTCGCCCGTCAACTCGATCGGCGCGGCTTTCGATTACTCCTCAGCGCCCGCCGCGCCGATCGCCTCGCCGAGCTGCGGGAAACGTTGCGGGACGCCGAGATCTTTCCGGCCGACCTGGCCAATGACGGAGCCTGCGCCGAGTTCGCCGCCGAAGTGGAGCGCCGCGAGCCAGCCATGCTGGTCAACAACGCCGGCTTCGGCACCAAGGGCCATTTTCACGAAACGGGATTCGAGCGCCAACTCGAAATGCATCGCCTGCATGTCACCGCCACACTCCGGCTCACCCGCGCCGCCCTTCCGGCCATGGTCCGGCGCAATTCCGGAACCATCATCAATGTGGCGTCCGTGGCGGGTTTTTCACGCTCGGCCGGCAACGTCAGCTACTGCGCCACCAAAGCCTGGATGGTCGCCTTCACCGAAGGCCTGGAGCTGGAAATGCGCGCCTCCGCGCCGAACGTCTATGTGCAGGCGCTCTGCCCCGGCTTTACCTATAGCGAGTTCCACGACGTAATGGCGATCGACCGCAAGCGTATCGCCGATTCCCTCTGGCTCAACGCCGCCGATGTCGTCCGCGAATCCCTCGACTCCAGCCAACTCATCGTCGTCCCCAACTGGCGCTACCGCGCCTTCGTCGCCATATTCCCGCGCCTCCCCCTCTGGCTGCGCCTGAAGCTGCAAGCCCGCTCGCCACACAAGCGATAGCGCTATTCTAGTCTGAAACAGTGCCAGAGCCTCCGGAGAGCGTGACCGAACTTCTCGTCCGCTGGAACAGCGGCGATCCGGGTGCGTTCGACGAGCTCCTGCCCGCCGTGTACTCAGAGCTTTTGAATCTGGCTCGCGCCCATATGATGCGCGAGCGCGCCGGCCATACACTTTCCCCGACGGCACTGGTGCATGAAGCGTATCTGAAACTCGTCGATCACAACAAAGCGGATTGGCGCTGCCGCGCCCACTTCTTCGGAGCCGCCTCAAACGCAATGCGCCGCGTTCTCGTCGACCACGCAAAGAAAAAATTCGCCGGAAAGCGAGGGGGTTCTTCCCCGAAACTCGCCATGCCAGTCGTGGAGGATTTGGCCCTGGAGATGCCGGCGCCGCCGGAATTCGTACTGATGATCGACGAAGCCCTCAATCGGCTTGCCGGCTGGGACGAACGCAAAGCGAAGGTTGTCGAAATGAAATTCTTCGGAGGCATGACGAACGTCGAGATCGCCGCCGCGCTTTCCTCCTCCCACGCCACCGTCGAACGCGATTGGACCATGGCCAGAGCCTGGCTGATCCAAGCCCTGGGTCCAACTCAGCCCGATGACCCCGCCCCCTCCGGGTAAACGCCGCGATGGACCGCGACCGTTGGAAGAAGCTGGAGACCGTTTTCGAGGCTGCGCTGCCGCTCGCCGAGGAGGCCCGGCGTCTCTACCTGGAACAAACGGCAGCCGGCGATCCGGACCTTCTTGCGAGCGTCCTTGGTCTGCTATCGGCCCACGAAGCTGGCAACGAATACCTCGACCGGCAGTCGCCGCCTCCTCCATCTGCCGCCGGCCCCTACCGGATCGAGTCTCTCATCGGCCGTGGCGGCATGGGCACCGTCTATCTGGCGAGCCGTGCCGACGACCGGTTCGAAAGAAAAGTCGCCGTCAAGTTCCTCGCTCCCGGACTCGGTGGCGTAGATGTCGCCTCGCGCTTCCTGCGCGAACACCGAATCCTCGCCAAACTGGAGCACCCGAATATCGCCCGCCTCCTCGACGCCGGTGCCACCGTCGACGGTGTCCCCTTCCTCGTAATGGAGTACGTAGAGGGCGTCCGGCTCGACCAATGGCGCCGCGAGGGCCGGCCCACTCTCACCGAACGACTAACCCTGTTCCGCAAACTCTGCGACGCTGTCGCCTTCGCCCACAGGGCACTCGTTGTGCACCGGGATATCAAACCGGCCAATGTTCTGGTCACTCCGGACGGCGAGCCGAAGCTCGTGGACTTCGGCATCGCCAAGCTTCTGGATGCAGACGGCGGCGAACTCACCGGACCGTCGCGCGCGGCGTTCACGCTGGCCTACGCGAGTCCGGAACAGACGGAGGGTCACCCCGTCTCCACCACCACCGACGTCTACGCGCTCGGAGTAATTCTCTATGAACTGCTGGCCGGCAGGCATCCGGTCGACCGCGACCCGGCCCAGCCCGCGGCCTTCCTGCATGCGCTGGCCAATGGAGATCCGGTCAAACCCAGCGTTCACGAGCGCCTGCCGGAGGATTTGGATGCCATAGCGTTGAAGGCGCTGTCCAGGGAACCGGCCCTCCGCTACCAGTCGGCCGACGAACTCGCCCGCGACGTCGCGCGCTTTCTCGACAATCGTCCGGTCTCCGCCAGGCCCCCGTCGGCTTTCTACCGGACGTTGAAGTTCGTGCAGCGTCACAGGGCCGCATCGGCGTTCGCGCTCGCCGCGGTCCTTTCGTTGGCCGCCGGGGCCTTCGCCGCTTTCTGGCAGGCCGGACAGGCCCGCCGAGAGGCGCGTATCGCCGAAGAGACCAACCGCTTCGTGCTGGAAATGTTGTCCGCGGCCAGTCCATATTCGGGCGGTGGACGCGATGTGACTGTCGCCGCTTCTCTCGACTCCGCCGTCCGGCGCGCCGGCTTTGAGTTGAAGGATGCACCGGAGGTACACGCAGCCGTGTTGGGCGCGGCTGGGAACGCGTACCTCGGCCTTGGCTTGCACGAAGAAGCCGAAAAGACGTTGGAAATGGCGTTGGGAATCGCCCGGGAATTCTTCGGCGCGGGCAGTCCGCAAGCCGCCCGCCACCTTCTTGCCCGGGCGGCCGCCCGTCAGGGAAAGGGCGATCTGGAGGGCGCCGAGCGCGATAGCCGCGAGGCGCTCACGGCCTTCGAACGCGGCGGCGATCCGCAGGACGAGGCGCGCGCGTTGAACAGCCTGGGATCGACCATTCTACTTCGCGGCGACGTCGGGGGGTCTGAGCGGGCACATCGGGAAGCGCTCAGCCGGTTGTCCGCCGCAGGTTTGCTAGAGTCGGTTCTGGCGACCGCGACTCTAAACGATCTGGCGGTCGCCCTCGGTACCGCCGGCCGCGCGGCGGAGGCCATCCCCTTCCACCGCCAGGCCTATGAAACGATCCGGCGCCTGCGTCCGCCGCTCCATCCCGACATCGCCAACGGCGCTTCCCCCCTCGCGGCCCTTCTTGCCGATCACACCGATCGTTTCGACGAGGCCGCACAACTGTTCCGCGAAGCGATCTCCATCCGCCGCCAAGCTTTGGGCAACTCCCATCCCGACCTCATGTGGTCGCTGTACAACTACGCCTTCTTCCTCGTCGACCGGAAGGACTACGCCCGCGCCGGGGAACTCGTCACGGAGGTCTTGGCGCAACGCGGCGGCACGCTCGCTGCCGTTCATCCGCTCGTCGCCGCCTCGCTGTTCCTGCGCGGACGCATCGCCCTTGAACAGGGCCGCGCCGCCCAGGCCATCGTTCCGCTCGAGGAGGCACTCGCCCTCCGCCGCCAGACCCTAAAGCCAGATCACTGGCTGATCGCCACTACGCTAAGCTGGCTCGGCCAGGCGTATGGAGCCTCTGGCCGGCGCCGCGAAGGCGAATCGCTTTTGCGCCAAGGTCACAAGCAACTGGCGGCCTCCCTCGGACCGGACCACCCCCGGGCCAGGCAGGCCCTCCAACGTCTCGAACAATTCCTTGCCCATTAGGTGAGGTTGTTTTTCTTTTCTTGTCGCCATGTGGGACAAGGAGCGAACAACCCGCAATGCTACGACATATCCCACTACTCGCCGTAACCGCGCTCGGCATCTCCGCCGCACCCATCACCGTCACAAACTTCAGCTTCGAACTGGGCGCCATCGGGAGCCCCGGCGGCTTCAGTGGCACTCATCCCGGCTGGACCGGAGGAGTCGTCTTCAGGCCCACGGTTATCCAGGTTCCCGCCGTCCCGCTTGGCATCCAGGTCATGTACTTGGCCGGTGACTCGAACACGGTCCAAACCTTGACCGACACACTCGCCTCCGGCCTGCTATATACGCTGCAAGTGGAAGTAGGGTCCCGCGCCGACAGCATCTTCATCAACAACTATGCGGTTTCCCTGGAGGCGGGCGCGAACGTGCTCGCCTCCGTGACATCCCCAACACCGGCCAATGGAGCGTTTACCTCGATTACCTTGCAGTACTCGTCAACGGCCGCCAGTCCGGGCCTTGGCCAGGCTCTGGCCATCCGCCTCAGCCACACCGGCCCTGTTAACAGCTCCGCCGCGCTGTTTGACAATGTGCGCCTGGACGCATCGGCTTCCAACCCCGTGCCCGAGCCATCTTCGCTGGCGCTGCTCGGACTGGGTCTGGCCGTCATAGCGCGCTACAAATACCGCTGAATCTGATCCTTGTACTTCGAGTACGCCCACGAGGCGCCGATCAGCAGCAGCCCCAGTACGATGAACGACGCGATGCGGCTCAGCATCTCCAATTGCGAGAAGTCGTAAAAGAAGAGCTTCCCCAGGCACATTGCGAAAAGCGCGAGCCCGCCCAGCCGCACCGGCCGCTGTTGCAGTACGAACCCGAGCGCCAGCACCGCCGCCGCCTCCGCGCCCCAAGCTAGCGTCAACCGCGGGCCAGAGACAAACTCGCCAATCAACAGCGTCACCAGAAACACCGCCAATGCCGCGTGCACCACGTTCTGCCGGATCAGGTGCATCGCCAGGAACAATCCGGCCGCAACCAACTTGGGCCACAGTGCCTCTGCCCGCCCTCCGGCTTTGTCCATCCAGAACAGCACGGCCAGCAGTTCGGGAACGTAGGCGCTCCAGGCCAGTGCATCCACACGCAAAGCCCAACTTGCCGCGGCCTGCGCCGCCCAGACGGCGATCAGCCAGGGCGAATCGTCCGCGATCGCAAACAACAGCGCACTCACGTAGATCTGCATCGCGACGAATGTCGCCAGCCGGGGAAGGCCCGGAATCTGCACGGCGCCGAACGCCCCGTAAATGAGGGCGGGCAGCGCGATCGTCACCCATATCAGGCTCTTCGGCGTGTTCGCCGTCAGCGCTACGATCGAAACGAAGGCTAGAGAAACGCCCACCCATTTGGCCTCGACCTTTTCGCGCCACCGCAGCAGCAGGCCCGCAAGCCCGGCACACAACGTCAGCAGAATCGGCCGGAACGAATCCGGCCTGAAATCGGCCGCCGCCGCGCCAAGGGTGATCGTGCCGCCGATGGAATACCAAATGCCTCCGGAAAGAAAGGTCCGGTTCACGAACGCAAGCGCACCCAGCGTCCAATACACCGCCGGCCACCACGGCGCGTGCCCGAAGAAGACGTACAGCGCCGGCAAAACCAGCGGAATCGCAAACAGCCCCGCGCCCAGCGCGCGCACGTAGGAGCTTCGGAGCATCCAACCGAAGAAGGCGATCAACTGCGCCAGCAGCGCCATCGCCAGCGACTCCGGCAGAGCCTCGAACCGGTGCAGAATCTGCGCCGTGGCGAACGCCGCCGAGTAGGTCAATGAGGCCCGGTAGCCGCCAAACAAGGACGAGTCCTCGAACTCGCCCTGCCCGTTGCGCCGCCCGCGCAGCACTGCGCTGATCAACTGCGCCACGCCCATCGCGCCCAGCATCGGCCCCGGAGACCACCCGGATTGCGGCCAAACCGCCGAGGTCGCCAGCAGGAATCCGGTCACGTTGAACGGAGCCACCGGCAGCGTGGCGCCCTTCCGCAGCGCGGCCAGATCATAGACCTCCAGCATCACCCAGTAGATCCAAAGAAATGGCTCGCCGAAGGTCGTGAAATACCGGTCCTTGTCTCCCGTCGCCAGGTCGAATCCGTAGGCCAGATACGCGAACGAGGCGCCTGCCGCCGCAAGTCTCTGCCATCCATACTTCCAGGCCACCGCTAGCAGGCTCGCCAGCAGCGGGATGGCCGCGATGGCCGAAAACTTCGTCGCAGCGGACAAAGCGATCGTCAGAAACGCGGCCATATACGCAAGGCCCGTTACCGTCTGGCTCTGGTAGCGCAGCGAATGCAGGATCATCGCCCCCGACACGCCCAGCAGCAGAACGAAGCCCGTGCCTGCACTCTCGATCACGCGTGCGGCCTCCACGCCATGGGCCGCGAACGCGGTGAAGTACAACCCCGCCCAGCCGCCGCCCAACAGCGCCCTTCCCAGCGTCCGGAAGTCCTCTTTCCGCTCGAATCCGATTCCGGCGCCCAACAGCGAAAGGCTCGTCGCCAGGCCGATCGCGATGCGGCCGGCCGGCCCGAATTCCGCCAGCGCGAAGGAGATGAACAGCGCGAGGCCGATCAGCAGGATCAACACTCCGAGCTTGCTCAGCCAGTTCCCGCCGATCAGCGCTTCCAAATCCAGCTTTGGCGCTGGAGGCGCCGAAGGCAGTGGAGGAGGTGGCCGCATCGCCGGCGGAATGGCCGCCGGCGGAGCCGCCATCACCACCGGTGCCGCGGCCGGGGGAGGCGGAGCCGGCGGCTGTGGCGGCGCGGCCGCCACGCCACGCTGTTCCAGCGCGAAGATCCGTTCGGTCAACGCCGCCAGCCGCCGGTCACGCTCCAGCAGCCGCGCCTCCATTTCGTCGAGCTTCGTCCGCAGTAGCAGATACACCACTGCGGCCGCGAACAGTGCGACGAAGAGAATCATGACTGGCTTCTAGCCTACCAGCAATGGTTCCACTTGATCGGCCGGTACATGCAGGCCGACGAAGAAGACGCCGAACTTCCCATAAATGGCGCTGGCCTCGTCGAAGCGCATTTCGTAGATGATCTGCTTAAACACAGTCGGGTCGTCGGCGAACAGATCCACGCCCCACTCCCAATCGTCCAACCCCACCGAACCGGAGATGATCTGCTTCACCACTTCGGCATAGCGCCGCCCCACCAGCCCGTGCTCGTGCATCATCCTCTGCCGCTCTTCGATCGGCGATGAGTACCAGTTCTTGATCTCGCCCCGGATCCGGTCCATCGGATAGAAACAGATGCAGCGCCTGGGCGGCATCTCGCCTTTCAACCGCGGACCCATGGCCTCACGCTGCCGTTGCAGCGTGTCCTGAATCGCCGCGTTCCACTCCGCCGAATGCGGCTCCAATCCCTTCTCCTGCAGGGCCTTGTAGGTCTTCACCGACGATTCATAGAGCCCCAGCTCGACGACCGAAAAGTAGGAGTGCGTCTGCCGCCAGTATTGGGCGATCGGCAAACGGCTCAGGGCCAACTCGGCATGATGAACTTGCTGCGGCTCTTCGCGGGTATGTACAAACATCAGATCGGCTTTGTGGCCGATCACCGAATAAAACATCGTCTGGCCGTTGCCCGCTGCCTCGCAATCGCGAAGGAACAAGCTCACGTCGCGCAGCATTATCCGCTTCTCGGCGGTGCCAAGAGCGTGCCATTGCGGCTGGAAGGTGAACATCTGGTGCAGCATCCAGGCGCCTTCGATTGTCAGCGGAACCTGGTGTAAGGAAGAAGAAGAGGAAGACATGCGGATCTTCCTACTCTATCCGAGCAACTTCTCCAGACGCGACCCCGGCACGACGATCGTCTCGCTTCGCTCCGGGCCTAAAGATACGCAGCCCACTTCCACACCCGTCTTATCCTGCAGGAAATCCAGGTACCGGCGAGCCGCTTCCGGCAGCGCATCTAACGACGTCAGTCCACGCGTCGAACTCTTCCAGCCGGGCAGCGTCTCATACACGGCTTCGATCGACTCCAGTTCGCGATTTGTCGCCGGCATATCCGTGGTTGTCCGCCCATTCACCTTATAGGCCGTGCACACCGGAATCCGCTCCAACTCGTCGAGCACATCGAGTTTCGTGATGATCAGACTATCGAAGCCGTTCACGGCGGTGGTGTAGCGCAGCAGCGGAACGTCGAACCAGCCGCAACGCCGCGGCCGTCCGGTAACCGCGCCGAACTCCTTGCCCGCTTTTCGAATCTGTTCGCCAACCTCCGTATGGTCCTCGGTCGGAAACGGTCCGCCGCCCACGCGCGTAATGTAAGCCTTCGAGACGCCGATTACGCCGTTGATGCGGGTGGGCGGCACGCCTGCGCCCGTGCAGGCGCCACCGGCGCTCGCGCTGCTCGATGTCACGAACGGATATGTGCCGTGATCGATGTCAAGCATCGTACCCTGCGCCCCTTCGAACAGGACGTTCTTGCCGCCGTTCATCGCATCGCGCAGCAGCGTCGATGAGTCGGCCACCATGGGCCGGATGCGTTCGGCGAACTCCTCGTACTGCGTGCGCAACGCCGCGGCGTCGATGTCGAACGGGATGCCAAACGCCTCGGCCACCGTCTTCTTGTCGTCGATCAGGTTCTCGTAAAGCGCGCGGAAGTTCCCTGTGTCCAGCAGGTCGGCGATACGAACGCCCCGCCGCGCGATCTTGTCCTCATAACACGGGCCGATTCCGCGCGATGTCGTGCCGATCGCCGTGCGGTCCTTCCGCGCTTCGCTCATCTTCTCGACGATCCGGTGGAACGGGAAGATCACGTGCGCCCGGTTGGAGATCACCAACTGCTTGGCCACTTCGATGCCGGCCTTCTCCAGTGTTGCGATCTCGTCCAGCAGCGCCGCTGGATCGATCACCACTCCGTTGCCGATCACGGCTTGGACGCCCGGCCGCAGGATGCCTGATGGAATCAGTTTAAGGACATACTTGACCGGCCCGATATACACGGTGTGCCCGGCGTTGTGCCCTCCTTGATAACGAACGACAAGATCGAACTTCTCGGAAAAGAGATCGACCATCTTGCCTTTGCCTTCATCGCCCCATTGGGCGCCTAACACAATCAGGTTGCTCATCGAATGACCAAACTTCCTAGTCTAGCGTGTCATACGGTCGAGCGCTGCCATCGATTCCTCCATCCACCCGGAAGACCAGTGATGCGGCCTTCGTGTCTGGTTGGAGTAGTGGTGCGGAATGCCGAGCCTCTCCATGTGTTCGTGCGCCCGCCGTGTGTCGTTTTCAAACGACGCGAAGCCCGTGATCGACAGCCTCTCCGGGCCCTTCTTCAATAATTCCGCCCGCCGCTCCAACAGCGGCGGAATGGCGTAGCCGGCGAAGTTCTCGGACGTTCCGTAGATGGGTCCCGAGCCGTATTTGCCCGGCGCGTCCAAGAAGAGCGGAGCGTCCCAGGATGCCGCGGCCGCGAAACGGTCCGGATGCCGCAGGAACAGCGTCATGGCGCCGTTGCCGGACTTGGAGAATCCCAACAGCAGCACCCGGCCGCTCAGGCGCGGCAGAATGTCTTCCAGCAAGTACAGCTCCTGCCGCGACTTCGGGTCGCTTGGATGGTCGGCATACCAGGGCAGCGCCGAAAACGAGGGCGCGGCCACCGCCACTTTGTACCGCTCGGTCCACCGCAGCGCCAATGCCTCATAGAACCCGTCGCCCCACTGCGCCGTCACCCCGGCCACAACCGGCAGCACCAGCACCGTCCGCCTCGCCGGGCTGCCCTTGGGCCTCGCGATCCGCAGAAAGTTGGCTGTGGCCTGGTGCCGGCTCTCGACCGTTTCCACTTCGTGACGGACGCCGGCCGCCCCGGCGGCCACGCTCAGGAATCCTCGGCGGGGAATCTGCATTCGTGTCCGATGTTATCCTGATTCTCAATGCAGGTGTGCGATATTTTTGAGGGTCTGGGAGAACAGACTTTTCGCGAGCTTCTCGGATCCATGTCTTTAGGAAAGCTCCGGACCTTCCAGCTTTTTGAACGGTTGAAAGTCCGTCTCCGGCTGAACAAGCTGAACACCGAGACGCTGGCCCGGAGCGCGCCGCGTCAATTCGAACGGATCGCCAAGGAGCGCGACGACGCCTTCGCCGCGGAGCTCGCTCAAGCGATACTGGTCTGCCACATGGACCTGATCGTCGCCGTGCTCAACCATCTGGGCATCCCGCACCAGGAAGGCTTCTTCGATAAGGACGCCGATATCGGCCAGCACCTGACCGGCGACTGGCAGCAGCGATCCTGGGACGCGCACTCCGCGTCATTTCCCAAGTCCGTGCTGGCGCTCTACCTCAACCACCTCGCTGTCGAGATGTCGACCGGCGCTCCTCTGTTCCATCCATCGAAATGACCCCGGCCCAACAGCTTCACGAAGCGATCCGCGGCGGAGATGCCGCCCGCGTCGGCGCTCTGATCGACGGCGACGCGTCTCTGCTCACAGGCGGCGGCGCCGCGGGAATGGCTCCGTTGCAGTTGGCGTTGTACTCGGGCAAGAAGGACATTGTCGATCTGCTCATCGGGCGCGGGGCGCCTGTCGATGCCTTCACCGCCGCCGCGCTGGGCGACACCGAAAGGTGCAAAGCCCTGCTGCGTGCCGAAGAGGTGCTTCTCAATATGAACAGCTCCGACGGCTGGACGCCGCTGCACCTCGCCTGCTTCTTCGGGCACATCGATACCGCGGAAATGCTCCTGGCGATGGGCGCGGAAGTCAACTCCCGCAGTGCCAACGCGATGAACAACACGCCGCTGCACGCCGCGGCCGCCGGGCGCCACCGCGAGATCTGCGCGTTGCTGATCTCGAAAGGCGCCGGCGTCAATGCCACCCAGCAAGGCGGGTACTCGCCGCTGCACTCGGCCGCCGCCAACGGCGACATCGATCTGGTTCGCCTGCTGTTGGCGCATGAGGCCAATGCCGGCTTGAAGAGCGAAAAAGGCGAGACGGCGCTCGACATGGCACGCCAGCGGAACCAAGGCGCGGCGGCCGAACTACTGGAAAGAATCGCGCGATGATCGAATCGAATCTCGCGGCTTTGGCCGATGCGGCTAAGGGCCGCATCGCGGCGGCCACGACGCCCGCCGAACTGGAAACCATCCGGGTGGAGTTCCTCGGCCGCAAGGGCGGCGCGCTGGCCTCGATCGATATGAAGTCCGTCCCGGCGGATCAGAAGGCTGCGGTCGGCAAGATGCTCAACACAGCGAAGCAGGCAATCGAAGCGCTGCTGGACGCACGAACCTCCGACTTCGCCAGCGCTGCCCAGGCCGCCCGTTTGGAATCCGAATGGCTGGACCTGACCGTCCCGCCCACCGGCCCGCGCCGCGGTTCCCTGCACCCGCTGACACAGATTCAAAACGAGATTGAAGACCTGTTCGTCTCGCTGGGATTCACCGTGCTGGACGGCCCGGAGGTCGAGAGCGACGAACACAACTTCGACGCATTGAACATTCCTCCCGACCATCCAGCCCGCGACATGCAGGATACCTTTTGGCTCGACGGCGGGTGGCTGCTCCGCACCCACACCTCGCCGGTACAAGTGCGAGGCATGCGCAAGCTGGGTCCGCCGCTGCGCATGATCGCGCCGGGCCGGGTGTTTCGCAACGAGGAGGTGGACGCCTCCCACGAACACACGTTCTATCAGCTGGAAGGCATGATGGTGGACAAGAACGTTAGCGTGGCCAACCTTCTGTACTTCATGAAGACGCTGTTGTCGGCGATCTTCAAGCGCGACGTCACCGTACGGCTCCGGCCCGGATACTTCCCCTTCGTCGAGCCGGGCTTCGAACTCGATATCCAGTGCCTCATCTGCAACGGCGCCGGCTGCCCGGTGTGCAAACAGAGCGGCTGGGTGGAGTTGCTGCCCTGCGGTCTTGTGCATCCGAACGTGCTGCGGCGGTCCAACATCGATCCCGAGGAGTGGGGCGGTTTCGCCTTCGGCCTCGGCCTGACGCGGCTGGTGATGATGCGGTACGCCATCGACGATATCCGTCAGTTGCAGGGCGGCGATCTCCGGTTCCTGCGGCAGTTTTAGAGCGATTGAAGCCATGAAGTTTTCCTACAATTGGATTAGCGAACTCATTGACGGTTTGACGGTTCCGGCCAGCGAGATCGGCCGGTTTATTACCTTGAAGACGGCGGAGTGCGAAGGCGTGGAGCCGTACGGCGAGGCGTTGCGCGAAGTCCGGCTCGCCAGGGTTCTCGACGCCTCCAAGATCGAAGGTACGCACCTGACGCTGACCCGCACCGGCACCGGAGACGCGATCCGCCAGGTGATCTGCGGCGCGCCGAACTGCCGCGCCGGGATGCTGACGGCGCACTGGCCGCTAGGAAAGAAGGTAGTCCGCGGCGTCGAAAGCGACGGGATGCTGGCCAGCGGCGCCGAACTCGGAATCAACAAGGATCACGACGGCATTCTCGACTTCGGCGACGGCCGGGAGGGCGATCCGCTGCCGGATCTGAAACCCGACACGATCGTCGAGATCGACAACAAGTCCCTGACCCACCGGCCCGATCTGTGGGGCCATTTCGGAATGGCACGAGAGGTTGCCGCGATCTCCGGCCGTCCGCTGCGCGATCCTGTGCGCAACGAACGGCTGCCCTCCGGCACGCCGCCGATCCGGATCGACATTCGCGACTTCTCGCTGTGTCCGCGATACTCGGCGCTGGTGTTTGAGAACGTCACGGTGAAGCCCTCGCCGCTTTGGCTGCAGTACCGGTTAATGTCGATCGGCCTGAATCCGATCAACAACATTGTCGATGTGACGAACTGGGTAATGGCGGAGCTGTCGCAGCCGATGCACGCGTTCGATCTGGACAAGATCCAGGGCGATACGATCATCATTCGCGGCGCGGCGGACGGCGAAGCATGCCCGGCTTTAAACGGCACTACGTACTCGCTCGATCCATCGAACCTCGTGATCGCCGACGCGGCGGGCGCCATCGCCATCGCCGGCGTCATAGGCGGCGGCCCAAGTGCGATCGGCGAGTCGACAACGCGGATCCTGTTCGAGTCCGCCAACTTCCATGCGGCATCGGCCCGCAAGACCTCGTCGAAACTAAAACTCCGCACTGACGCCTCTATGCGATTCGAGAAGTCGCAGGATCCGGTCAACACCACGCGCGCGTTGGCCCGTGCCATCGAACTGCTGGAGATTGTCAGCCCCG
>VFZO01000174.1 GCA_016871155.1 Acidobacteriota bacterium | reverse complement strand
TGGTCGAAAGAAGCCATCCGCAGGCACTGGCCCGCCCTCGGAAAGGGGATTCTGATCAAATCCGGCACGGGAGTGAGGCGTTGGTGTATACTGTGGGGGTCCGGGAGACCCAAAATGGAAATCCCGGATCAGGGCTCACCAACCGGACCACGCCGCCCGCCACCGGCGCGCCGGTGGGATCGACAACCCGCCCCGTCAACGTCGCGCGAAACTCCTGCGCCAAAGCGCCTAGACTAAGCACCAACATCCCCAGTCGCATCTAGCAAGAATATCAGCCCAGTACCGGCGAGGCCAGACTCACTTAACCTCGGGAGATTGGGGTCAGTCCCCTCAGGCGCCGGTCGCGTTAAAGCGGTGCCCAGCGGCCCTCGGCGAGGCGAAACCCGCAACCAAGGCCAGCTCTTTCGCCCGCCGCGCGGGGTCCTTGGTCACTTCCGCGATCCGAGGGGCGCGGACGAGTTTGGCTCTACAGCTCCGCTAGCCGTCTGTCGGTATCGCCGAAGCGGTCCAGTTGCAGGCCCATTCGATCCATGACCGAGAGATAGAGGCTGCAGGCGCGGCGGTTGTCGTCGCCTTTTTCCAGATAGTCGAGAACGCGGCCGGTCTTGATGGTTCCGCCGCCCTTGCCCGCCAGTACCAGCGGCATCTGGTCCGCGCCGTGGGCGTCGCCGTCGAATAAGTTGGAACCGCCCAGCAGGATCGAATTGTCGAGAATCGACTGGCCGCCTTCGTCGATCTTCTTCAGCCGGTCGACAAAGTAGGCGAACTGGCTCATGTGGAACTGGTTCGTCTTCAGATACATGGCCTCTGCCTCGGCGGCCTTGCCGTTGTGTGTCAGGTCGAGATGCAATGCGCCCTTGACTCCGGGCAGGAAGCCGAAGTTCATCTGCGAAAGATCGTTATTCATCATCAACGTGAGAATACGGGTCTTGTCCATCTGGAACGCCAGCACCATGACGTCGAGCATGAGCTTCATGTGATCGGGCACGGACTGTGGCAGCTTCTCGGCCGGCCGGTCGATATTCGGTTTGTCGAGCGACGGCCGCCAGCCTTCTAACCGCTCTTCCTTGCCAGCCCGTTCGATGCGCTTTTCAATATCGCGGATCGATTCCAGATACTCGTCGAGCTTGACCTTGTCGTTACGGCTGATTTTCGGTTGCAGCGACTTCGTATCGCCCAATACCTCGTCGAGGATCGACTTATCGAGTTTGCGGCCCGTGCCATCGCCCACCAGACGGTCAAAGGCGCGGGCGGGGTAGATCTCCTTGGTCGCCGGCTTGGCGGGCGAAACCCACGAGATGGCCGACGCATAGATCATCGACACGCCGTCTTCCAACCGCAGTTCGTTCGGTTCGATTCCGAGTGCCATGGACGGAACGGCGGTCTGGGAGCCGGTTTTTTGCGCCAACAACTGATCGAACGAGGTAGCGACCTGGATGACGGCGGGATCCAGGCTGACCGTGCCTCCGGAGAGCATATTGGCCATGCGGCCCAGGTGCGGGCTGGACGACTTGACCGCCGACTGGTTATAGAGGCCGCGCAGGATGTTGATATCTTCGCGATGCGGCAGCATAGGTTCCAAACCGGGACCCAACTGCATACTCCCGCCGGCGCCCTTGGCCCACCAGTGAATGGGCTCTACACCGTTCGAGAAGTAGACGCACGCGAAGCGCACGGGCGGTTTGGCGGCGGCCTTGGAGGCCGACTCGAGCCAAGGCAAGGTCAGGGCCACACCGGCCCCTCTCAGAAATTGGCGGCGAGAGTGGTTCACTGCTTGCGTCCTCCTTGGGCGAGTTGGGTGGCTTCCGGGCCACGGCGATAGCGGAATTGGCGGCTGGCTACCACTTGCGTGACGAGCCTGGAGAAGTTTTGATCCCCGCCGGGCTTGACCATTTCGTCGATCAGAAGCTTGTCCGAGATTGACGCCGTTCGGCCGAGCGCAAAGCCGATGAGCTTCTGCGAGAGAGTCTTCAGCACCTGCGGCTCGTTGGCTTTCACAACCTGAATCAGGCCGTCGACACCTTGAATCGTCTGCTTGTCGACGGTGGTGGCGGTGTCCTCAACGGGCTTGCCGTCAGAGTACGACTCGCGCCAGCGGCCGACGGCGTCGTAACGCTCGAACGGAAAGCCCAGCGGGTCGATGCGCGTATGGCAGCCGGCGCAGGTGGCGTTGCGTTGATGGGACTGCAGGCGCTCCTTCAGGCTCTGGCCGCCGAACTGTTTCTCATCCGCGGGAATGGACCCGGCATCGGGCGGCGGGGGCGGCGTGGGTGTCCCCAGAATACGGCGGAGCACCCAGTCCCCGCGTTTGACCGGGCTGGTGCGAAGCGGCGCCGAAGTGGCCGTGAGGACCGCGCCGAGGCGGAACACTCCGCCGCGGTGGAAGGCCGGCGCGTTGGGCGTGGGCGCTGAGCCGTCGCCTTCCGCTTTCACTCCGTAGTGCTTGGCGAGCGCGGGTGTCAGGAACGTATAGTCGGCGCCGTAGAACTCCCGGACCGGCCGATCCTTGCGGACGATATGTTCAAACAGCGATACGGCCTCGTTATACATCCCGGCTTTCACTTCGGCCGTGAACTCCGGGAAGCGGGACGGATCGGCGCCGCGATATTCGTCGAAACGATAGAACCCGAGCCATTGGCCGAAGAACTCGACGGCGAGGCGGCGGGCCTTGGGGTCGGCCAGCATCCGCCGCGCCTGCTTTTCGAGCTGCAACGGATTCTGAAGTTCCCCGGCGGTGGCGGCGCGGTCCAACTCGGCATCGGGGATGGACGACCATAGGAAGTAGCTGAGGCGGCTGGCGAGTTCGTGATTGGTCAGCGCTTTTGCGGCGCTTTGCGTCTCCACGCGGTAGAGGAACTGCGGAGCGACCAGCACACGCACCAGCAAGGCGCGAATGGCCTTGTCATGGTCGGGGCCGGCGCTTTTGTAGAACGCGCGCAGTTTGGTTTTTTCCGCTTCGGTGAGCGGACGCCGCCAGGCTTTGGACGCCAGGCGGAGGCAGTCCTCCACATGGCCTGCCTGGGCGGCTTTTTGGGCCTTGTCGACGGCGTCGTTTTCGGCGCGGAGCGCTTCAACGTACTTGCGCGGTTCGTTGGGCAGGCTGTCGATTTCGGCCATCGTCAACTGGTCGATGCCCTTCTTGCGCAGATGCTCCAGCTTGTACTTGTCCTTGACGAAATCCAGGATCGCGTCGTGGTATTCGAATGAAGCGTAGATGTCGTTCCAGGCGCGGTTGAGGTTGGCGCGTGTGGCGTCGTCGAGCATCTTGTCGACCAGGAAGCCGTCGGCCCGGTAGTACTTGACCTTCACGTGGTAGCGGTCGCGTTCCGGCTGATTGTAGGTGTTATTGAAGGGCGGCGGTATGGGATCGCGGTCGGCGGGCGTGGGTTCGCCGTGGGAGGCCTGCGGCAGGTTGAAGGCGAAACGGAGGACATCTTCCTTCCATTTCTTATAACCTTCGCTATTCGGCGAACCGAGCAACGCGGAGGCGGGGCGGCCCTTGGCAAGGTCGGCGCTTTCGGAGATGGTGGCGCGGACAACGGCGTCGCCCTTCTCGACATTGGCCAGTTCGGCTTCGGCGACGATTTCGGCGGCGAAGGTGCCGGGGGGCGCGGCGATGTCGACAACGAGCGACGTGCCGGCGGGTGTGGCGAAATCGTAGGTGGAGCCGGCGGGCGGCAGGCTGATTTTCGCACGCGCTTCCGGCGTCAACACCGATAGCAGCGGAGTTTGTTCCCCGGCGCTGCGATCCGCCTTGCGAAAGCGGACCGTAGCGTTCTTCCAATAGACGACAGGCTTGTCGACCGCCGCGGGGTTCGCCGTCACCACCGAGAGGCTGACGGGAATCGACTTCAGCGGGCGCCGGTTCTGGTCACCCGCACCGGCGCCGTTGCGCGGAAAGTAGAGAAAGCGGAACCGGTGCGAGGCGGTGGCCTGCACCGACTCTTCGGTAAGAATCAGCGCGCGTTCGTCGCCCAGGCCGCCCTGCGCCAGGGCGCCGGCGCCCAGCAGGAAACGGGGCCAATCGAGCAGGAACCGTTGAATTTCCGCCGCGGCCGCGCGCGCCGCCTTTTCGTCCTTCGCCGGAATGGCGTTGAACTTCGCGACAAGATCGGAGGTTGGGTAACCCGGATTCGGCTGTTGGAGAACGCTCCAGATGTGCTCTGCGAAACGGGCTGTTACTCCCTGCTTCCTGGCGAAGCCGGCGAGTGCCGCCGACGGCTGGCCGAGCGCCGCGCGATTGGCGAACTGCCAGCAGGCGTAGACGGCCTTCGAATAGACATCAAGGCCATAGGGCAGGCCGCCTTCAGCCGAAGCGGTGCGGAATCCGTAGGCGCGATAGATCTCGTTAATGCGATGGATGGCGGAGAGTTCGAAGCCGCTTTTGCCGGGATGGGTGTAGAAGCCGAGCGGGCCGGAACCGACCACGGCATGATTGGCAACCAACTTGGCGGCTTCCAGGTAGCGCTCCAGGCTTTGGTTGTCGACAAACTGCACGTCGCCGAAGTTGGTGAAGCCTTCGCCGCCGGCGGAATCGGCAACGAAATCGCCGTCGAACTTGATCTCGACGCCGGTCAGATCCTGAATCGTGTAGGCGTACTCCGAGCTGGTGAGCCGGCGGACGGTGACCTTGCCCGGGTCCCCGGCATGCTGCCGTGCATAATCGTTTAGACGCGTCCGAATCCACTTCGTGGCCGCCGTTCGCTCACCGTCGGTCGGCTGCGGCATTTTGGCGGGCGGCATGCGCTTCTGTTCCAAGGCCGCAGCGACCTTCTCCCAATGCTGGTAGCTGTCGGCGATGGAGGCCTCGCCGGTAATCCGTTCGATGCTGATGCTGCCCATGGGCTTTTCCGCGCCGTGACACTGGAAGCAGTACTGGCGCAGGATCGCGGCAGGGGGCTGCGCGAACGCCAAGGCGCTCAAAGCAAATGGGATTAGCGGGTATTTCATGCGATACTTCGGCAGTTTGAGTCTATCAAAAAGTATCGGGCGAATACGGTCCCGCCAAGGTTACGAACTGCTTTGCGCAGTTTGCAGGACGGGCGACGGTTTCGCCGGCACGCTGACCCCCGCCGGTTTCACTTCGAAGATCAATTGATAGCCAAAGAGCGAGGGAAACAATAGAGTCAGCGCCCGCAGGACCTTGCTGCCCGCACGATGCAGCAGGCCGTTCGGTTTCAGGCGTAGCGCCCGGTCGAGCGGGATGATGGAAAATCGCTCCCGCACCACCCGGTACCCATTGGTTTCCAGCAGTTCGCGCGCTGTTTTCCGGGTGAAGAAGCGAACGTGGGTGCGGTCCAGGATTCCACGATCGGCGTAGTTGAAGCTGCCGAATAAAAGGCCCAGGCGAATCACGATGTTGGCGACATTCGGCACCGAAACGATGGCGGAGCCGCTGGAGGGACGGATCAGGCCGTAGATGTCCCGGAGAAGGCGTTCCGGTTTGTTCAGGTGCTCCAGAACGTCCAGCAGCATGACTTTGTCGAAGACCGAGTCGCCCAGTTGGTGAAGCGCCGGGCCCAGTCCGGTGTTCAGGTCAGCCTGGTAGTAACCGCTTAGCTGGTGACGGAGCGCCGGGGTCTCCAGGATGTCGATGCCGGTAACTTCGTTGCCTTCATTCGTCAGCAACTCGGCGAAGTACCCTTCGCCGCAGCCGACGTCGAGAATCTGATGCCTGGTACCGGCCAGCTTGTGGGCGAAAAAGTGGCTGGAGTACGGCGAATCTTTCAGAGCGTAGTGCTGGAAGTACTCGGCGAACTCGGGATACTCGGCCGCGCCGTTCACGGTGGAACGGTACCGGAACACCGCCTTGAACACGTCTTGGGCGTACTTCATGCCGTTCACGTAGCAGATCTCGTCGCCGTAGTAGGTCGGGATCGGCACCTCGGCGATGCGGAATCGCTGGTGCTGGAGCTTGATAATGATTTCCGTATCGAAGTGGAAATCGTGCGTCATCCGGGAGAAGTCTATGGCCCGCAGCGCATGGAGATCGTAGGCGCGATAGCCGGAATGAAACTCCGTGAGGTCCAGGTGGAGAGCCTTGTTCTCGAAGAACGTGAGAATCTTGTTGCCGGTGTATTTATAAAGCGGCATGCCCCCATGCAGCGGACCGCCGTAGTCCTTCATCATGCGCGAGCCGAAGACCGCATCGGCCTGGCCCATCACGAGCGGGTGGTAGAGATGCGCGAGTATCTCCGGGGCGTACTGGCCGTCGCCATGGAGCAGTACAACGATATCGAAACCGCGCTCCATGAAATAGCTATATCCTTTGACCTGGTTTCCCCCGTAGCCCTGATTTTGTTCGTTCTTAAAGACCTGCAACTTGGTGTTCGGGTGGAGTTGCTTGTAGCCGAGCGCCAGCGCAAAGGTATCATCCTGGCTGGCGTCGTCAAAGACGACCACCTCTTCCACGTTCCGCCAGACGATGTCCGGAATACGGCGAAAGACCTTGGCCAGCGTGGTGGCCGCATTGTAGGCAACGATCAGGATGCCAATGCGCTTGCCACGGGCGTCGGCGAGCTCCGGCGGAGTCGGCGGATATTGGGTGCGGGTACTCACGGACTGCGACTCAGTTCCGATTCTAACTCGAATGCCGCGTGTCCACGTTTGGACAATTCCGCCGGCCCGTTGCAGAATGGTTCAACGATGAACCGTAAATGGCTCCTGGTTGCGCGGCCCGAGGGCCTTCCAAAAGCTTCCGATTTCCTCTGGGTGGAGGAGCCGCTGCAACCGCTGGAACAGGGACAGGTGCGTGTCCGTATCATTTACCTGTCGATTGACCCGGCGAGCCGCATTTGGATGTCGCACGATTCGTATGTTCCCGCGGTGCCGCTCGGCGACACGATGCGCGGTGGTGCAATCGGTGTGGTGGAAGAGTCCAGTGCGGACGGATTTCAGCCGGGAGACAAGGTGCAGGGGGTGTTGGGCTGGCAGACGCATTGGACCGGAGAGGCTGCGCTGATCCGCCCGCTGCCGAAGGTTGACATTCCGCTCGGCGCACATTTCGGCCTTCTGAGCCATATCGGTTTGACTGCGTACTTCGGCCTGCTCGATATCGGAGCACCGAAAGAGGGTGAGACGCTCGTCGTCTCCGCGGCGGCGGGCGCGGTAGGCTCCTTGGTTGGGCAGATTGGAAAAATCAAAGGGTGCCGCGTGGTTGGGATCGCAGGCTCCAGTGAGAAGTGCGCGTGGTTGACTTCGGAGCTGGGTTTCGACGCCGCAATCAACTACAAAACCGAAAAAGTCTCCGCGGCGTTGAAGGAACACTGTCCGAACGGTGCCGATATCTACTTTGAGAACACCGGCGGCAAGATCTTGGAAGCCGTGCTGAACCGAATGAACAACTTCGGGCGCATTCCCGCCTGCGGCATGATCGCCGGATACAACGGCCTGGGCGCCGAGCCGGGACCCTCCAACCTTTTCCACATAGTGAGTAAGCGGCTCAAAATGCAAGGGTTCATCGTGACGGACTATCTGCCCAGGGCCAAAGAGGCCGTGGCGGACCTGGTGAGCTGGTATAAGTCGGGCCGGATTCAGTACAGGCTCGACGTATCCGAAGGGCTGGAGAACGCGCCGTCCGCCGTCGTGAGAATGCTGCAGGGCGGCAACACGGGCAAGGCGGTCGTCCAAGTGGCCCCCGAACCCTGATAAGATTTTGTTCATGCTGGGCAGAATTCTTGCCCTCCTGGCGCTGGGCGCGATGGCCGCCCCCGCGCAGGAGGATGGCGTGGCTTTTTTCGAGAAAAACGTTCGGCCGCTGTTCGCCAAACAATGCTTGAGCTGCCATTCGGCGACGAGCCAACCGGTGATGGGTGGCCTGCGCCTGGACGACCGCGCCCTGGCGCTGAAGGGCGGGACGCGCGGACCGGCCATCGTGCCGGGCAAACCCTCGGAATCGCTGCTGCTGCGGGTCGTCCGTCACGAAGCCGGACCCCTAAAAATGCCGCCAGGTCCCAAGATGAAGGACGCTGACCAGGCGTTGCTCTCCCAGTGGATTCAAATGGGCGCGCCCTGGGGCGCGACGCTCACCTCGCAGGCACCGGCACAGAAGTTTTGGGCGTTCGTACCGCCGGCCAAACCGGCCGTTCCATCGAACGGTGCACCGACGGCGATCGACGCGTTCTTGCGGCGCGATTTGGCGGCGAAAGCGCTCGCCTGGAATCCCGCGGCCAGCAAGCGGGAACTGCTCCGGCGCGCCACGTTTGACTTAACAGGGCTGCCGCCCACCAAGCAGGAGGCCGCCGATTTTCTCAACGACAATTCGGCGAACGCGTTCGAAAAGGTGGTGGACCGCCTTCTGGCGTCGCCGCGTTACGGAGAGCGTTGGGCGCGCCACTGGATGGATGTGGCCCGGTACGCCGACTCCAACGGTCTGGACGAGAACCTTGTTTACAAGAACGCGTTCCGTTATCGCGACTACCTGATCGCCGCGTTCAATAAAGACAAACCGTTCGACCAGTTCGTGCGGGAGCAGTTGGCCGGCGATCTGTTACCCGGAACGAACGACCTGGCCACGCAATTCGAACGCTGGACGGCCACCGGGTTCCTCTCGCTGGGCGCAAAGATGCTGGCTGAAGACGATCCAATGAAGATGGAAATGGACATTGTGGACGAGCAGCTTGACACCACAATGCGCGCCTTCAACGCCTTGACGGTCGGCTGCGCGCGCTGCCACGACCACAAGTTCGATCCGATTCCGCATTCGGATTACTACGCCATGGCGGGGATCTTCAAAAGTTCGAAGACGATGGAGCATTTTAAAGTCGTCGCCAAGTGGCATGAGTACGTTCTTGCCCCGAAAGAGGATCGCGACCGGCTGGCGGCTCACGAAAGCAAGATCGAAGAGAAGACGAAGGAAATCGCCAAGCTTACCCGTGCGGAGAATCTGAAAATTACCGATGCGGCTAAGCAGCGGGTGGGTGACTACCTGGTCGCCGCCGCCAAGGTGATGAAGAATAACGACATCAAGATCGCGCCGGTTGAAAACGAGGCCGGGGCGATCGTGTTGGCCGCTCCCAAGAACTTCGAATTCGCCGTCAATATCGAAAAGGGCGGCGAGTACCAGTTGGACGTGCTGAACGAGAAGAAGGGGGCCGGCACGGCCGACGTTCACATTAATGGGCAATGGGTGAAGCGAGGCCTTCCGCCAGTGTCGAACCGACAGGCGTCGCCCGACGTCGACGGCTGGACGGCGTTGGGCGTGTTCACGCTCAAGCAGGGGCAGAACACCATCCGGTTCGAACAGACGAACAAGAAGACCGCATTCGAAAAGCTGCTGATTGTCCCCAACACGCTGCCGGTTGTGCCGCGAACCAATGTGCAGATCGCCAATGAGACCGGGCTGAATCCCAGCATTCTCGATCAGCTTGTGGAAGATATGGAGCGCTCGCGCGGCGCCGCATCGTCGGTCCTTTACGGCTGGGAGACGGAGACCCTTGGCGGCGAGCGCAAGTCTTGGATTTCCCCGGCTGCGAAGTTGTTCGAAGGCGTCCGCGGCGAGGCCGCGCTGGCCGCCAAATACACCGAGCTTGCCAAGCGGGCCGTCGCTGAAGGAAAAGAAGCGGAGGATCCCGGGATTAAGTCTTTGTTCGCATTCCTGACCGAGAAGTTTGGGCCCTTCCGCGCGCCGGGCAACGCGAAACGCTACTACGCCGACGCAGTTCGAACCCAACTGAAGAAGCTCGAAAAAGAGCAAAAGGATCTGGAGGCGGCGACGCCCGATTTTCCTCGCGCGATGGGTGTAACCGAATCTGCCCAAATAGGTGATCTGCCGATTCATCTTCGCGGCAGCCACTGGACGCTCGGTGAAAAAGTGCCGCGCGGGTTTCTCCGGCATGTGGCGGATGCGCAACCGATCAACCCCAACACCAGCGGCCGCCTGCAACTGGCCGAATGGCTGACCGCGAAGGACCATCCCCTCACCGCGCGCGTCATCGTGAACCGCGTCTGGCGCTGGCATTTCGGCAAGGGCATAGTCCCCACAGTGGACAACTTTGGCCGCCTGGGAGAAAAGCCCACGAATCAGGAGTTGCTCGACTACCTGGCGGTTCGTTTCGTCGAGAATGGCTGGTCGTTGAAACAACTGCATCGCGAGATGATGCTGACCGGCGCATACCAGCAATCCAGCGCGTTGAACGCCAAGGCCGCGGAGGCCGATCCGGAGAACACACTGCTGTGGCGATATCCGCGGCGGCGGCTGGAAGCCGAATCGATGCGCGATGCCATCATGTTCGTTTCCGGCGATCTGGACCTGAAGGCGTCCAGCGGGTCCCTGCTGAAGTACAAGGATCGCCAGTATGTCGCGAACACTGCGATGCGCGGCGAGGTGGACTATGAACGCAATATCCGGGCGGTCTACATTCCGGTGGTTCGCAGCAGCCTCTACGAGGTTTTTTCGGCCTTCGATATTCCGGATCCCACCACCTCAAACGGCGATCGCGACTCGACAGTCGTGGCGCCGCAAGCGCTGTTCATGATGAACGGCGAGGTGATGCTGCGCCATTCGATGACGATGGCGAAGAGGCTACTCGACAACCCGAGTCTGGACGACGCGGGCCGCATTCGCGAAGCCTACGAACGGGCGCTGTCGCGGCCAGCCACATCTTCCGAAATCGACCAGGCCCTGACCTTCATCGCCCGCATGCGGGACGCCTGGAAGGGCGATAACGCCAAAGCCTGGCAGAGCTTTTGCAAAGCTCTGCTCTCCAGTAACGAATTTCTCTACATGAATTGATATGAACCGCCACTGGAACTCCTACTTGAATCAATCGCTCTCCCGCCGCGAAATGCTCCGCGTGTCCAGCACCGGCTTCGGCGCGCTGGCCTTCGCCGGCTTGGCCGCGGAAGGGAAGGACAGTCCGTTGTCGGTCAAAGCGCCGCACTTCACGCCGAAGGCGAAACGGGTGATCTTTCTGTTTATGCACGGCGGCCCGTCGCAGGTGGATACTTACGATTGGAAGCCGCTGTTGAAACGGGATCACGGCAAGCCGCTTCCGTTCGCGAAGCGCAAGGTGGTGTCGGCCGAGACGTTTAACCTGATGCAGTCGCCGTGGTCGTTCAAGCAGTACGGCCAGAGCGGTGCGTGGGTGAGCGAGTTGTTTCCCGAGACGGCAAAGATGGTGGACGACCTCTGCTTCATCAAGTCCATGTGGGGTTCCAATTCGCGGCACGGCGGCGCGTTGCTGGAGTTGCACACCGGGTCCGACACCTTCGTGCGGCCGGCGATGGGAAGCTGGATCACGTACGGGCTGGGAACGGAGAACCAGTCGATGCCGGGCTTTGTGACCATCTGCCCGACGCAGAGCCACGGCGGAGCGAACAACTTCGGCTCCGCTTTTCTGCCGGCGCCGTACGCGGGCACCGCTATCGGCTCGGTGGGGATCGCAGCCAAGGATGCGCGGATTCCGTTCATTTCGAACCGCGAGACGCCGCGCGACATACAGCGGATGGAGATCGACTACGCGCAGCAGATCAACCGCAAACAGCTGGAATCGACCGGCCCGGACCGGGCGCTGGAAGGGCGCATCGAGTCGTTCGAGCTGGCGTTCCGGATGCAGTCCGAGGCGCCGGAGCTGCAAACGATCGACGGTGAGTCAGATGCGACGAAGAAGCTGTACGGCATCGACGATCCGATGTGCGAAGACTTCGCCCGCCAGTGCCTGATGGCGCGGCGGTTATCGGAAAAGGGCGTTCGCTTCGTGCAGGTGAGCCATACCTACAAATGGGATCAGCACGCGGACCTGAAACGGGACCACGCGCAGAACGCACGCGAGGTGGATAAGCCCATCGCCGGACTGTTGCAGGATCTGAAGGCACGGGGACTGCTAAAAGACACGCTCGTCCTGTGGGGTGGCGAGTTCGGCCGGACGCCAACGGCCCAGGCCGCCGACGGGCGCGACCACAACCCGGAGGCCTTTACCATGTGGATGGCTGGCGGCGGCGTGAAAGCTGGTTTGTCCTACGGAGAGACCGACGATTACGGCTACTACTCCGTGGTGAACAAAGTCCACTTCCACGACTTGCACGCGACCATGCTTCACCTGCTTGGAATGGATCACCTGAAGTTGACGTATCGCTACGCCGGGCGGGACTTCCGCCTCACCGACGTGCACGGGCACGTGGTGAAAGACATCATCGCCTAGATTTTTCCGCCACTCGCGGCGCGGGCCAGAATCTGCCGGCCCGTGGACGGCGTGAAGGTGCCGTTGTCGTCCATCCGGGCCAGTTCAACCTTCGGATTGTTGATCTTGTCCGCTTCGTCGTGCTCGACGCCGTCGAGTCCTACTGAGGCATGCAGAACGTCGGTATCGAAGATCCGGCGCTTCTTGCCGATATCGATCTGGTCCTTGATTCGCATGGGGCCTTCTAGACGGGCCTGATTGTCGCTGATGGCCATATCGGTCACCGGTAGACTAAGACTTCGTGCGCGCATAAACATCCAATGGAGCGCAATCGGGTTGAGCGTGGGGTTATTGTTGCCGCCACCGACATCGGAGTGCACACCACGGAACCATAGCTCATGAAGCCGTCCGGCGTGGCTGCCGTCGTTCTTGTTCAAACGGGTGAGCTGGAACACCGCCCGCTGTTCGTCCATCGCCATAGCGTGGAAACACTGTTCGATGTTGTCCGTGAAATCCATGTCGATGCCAGCATTTAAGCGACGGCCCGGCAGTCCGAATTCGGCGACAATGTCGAAGACGCCGGCGAACCGGACCTTTTGGCTGGGCAGTTCCTGCTGAATCTTATTGGCGAAGGCGACGGCCAGCGCCGCGCCCCGGCTGAAGCCGACAATATCGACCACGGCGTCGCCGTGCCGGATATTGTTCTTCAACCTGTCCATCGCGAAGCCGAGCCGCTTCCGGGCGCCAATACCAAACGCCTTGGCCGCGACACTGCCGATCTTCGTGCCGGCGAGCGTGCCGATGCCCTGCAGGTAAAGGCTGCCGCGCTCCTGCTCCGGGTCGCGATTCTTCAGCGGATCGTCGTAGCCTTCAAAAAAGAAAAGGACGTTGCTGTCCCTGTCGGTACCGGCCCGATCTTCATTACCGGTCCCATCGAACGCATAGAGTGCCATAGTTAGTGCACCTCCCTTGAACATGAGAGCGTAAAAAATTCAACGGCAAGACACCGGCGTTAGCGCGCCGGCCGCAACTCCGGCTCCGCCATCATTCCGAACGAATCCGGGTAGGCAACCTCCACCTTGGCTCCCCGGCCCTCAAACCGGTAGGTGGCTCCCGACGCCGCACCGTTCAAAGTGAGCGTACCGGCACCGGTATATTCAAATACTCTTGCCGGG
>VFZO01000173.1 GCA_016871155.1 Acidobacteriota bacterium | reverse complement strand
GAGCCGGGAAAGCTGATTCCACCGACGCGGCTGTTTCACCGGGGCGACCCTACGCAGGCGCGCGATACGGTGGAACCCGGCGTTCCGTCCATCCTCGGCGGCGATGTGTTTGAAACCCAGAAGACCGCGGCCGGCAGCAGCGGGCGGCGGCTTTGGCTGGCGCGTTGGCTCAGCGGCGCCGGCAGCCATCTCACCGCGCGCGTTTTTGTGAATCGAGTGTGGCAGTGGCACTTCGGCGAAGGACTGGCGGCGACCGCGAACGATTTTGGCGTGATGGGGCAGCGGCCTTCCAACCCCGAACTGCTCGACTATCTTGCCGGCGAGTTCATCCGCTCCGGCTGGAGCGTGAAGCATCTGCAAAAGCTGATCCTTCGCTCGAACACGTTCCGCGTGTCGCCGGAGTGGAACGAGCGCAATGCCGCGCTCGACCCCGAGCAGACGCTGTTGTGGCGCTGGAAGCCGCGCCGGCTCGAGGCGGAAGTGATTCGCGATTCCGTGCTGTCGGTCACCGGCAGCCTGAATCCCGCCGTGCACGGTCCCAGCATCTATCCAGATTTGCCAAAGCCGGTTCTGGCGCAGCAATCGAGGCCCGGCGATGGTTGGGGAAAGTCATACGGCAGCGAGGCCGCGCGGCGCAGCATCTACATTTTTGCCAAGCGAGGACTGCCTGTTCCGGAAATCGATCTGCTGGACGCGCCAGACACCACCGTGAGTTGTGAGCGCAGGCGAGTATCCGTCACCGGCCCACAGGCGCTCACGCTGTTCAACGGAGCGTTTGCGCAGCAACAGGCGGCCCGTTTGGCCGCGCGGATTCGAACCGAAGGCGGCGGCGCGCCGCAGGGCCAAGTCGCGCGGGCGTTCCAGTTGGTGTTGGGGCGCGAGGCCTCGCCCCGAGAACTGGACGATTCTCTCAGCTTCCTAAACGCTTCGGGCGGCAAACTGGAGCCCTTCTGCCTGGTGCTGCTGAACACGAACGAGTTTTTCTATATCAACTGAATCGAGGAGCCATCATGTCGCAATGCGGAAAAACAAGACGCGAGATGATTTGGGAGTCCGGAGCGGGTTTTGCCGGCACCGCCCTCACCTATCTCCTGGCGGGCACAGGTTTCTTCAACGCGAAAGCAGCGGCGGCCACCGCGGGAAAGAAGCCCCATTTCGCTCCCAAGGCGAAGGCCTGCATCTTTCTGTTCATGTACGGCGGTCCGAGCCATATGGATACGTTCGATCCGAAGCCGGAGTTGGTGAAGCGCCATGGGCAGCAGATGCCCAACATGGGGACCGACGCGTTGTTGAAGCTGCGCGCGGCGAGGCTGGGTGCGCTGCTGGGTAGCCGGCGCAAATTCACCCGCTATGGACAATCGGGCATTGAAGTCTCGGACTTTTATCCGCATGTTGGCAAGTGCATTGACGACATCGCGGTGATCCGCAGCATGTGGACCGACAGCTTCGCGCATGGCTCCGGATTGCTGCAGATGAACACCGGGTTCATCCGCCAAGGCTTTCCCAGCATCGGATCGTGGCTCAACTATGGACTGGGTACGGAGAACGAGAACCTGCCCGGTTATGTGGTGATGCTCGATCACCGCGGCGGCCCCATCTCCGGTCCGCCCAACTGGGGCTCCGGATACATGCCGGCCAGCTTCCAGGGCACGCAGTTCCGGTCTTCCGGAGACCCGATTCTGAACATGGAGCCGCCGGCCGGCGTCACGGTCGAGCAGCAGCGGAGGCAACTGGATCTGTTGGCCGAGCTCGGCCGTGGACCAGCCGTTCCCGGCGCCCCCGAAAATGACGAACTGAACGCGCGCATCGCCAGTTTCGAGCTCGCCTTCCGCATGCAGTCCACAGCGCCCGAAGCCGTCGACCTGTCGAAAGAAAACGAAGAGACCAAGCGGCTGTACGGCCTGGACAACCCGGTGACGGCGCCCTACGGGCGGAACTGCCTCATCGGGCGCCGCCTGGTGGAGCGAGGCGTACGCTTCGTGCAGTTGTACTCTGGCGGCGGCCATGGCGACGCCAACTGGGATGCGCACCGCGACGTGGACGAAAATCACGCCGAGCACTGCGCCGAGACAGACCAGCCCATAGCCGCCTTGCTTACCGACCTCAAACGCCGCGGCCTGCTCGATGAGACCTTGGTGATTTGGGGCGGTGAGTTCGGACGCATGCCAATGAGCGACACCACGCGCGTGGGAACCAAGGGCGGCGGCCGCGACCACAATCCCAAGGGTTTTTCCATGTGGATGGCCGGAGGCGGCGTGAAAGGGGGGCAGGTCGTGGGCGCCACCGACGAGTTCGGCTACGCGGCGATGGACAATCGGATCCACGTGCACGATCTGCATGCCACCATCCTCCATCTGATGGGTTTGGATCACACGCTGCTTACGTATTTCCACGGCGGGCGGAACATGCGGCTGACAGATGTGCACGGCCATGTTGTGAAGCAGCTCTTGGCGTAGAGCGATCGACTTCAGCACCAACACGCCCGCAGACCCAGTTCGTAAGGGAGGTTCTTTCATGACGACCGAATTCCAGCGCATCGCGCTCTTCCTCGTGTGCGCCGTGCCGATGTTGGCCCAGATTGGAGGTGGCTCCGTCGTCGGAGTGGTGTCCGATCAAAGCGGCGCAGCCGTCCCGAACGCCACCGTAAAGATCACCAACATTCTGACCAACGTTTCGAACAAGTCGGCCACTAACCAGGCCGGCCACTACGAGTTCCCGCTGCTTCCCGCCGGGAGCTATGTCATCGACATTCAGGCGCAAGGCTTCAGCGCCACCAAAACCAACGAGTTTGTTCTCAATGCCGGCACCCGTCCTCGCTTCGATCTGACCCTGGGACTGACCGCTGTCGTTGAGCAGATCACTGTTTCCGACCAAGCGCCGCTGGTGAACGCGACCACCACCGAACTCGGTGTGGTGATCGAGCGGCGCAAGATCGCCCAGCTTCCACTCAACGGACGAAACTATCAAGTCCTGGTGGCGCTTCAGCCGGGAGTTGTTTTTCGTCCAGCGACAACCGTGGGAGGCCGCGGAGGAGTCGAGTTCAACGGCGCGCCGTCGTTCGGCAACAACCTGATGCTCGATGGGATCGATGTCTCGTTCGGAGAGCACAACGGGCCGGGGCAGGACACAGGGCTCGGCGGCGGCTCGGTCATCAACTCGGTGAGCATTGAGGGGCTGGAGGAGTTCAAGACGTCTTCGAGCGCGTTCTCGGCCGAGTACGGCCGCGCCACTGGCGGCGTCATCAATCTCGTCAGCAAGAGCGGAACAAACCAGTTTCACGGAACGCTGTTCGAGTTTTTCAGAAACGACGCCCTTGACAGCAACACGTTCGACAACAACCGGCGAAATGTAAAGAAAAACCCGCTGCGCTACAACCAGTTCGGCGGCAACATTGGGGGCCCTGTCCGAAAGAACCAGTTGTTTTTCTTCTTTAACTACGAAGGATTGCGACGAACACAGACCATCGGGCAGTCGGGCAACATCCCCACCGACCTTCTGCTATCCAGCGTTAATCCGGTGATCCGCAAACATCTGGAGGGCATGGCGCGCACCTGCGCCGCTCCGATCGCCGCCGATCCTTTCCGCTGCTCTCATTTCCGCACCGACAGCCGGACCAACAACGAAAATACATATCTCACCCGTGGCGACTACCAGATGAACGACAAGCATCGGGTTTCGCTGCGCTACAACCACGTGCGGCAGTTGTTCAAGCAACCTGGCTCGGCCGTGCGGCCGGCCAACCGCCAGGAATTCCCCACGTTTACGCATAACGCGCTGGTGCAGGAGAACTGGACCATCGGGCCGTCGCTGTTCAACGAGTTGAGGGCGGGGTACAGCCGCTATTTCCTGGATCGCAAGAACTCAACGCTCGACACGGAGCCGGGCTGGGTGGAAGTGCCAGGACTGTTGCAGGCGGACTTCCAAAGCCGGTTGAAGACGGTCTCGAATACCTATCAACTTGCCGACAACATGACCCACATCCGCGGCTCGCACACTTTCAAGTTCGGCTTCGACCTGCGCGATGTGCGTAACGCGCGCACGCAGTCCACCAATCCAACGCACACGTACAACAGCATTGCCGACCTGATCGCGGACCGGTCCCGCGACGTGCGGGTGACGCCGGGCAATCCCGGGCGCGGCTACACATCAATGCAGACCGGGTTCTATTTTCAAGACGACTGGAAAGTGAACCGGCGGTTGCAACTGAATCTGGGTCTGCGCTACGAGTACTTCTCGCCTCTGAAAGGTTCTTTTGCTTTGCAGTCGCGGAACTTCCTGGGCCCGTTCCGGCCCAAAGGCTCCGCCATGTACGAACCAGACCGCAACAACTTCGGCCCTCGAATCGGTGTGGTCTATTCGCTGACAAGCGACCGGAAGACGATACTGCGTGCGGGCACTGCGGTGATGTACGGACCGCAGCAGGCGTTTTTCTATTACGACTTTCCGCACATCGATCCGCGGGTCCCATTCAACACGTTCCTAACTCCGGCGGATGCCGCCAGGTCAGGGCTTAGCGTCGCCTTTCCGTTTCCCAATAGCTTCACCAGCGCGATTGCGGCGAATCCCTCGCTGGTTCCCGCCAGCCTTGCGATATCCCGAGCTACTGTCGACCCCTTCCGCCGCGATGAATACGTGACCCACTGGAACCTCAGCATCCAGCGCGAGATCACCAAGGCATTCGCCATTCAAGGCACCTATTCGGGAAGCCGTGGAATCAACCTGCTGAATACGACGGTCCAAAACCTGTTTCGTCCGGGAACAAGCACGCGAATCGATCCCTCGATCGCGCAAGTCACATTTGTCGAATCCAGCGGACGGCACACCTACAACTCGTTCCAGTTCTCGTCCAACTACCGCACCGGCCGCGGCAGCGCCGACTTTTACTACACCTTTGCCAAGAACCTCACCTACGGCGCTAGCGACCAGAGCGACGGCCCGCGAAACTTCGACGTTCAGGATTTTCAGAACATCGCAGGCTCGTATGGCCCCAAACCCGGCGATATCAGACACCATGCTGTCGCCGTGTACACCTATCAGTTGCCGGCGCCCGGTTTCGCCGGCTCGAATGGACTTGCGAAAGCCGTCTTTGGAGGCTGGAATCTACAAGGAATCATGGACTGGCGCACCGGAGTATCGTTGAACGTTCTGGCCAATATCGATCTGCCGAAGCTGGGTCAATCGACTCCGTGGGGCTATCGTCCGGATTACGTTGCCGGGCAGAACATCAGCGCCCAGGGCCGCCCGGTTCCGACGGGTGCGGCCTACCAGTTTGCCACCAAGGTCTGGCTGAATCCCGATGCCTTCGACGTGGCCACGCCGTACAACCAGAACCGGTTCGGGAACCTCGGCTACAACGTCGGGCGCGGACCCAACTCGTGGACGTTCGATGCGTCGCTAATCAAGCAGTTCCGAGTTGCTGAAAACCACCAGTTCGAGTTCCGGGCAGAGTTTTTCAACTTCTTTAACCATCCGAACGACAACATTCCGGACCGCAACGCCGGCATCCTGACGGCGGGCCGGCCGGCGAAGAATCCGAATTTTGGGATCATCTTCGGGAAGTCTGGAAGCCGAGATATTCAGCTGGGAATGAAGTACAGGTTCTGACCGAGGCGGGACGGGACTCGATTCAGTCCATGCCCGGGGCCGCGGCTAACTTGCGACGACGGGGCGTCTTGGATCGCTCCAGTGCAAAGTTAGGATCCGCTTCGTTCTTACGGCCCACGCCGCCGCAACTTTTGAAATGAAGTTCTTGCCACCGATTCGCGGCTCCGCGGAAGAGTCGTAGGAAAACGAAGAGACCAAGCGGCTGGACAGCCTGGACGACCCGCTCACAGGCCCTACGAACGGCGCCAGGGAGTTCGGCTACCTGATCGCATCCATGTCCACGATCTGAATGCCACCATCCTCCATCTGATGGGCTTGAATTCTACAATGCTCACGTATTTCCGCGGCGGACGGCACATGTGGCTCACCGGTGTGCGTGGCCATATATTGAAGCAACTTCAGGCGTAGCGCGACCCGATTGGATACCCGCCGGGCGCCAAACGCCGGCTTCGTGACACTAAACCGGGCGGGCCATTGCGAAACTCGGCTGCGCGCTGACCTGCGCTATTCGATGTAGAGGAACTCGTTGGCGGCGAACAGCATTTGACACAGGCTGGCAAGCGCGGAAGTCTCAGCGTCCCCAGGTTTCGCGTTTGCGAACAAGTAGGCCTGCTTTTGTTTTTTCAGATGATCCTTCGCTGCGCGAACTTCTTCCGGTTCCGGCGGCCGGCTCAGTGTCAGCCGCCAGGCGAGTTCGATCCGCCTGTCCGCGTCCGTCGCGGCAGTTTCCACCAAGCGCCCGGCTAACACCTCCGCCTGCTCCACCACGAACTCGTCGTTCATCATCGTGAGCGATTGGAGCGGCGTAGCCGAGTTGACCCGCCGCGTGCAGTTGACTTGCACCGCCGGGAAATCGAACACTTGCAAAAGCTGGTGTGGATAATTCCGGCGTGCCGCGATGTACAGGCTGCGCCGGTTGGCCGATCCTGATCTCGGCGATGGATCGAGGATCTGGCCGCCGTCCGGCTGCGGTTTCAGCGCGATGGCGGGGCCTCCGATGGCGCGGTCGAGTTTTCCGCTCGCCGTCAGAATCGCGTCTCGCAGCGCTTCCGCCTCGAGCCGGCGCAAGTTCATCCGCCACAGCAGCTTGTTCTCCGGATCGATCGAGTTGGAGCCAGTGGACCGCGACGACTGCCGATAGGCCGTGGATAGCATGATCGTGCGATGCAGGCGTTTCAACTGCCAGCCGTTCGACATGAAGTCCGATGCCAGCCAATCGAGCAGTTCTGGATGCGTCGGCGGCTCGCCCAACTTCCCGAAGTTTTCGGGCGTCGCCACGATACCCACGCCGAAATGATGCTGCCATACGCGATTCACCATCACGCGTGCCGTCAACGGATTCTCCGGGCTCGTCAGCCAGCGAGCGAATGCCAGCCGGTGTCCCGTTGTCTCGCCGCGCGCCTCGGCCGGTTTCGCGAACTCACCGCCACCCAGCACCTCGAGCCCGCCCGCCGAGACCTTCGGACCGGGCGATTCCACCATGCCTCGCTGCAGAAGCCGCGTTACTGGTGGCGGGCCGACGTCCCATAGAGCCTGAATTTTCTCGACCGCCCGCCGGTAGCCTCGGAGCGCCTTGACCTGATCCGTCAGACGCGCAACCGCCGCGCGATCGGCTTCGTTCAGAGTTTTGTCGACGCTGTCCATCGGCGGGCGCACCTGTTTCTCGAACTTGCGAACCAGAAACTTCTGCACGTCGTCGCGCTTGTCTTCCGCCGTCGCCAGAGCATCGCGCGTCTCGGTCCGGATGTTGTCCGGCAGCTTCGCCAGGTTTGCCTCGAGGAGCTTTTCTTCGGCGGGCTTCCGCAACCTCGCCAGCTCTTCCTCGAGACGGGCCGTCTGTGCGTCGATTTCCTTGTTGTGTTCGGCGATCCTCTTTTCTTCCTCCTTCGAGACATCGGCTAGATGGCGATTCTTCGGTTGCTTCCAGTTCCAGGGATTGTACGAAGGTGTGAAAACGGCGAGCATCCGGTAGTAGTCACGCTGTGGGATGGGATCGTAGCGATGGCTGTGGCACCGCGCGCAGCCCACCGTCAGGCCCATGAGATTCGTCGAAACTTTCTCCATGAGATGGAACAACACGTCGAAGCGTTCGCCCGGGAGATTTACGATGTCAGGATCGGTTCGGTCAAAAACGCTTCGCAGATAGCCGGTTGCGGTGAGCAGGTCGAGCGTTTCAGGCGAGTACTTCGCGGCCTTGCGCCAGTCCGTCAGTTCATCGCCCGCAAGTTGTTCCACAAGAAACCGGTCGTACGGCTTGCCGCTGTTGAAGGCATTCACCACCCAGTCGCGATACCGCCAGATGCCATCGAACATCTCCATTCCGACCAGGTCATTATCGAAACCGGCCACATCCACGTAGCCCGCCGCGTCGAGCCAGTGGCGCGCCCAACGCTCGCCGTAGTGCGGCGAATCCAGCAGCTTGTCGATGAGACGCTCCCAGGCGCCTGGCTTGGCATCGGCCAGGAACGCATCAATCTCCTGCTGGGTGGGGGGCAGTCCGTGCAGGTCGAGATAGGCGCGGCGCAACAACGTGAGTGGAGGCGCCTCGGGCGAGAATCCGAGGCCCTTGCTTTCGAGCCGCGCGAGCAAGAACCGGTCGACGGGCGTGCGGACCCTCGCCTTGTTCTTTACCTCTTGAGGTGCGACGGCGGCGGGCTTGCGAAACGCCCACGCCTGGCGATCGGCGTCTTTCAATCGAGGCGCTTCGGCATCGGTGAACGCTTCCCGCAGTTCCGCGGGACGCTCCAGGCGCACATTGAATTTCGACGTGTCGATCCACTGGCGGAGCGCGTGCAACTCGGCGTCTGTCACGGGCTGACCCGCCCCGGGAGGCGGCATTGACCGGCTCATGATCTTGCGGACCAGCAGGCTCTTGTCCGAAGCTCCCTCCAGGATCACCGGTCCGTTGGCGCTGCCGTCCAACACACTTGCCAATGTGCGGAGGTCCAGCCCGGCGGCGGGTTTGCCCGCCCCGTGGCACTGGACGCAGCGCGCGGCGAGCACCGGCTTTGCTTCTTTGTCGAAACGCTCTGTGTGTTCGCGCGAAACTGCGGCTTGCTTCTCCTCGCCTTTGGCCCCAGCCTCGATCCACTGGCGAATGGTCTCGATCTGCGCATCGGTCAATTTGAAATTGAACGCCGGAGGCGGCATCGTCTTCGATTTCACCTTTTCGAACAATGGGCTCGCGGCGGCGTCGCCGGGTTTTACGATCTTGCCTTGATGGCTCCCGTGCAGCACGGAGGCGCGCGTGCGAAGATCGAGCCCCACCATCGCCGTGCCGCCGTGGCAACTGAAGCAGTTCGCCGTGAAGATGGGAAGGACGTCTCGTTCGAACAGCGGCGCTTGCGCCATGGCGATACCGCAGAGCGCGGGAAGAAGTCCTAGTCGTGTCATGACAACAATCCCAGAACCGGTTTCGCGCCCGTGACCGTGGCGTCGGTTGGCGTCTCGGCGCGGCCTCCGTGCGAGAACGTCATGCGCACATGATCGAGTCCCAGTGCATGAAGGATCGTCGCTTGCAGGTCCGGTGTGCCTACGCGATTCACCGTCGCTTTGTAGCTGAACTCGTCGGTCTCGCCGTAGGCCAAACCGCGTTTGAATCCTCCGCCGGCGAGGAAGAGGCTGAAGGCGTTGCGATTGTGGTCGCGCCCATCGGAATTTTGTGTCGTCGGCAGACGGCCGAATTCGCCGCTCCACAGCACGACCGTCGAATCGAACAGTCCGCGGCTTTGCAGATCCTTGATGAGCCCGGCCACAGGCAGGTCCGTTTTGGTGCAGATCTTCGGAAGATCGGTCTTGATTCTGGAGTGATGGTCCCACGGCTGGCCCGGGCCGGAGAAGAGTTGCACGAAGCGCACGCCGGATTCCACGAGCCGCCGGGCCATCATGCAGCGCGCGCCAAACGGGGCGGTCAGCGGGTTATCGAGCCCGTAAAGTTTGCGCGTGGCGTCGGACTCGCGCGAGAGGTCCAGCACCTCGGCGGCAGCCAACTGCATCCGCGCGGCTAGCTCGTAGTTCTGGATGCGCGCCTCGAGTTCGGTGTCCCCGGCATGGTTCGCCAGATGGCGCTGGTTGACTTGGGCCAGAAAGTCCAACTGTTCGCGTTGCACGCCGGGTGGCAGCGGCTTCAACGGGTTCAGGTTCCGCACCGGCGTTCCCGACGGATTGAATTCGACGCCCTGAAACAGCGCGGGCAGCCAGCCGCTCGACCACAGTTGCTTCCCGCTGACCGGGTAGCCCTCGGGATCGCGGAGCACGACGAACGCCGGCAGGTTTCGATTGACGCTGCCGAGCGCATAGCTGATCCATGCGCCCATCACGGGACGGCCCGGAAAGATCCGGCAGGTTTGGAGTTGGTTGAGCCCTTCCGGATGGTTGTTGTGTTCGGAGTACATCGAACGGATCACGCACAGATCGTCGGCGAGAGTCGCCAGTTGCGGCATCACCTCCGAGATCTCGATTCCGGATTGTCCCGCGCGGCGGAACTGGAACGGACTTCCCATCAGCACATTCGCGTTGTTCGGCTGGTGGATCTCGACGCCGTCTGGGTGCGGTTTGCCCGAGTACTTGGTCAGCATCGGCTTGGGATCGAAAAGGTCCATCTGGCTCGGGCCGCCGTTCATCACGAATTGGATGACGGCCTTCGCGCGGGGTTCAAAGTGGGTCGGGCGCGGCGCGAGATCCATTGGCACGCGCGAGTCCGCCTGGAGCAGACCTTCCAGGGCGATCGAGCCCATGCCGAGACCGGATAGCTCCAAGAGCCGGCGCCGCGAAACCACAGGAGGGAATGACGAGTCCATGCGATGCCTCCGTGTTGAAGTGTAGCCATGATATCGAAGTCTGGCTCCACGTGCTCCACGCTCCAGCCACGGTGTCACTGGAACCTTTTGCTTGACTTCGGCCGGCCCGCCGGGACAACAAGGCTGTCGTCAGCGGTCCGGCCCGGCGAGCCGGACCGGCGGGTAGCCTGGACAGGTCCTTAGAAGGACAGCCCGAATGGCGATCTTCAGAAGGCAGCAGACCGAGCCCGGGTTCATTACGTACCCGGTTCGTTCGTACCTGTGGTGTTCGCTTTCACTGAGTGATTTCGAGGAACTGTGAGTGGAGCCTGGCTTGGAGGCAGGCCACAGAACGATCTGGCACTGGGTTCAGCACTACGGTCCAGAACTGGTTCGGCCGCGACGTCGGCCGGCCGAATCAGTTCATCGATGAGCCCTTCGAATGGAGGCAGGGCGGCGATCCCCGCCTCCGGCGGGGAGTTTTTGGCCGGCCGAACGCGGATGCTACACGTCCCGCCGCTTCCATGGCTCATAGGCGAACGTCGGCTACGGCGCGACGGGGAACTTCTGAGCTTCATCGGGGCCGGGCCGGGCGTAACGAGGATCTTTGGCCCGTACGATGAGTTCACCCTTGACCCGTCCAACTTCTAGCGGAACCAACGTCAATCCCTGCTGATTGATCGTTTGCGCATCCTCTGACAGATCGCGCTTTTGGATGCCCGCATCCGGCGTCGGAGGTACGTTGGCGTTGTAGAACGCGGTACACCACCAGCGTCCGCGCTTGTCCAGGAAAGGCGTGCCGTGACCGAGGAAGCGGCCTACGAACTTGCGCTCCGAGAATGGGCCAGTGATCTTGTCGGCGACTGCGTAGTAGAGATTGTAGGAACCCTTCCGCATCTTGCCGGTGGACCAGCCCGTCCCGAACAGCACGTACTGCCCTTCGATCTTGCGCATCAGGCAGCCTTCGTGGCCCATTTTGGCGAAGGCGCCAGCTGGGCCAATGGTGACCGGAGGCGCGGAGAATGCCGTCAAGCCTGCGGTCAAAGGTGCGATCTCTGTCGCACCCCAGATCATCCACCATGTGCCGTCGTCGTCTTTGAACAGGGATGGATCGTGACGTTGAGCGATAGCCGCACCCATGGGATGCGTCCAAGGGCCCTTCAGTTCCGGTCCCGGCGTCAACGAAAAATTGGTTGAGCGATGAGGCGACGGCGAAGTGTGGATCACGGCCCAGCGGCCATCCATCCAGTGGAGCTCCGGAGCCCACAAGCGCCATTCGCTTTGTGGCGTACTTTCGAATCTGCCCCTTTCGGCTTCGGCCCAGAAGCCCTCCTGTAAGGAAAATGGCGTGCCAAGCGATTCCCACTGCACGAGATCGCGGCTGCGCCAGGCTTGAACGTGCCAGCCGACTTTGCTCTTGGGTCCGAGTCCGGTGTTGTAGACCTCCTCAGGTTGTCCAGGCGGTTGGGTAGTCCCTGTGTAGTAGTAAAAGTCGTCCGGCGCAAGGATGATGTAAGGATCGCGGACCCAGCCATCCTTCACCCAAACAGCCCGCTTGTGCTCGTTGAGGGCTCGCTCTACCCTCTTGGGATCTTCGGCCGCAACCGCGGCTGCCGTTGCGGTGATTGCGGAAAGAAAACTGCGGCGGGTTCGGATATCCATTTTGCTTGCTCGAGAATACGATCGGTTGGAACGGCGTGGTGTTTGTGAAGTAGTCGTTTCATTATCTTCTAAAAACAGAACCTCAAGCCCTGCGGAATAGCTCATAGACAATGAATTGACTGTCACCATCTGGGATGTGTCAAGCCCTCGCGTTCAGGCGACGGCTTCAGCCCTGCCAACGGGGTAACCCGATTGCAACCGCTTAGCGGCTGCCAGTTTGGATTCGCGTGTGAACTTCCGCCCCGTTGTGGGCCGGACTCGTTTCGCCTCCGAGGGTCTTTATGCCTCTAGTCTCGTCTCTCAAATTCGGGGACAAGTCCACACGGTCACAGCCAGTCGCAACGAGTAGCAACGGCGGGAAGCAGTCGAGCGCACCAATCCGCTGATTGCGATTCCTAGCAGGTTGCGAGCCCTCGCGCATCTGGGTCACAATAGTTCTAGAGAGTTGAACTGTTGTGCAGGCCCGATCCTACATCGATGACGAGCGCGCTCTGGTCCGCCTGGCGACAGCGCAGGGCGGGTTCTTCACGTCCAAGCAGGCCGCTGCCATCGGCTACACCGCGCCGAAGCGCAACTATCACGTCAACGCCGGCAACTGGGTGCGAGAACGCCGCGGAATCTTCCGCCTCGCACTACACCCACTTCCGTCGCGGCCGGACCTCGTCCTATGGTGGCTCTGGTCTCGCAATCGCCAGGACAAACCCCAGGGCGTCTACAGCCACGAGACCGCCCTCTCGCTCCACGAACTCACGGATGTGATGCCATCCCGCGTTCACATGTCGATCCCCAACGACTTTCGGCGAAGCGCAGCCATCCCGAGGGCTCTTGTGCTTCACCTAGCCGACGTTCCGGCAGCCGAAGTCGAGATCGTTGACGGCGTGCCGGTAACGAAGGCGCTTCGCACACTTCTGGACGTTGCTTCATCCGAAGCCATACCAATCGAGGATCTCCGAGCTGCGTTCGCCGAAGCGAAACGTACCGGCAAGATCACTCGAAGTGAGATCGCTGAAGCCGAGTCCGACCCGACACGCCGAGATCTGCTGCGCAAACTCAAAGGAGAGAAGCACTGATGCCAGCAAGCCGAAAATACCCCACAGCGGGCGCTTTCCGGCAAGCGCTCGAAGAACGCCTCAAGGGGATCTCTCGCGAGGAACGAACCGACTTTCAGCGCCTCTGCCGCCAAGTCGCCTTTGATCGATTCCTGGCGAGGCTTGCTCGCGCTGATAACCCAGACTGGATTCTCAAGGGCGGCTACGCGATGGAGCTTCGCTTCGAC
>VFZO01000172.1 GCA_016871155.1 Acidobacteriota bacterium | reverse complement strand
CCATCCGCAGGCACTGGCCCGCCCTCGGAAAGGGGATTCTGATCAAATCCGGCACGGGAGTGAGGCGTTGGTGTATACTGTGGGGGTCCGGGAGACCCAAAATGGAAATCCCGGATAAAGAGATTGTCTTGCCAAAATATCCATCGCTTGGATTGCCGAGCAAGCCGGCGCGGGCGTAGGCGTATGTCTCAATCCACATCGAGTTCTCCTTTCCATCGGAGGAAGGCATACTAAACTGTATGCGCGTACTCATTCAACGAGTGTCATCTGCTAGTGTAACCGTCGAAGGCGTCGTCAGCGGAGCCATCGAGCGCGGCCTGCTGGTTTTCCTGGGCGTCGGAAAAGGCGATACCCGGGCGCACGCCGACTACCTTGTGGACAAGATCGTCCACCTCCGCATCTTCCGCGACGAAGACGGCAAGATGAACCGGGACGTGATCGAAGCCAACGGATCCCTCCTCGTAGTATCTCAGTTCACGCTCTACGCGAGCATTCGGAAAGGACGCCGTCCGAGTTTTGATGCCGCCGCCCCGCCGGCCGAAGCCCAGGCGCTCTATGAATACTTCGTCGCCGCAACCCGTGCAAAGGGTATAGGCGTTCAAACCGGCCTATTTCAAGCGGACATGAAGGTTGGCCTTGTAAACGACGGACCCGTGACGATTTACCATGATACAGTTGACAAATTTGAAACATAGGTAGATAGTAGGAAGCAAGAGTATGCCAAAAACTCCATCTACTGTCGATCAAACTGCGTTGTACACTGCAGCCCTCGAGGGCCTCGAAGCGCAAAAGCAACGTATTGAAGAACAAATTCGCCTTGTTAAGTCCGTGCTGAGCGGCCGCCATGCCGCGTCCTCACCGGCTGCCGCAGAAGCTTCCGCGGCTCCGAAGAAACGCGGAACAAAGAAGCGAGCTAAGCGCGTTCTTAGCGCGGAAGCCCGCAAACGGATTGCGGACGCGCAGAAGAAACGCTGGGCCAACTACCGCAAGGAAAAAGAGTAACGAAAGCTTCATAACTTCACAGCCGGGCGGCCATCGAAAAGTGGCCGCCCGTTTTACTTCAGGTTCCAGTCGAAGCGCTGCACGATGTCGTCGACGCTCCCCTCTCCGCAAATCTGGCCGTCCCGGAAGAACGCGGCCCGGCTCGCTACTTGCCGCGCGAACCAGATATCGTGTGTGGCAATCAGTTTGGCCTGAGGCAGCCCGCGAAGCAGCAGCGCGAGTTCCCTTTGCCCGGGCGGGTCCAGGAACGTCGTGGGCTCGTCGAAGATCAGTATCTCCGGTTGCATAGCCAGCACACCGGCCAGCGCCGCCCGCTTTTTTTCGCCGGCGCTTAGGTGATATGGCGCCCGATTCGCGAGATGAGCGATGTTGAGTTGCGCGAGTAACTCGTTGGCCCGCGCCAGCGCGGCCTCCGGACTCATGCCTCGATGCAGCGGACCAAAGGCGATGTCCTCCAACACAGTCTGCATGAAGAGTTGATCGTCGGAGTCCTGAAACACGTATCCGGTCTTCTGTTGCAGCGCGGGCTTCGTGGCCGCCGTCATTCTCTCGCCCGCGATGTGTATGGAGCCTTCGCCGTCGAGCAAGCCGGCCATATGAAGCAAGAACGTCGTCTTTCCCGAACCGTTCGAACCGAGCAGCGCGACGCTCTCGCCCGCCTGCATCCGGAACTTTACGCCGCGCAACGCTTCGGTGCCATCCGGGTACGCGTAGCGAAGACCTTCCACCTCGATCAGCGGCTGCACTACAGCACCACCGCCGCCGCGGAAAGCAGGAGAGAGCTAACAACCAGGAGCGAATCCTTGGTCCGCCAACGCAATGGAAACAGGGCCAGGGTCTCTCCCTGAAAGCCCCGCGCGAGCATCGCCTGGTGGACGTGCTCGGCGCGTGTGTAGGACCGGCCAAACAGAACGGCCAACGCGCCGCCTGCGCGCCGCCATGTCCACCGGCGCTGCGCGAACGTCCGCGCGGCGCCGCCCCTCGCCAGGGCCGCCCGCCGCATGCGCATCGCCTGATCGATCACCACGCGCAAATAGCGGACCAGCGCCTGCAGCACCAACACCATCACCGCCGGAACTCCCAAGGCGCGCAGAGCGCGGAGGATTTCCGCCATCGGCGTCGTCGCCATCAACAAGACAACGGCCACCGCTGAAAGATAACTGCGAGCCACCAGCGTGGCCGCCAGTCGCGGCGATCCGCTCACCCAGTAACTGATTAGCCCGAACGTCAGCGGAAACGGCAGGATCGCCGCCGCCCGCCGCAGCACGTCCAGGCCCGGTACGCCAGGCAGCGCCAGCGCCAGCAGAAGACCGGCGGCCAGCACGCCCAAACGCGCAAAGCCGCCGGGAGCCGTCGAACCCGTGAAGATCAGGAAGATCAGAACCGCCAGGAGCTTCGCTCTCGGATCGCGCCGTTGCAGGAGGCCCTCTCCGTGGGCCCAATCCTCCAGCGCGGCCCGCAATTACGCGCTCCTTTGCCGCAACAACAAGCGCCCCAGCATGACGCACATGGCGTAGATCATCCCAAGCCCCGCCAACCCGGCCACCGCCTTGCGCCCCCAGTCGCCCTCGGCGAAACGGGCCTCATAGTCGGCCAGCGGTGCGGCAAACAGCACCTGTTCCCGTGACGCCGCGCCCGCGCGCTCCAGGAGCGATTCCAAGCCGTCCGGAGACGGCGAAATGAATAACACCCCCACCGCCATCAGTGCGATCGAGGCCGCCGCCAGCGTTCCTATCACTCGGTTCGACCGGGCCGCCGGCCGGTCCACCCACCCCGGGTTCAGACGCTCGGCCGACTGCACTACGGCCACGGTAATCAGCCCTTCCATCAACGCCGTGACCGCGAACACCGCCGCCGATACGGTCACGATCGCGCCGTTCAACGCCACGCCCGAAAATCGAAGCTCCAGCAGCGCCGCCGCGGCGGAAACCAGCACGGACAGAAACGCCCCGGCGAAGACGCCGAATCGCTTCCAGGGTCCGTTGGCGAAGTAGCGGTACGGAAGCCAGCCGGCCCAGACCCCCAGAATCGCCATGTTCATCACATTCGCGCCCAACGCCAGAACGCCGCCGTCCTGAAACACCAGCGTCTGCAGGATCAGGATCGCCGTCAGGACGATCGTCGCCGCTCCGGGACCTAGCGTCATCGCCAGCAGGGCGCCCCCCAGCAGGTGTCCGCTTGTGCCCAGCCCGGCCGGGAAATTCATTCGCTGCGCCGCAAAGACAAACGCCCCCATTACACCAAGCAGCGGGGCGTTGGCCGCTCGCACACGCCGGACCGCCAGGCCGATCATCGGGACGGCGGCCGCGTTCAGCGCCGCCCACACCGGTGTGGACAGGATGCCGTCGGCGATATGCATAAACGCTATTGTAGCGGCATTGCGAGCCGCCAGGTCCCGCTCATCGAACCGGTGGACTCGCCCGGACAAGGCTGACCTACGGCAATCGGTTCCACCTCCGCGAAAGCACCGGGAAAACGGTGACGAGCATAGTGCGGTTTCGTTCGAAAAACGACGGGAGGATCCCCAGGACCAGGTACCTCGCATGGAACGCGATTCGAACTCCTGGCCCCCCGCGACGGCCCGCACGGCGGACGGTGCAAACTGGCCTTCGGCACGCAACGTGCAGGTGTCGTAGCAGACCCCGCGAAGGAGCGGATCCGCCCGTTTCGTTGGAGGAGGATCAACCCGGCAAGAGTTTGGTTATGTCGTTGTACAAAACGAACGCCACCACCATCATCAGGAAGACAAACCCGAGCTTGAAAATGGTCTCTTTCAGTTGCAGGCTCAGGTCCCGGCGAAGCAGCATCTCGATCAAGAGCATCAATATAGTGCCCCCGTCGAGAATCGGAATCGGCAGCAGGTTGAAGATCGCCAGATTGAGAGACACCTGCGCCATGAGCCACACGTACGTCGGCGCACCGTCCCGCGCCGCCTCGCCCGACATCTTGGCGATGCCGATGGGTCCCGAGAGCGTCTTGCCCGACATGCGCCGTTCGACGATGCCGCGAAGCAACTGCAGGATCAGGCCGGCGTCGCGGCGGTTTTGTTTGATCGACTCGCTCAGCGCCTCCGAAAATGACAAGGCCACAAACGTCAATCGCGGGGTGAGCTGTACGCCAAGCAACCAGCGCTTTTCCTTCGAGTCGAGTTCGGTGAGCTTCGGCTGGACGGGAACTGTGAACTCTTTTCCCTCGCGGAGATAGGTGAGCTGCACCGGCTTGCCCGCGCCCTCGCGCAGCAGGGCGTGGAGCTTGGCTGTGGAGCCGAGCCTGGTTCCGTCCATCGCCACCAGAACGTCACCGCTCTTTAAGCCGGCCTTGTCGGCGCCCGTATCGGCGGTCACGCTGCCGATCTGAATCTCGTGGTGCTGGCTCCAGCCGGCATCACCGACGCCGGTCTGTTCATCCAAAGAGGGGACTACGGTTTTCAGCACCTGCTCGCCGCCCCGGTTGAGTACCAGCGGCACTTCCCGGTTGGCGGCGCCGACAACGGTAAGCGCGACCTCTTCCCAGGCCGGATTCTGTTTTCCGTCGATCGCGACGATCACATCGCCTTCCAGCACACCCGCCTTGGCGGCGGCCGAATCGTACTCGACAAACCCGACAATCGCCGGGCCGTCGGAGCCTACGATTTTCGGGTAGCGGTTCATGTAAAGGCCCGCCAGCAGCCCGATCGCCAATAGAATGTTCATCAGCGGACCCGCGAAGGCGATAATCATCCGCTGCCAGCGGGGCTTGGCCAGGAGCGCTCGCGGATCTTCCGTACCGTCCTCCCCGGCCTGTTCGCCCGTCATCTTCACGTATCCGCCAAACGGGATCGCCGAGACGCGGAAGTCGGTCTCGCCCCTCCGGAAGCCGAACAGGCGCGGGCCGAAGCCGAAGCTAAAGGCCTCCACGCGAACGTCGAACCAGCGCGCGGCCCAATAATGCCCAAGCTCGTGGATCAGAATCATGATCCCGATCAGAACGAGCATCCACCAGATGTTTTGTACGATTCCCATGATTTGTCGCTAACAGGCCGCCGCGATGCGGCTCTCCACAAGGCGGCTCGCGGCCCGGCGGCTCTCCTGATCGATCTCCAAAATCTCCTGGACGCACCGGGGAGTGCGTACGGGTACTGCTTCCAGTGTCTCACTGACAACTTCTGCGATGCCGGTGAAGGGCAACCGCTGGGCCAAAAACGCTTCCACGGCTATCTCATCGGCCGCGTTGAGCGTGCAAGTAGCCGATCCCCCGGTCTCCTGGGCTTGATAGGCTAGCCGGAGCAGGGGGAACTTGTCGAAATCCGGCGGTTCGAACTCCCACACGCGGGCCGACCGCCAATCCAGGCGGGGAACGGGGGCGTCTTCGCGGGCCGGATACGTCAACGCGTATTGGATGGGCATCCGCATGTCGGTGGCGCAAATTTGCGCAATCACGCTGCCGTCGTGGTATTCGACCAGCGCGTGCACCGTCGATTGGGGGTGGACGACCACCTCGACATCCCGAGGATGGAAGTCGAACAGCCAACAGGCCTCGATCACTTCAAAACCCTTGTTCATCAACGTCGCCGAATCGATTGTAATGCGTTTGCCCATCTTCCAGGTGGGATGGTTCAGAGCTTCGGCAACGGTCACGTTTTCGAGCGCGGCCTTCGGAGTTCTCCGGAACGGTCCGCCGCTGGCGGTCAGAATCAGCTTGGTTACATCTTCCCGCCGCCCCGCGCGCAGGCATTGATGCGCTCCGTTGTGCTCCGAATCGACGGGAATCATCGACCGGCCGTGGGTCTTCACCGCCTCCATGACCAGGGCGCCCCCGGCCACCAACGTCTCTTTGTTGGCCAGGCCGACGTCCTTCTTATGGAGGATCGCCTCATAGGTCGCTTCCAGGCCGGCCACTCCAACGATGGCCGACATGACAAAATCTACTTCCGGCGCAATCGCGGCCTGGACACGTGCCCGGGCGCCGTTCCCTAATTCCGGCATCGGAACTCCGGCCTCGCGAAGCGCGGCCGCCAGCCGATCCTGAATTTGGGATTCCGCGACAACCACCGCGTCGGGAGAAAACTCCCGGATCTGTGCAACCAGAAGCTCAACGTTCGTACCAGCCACCAGCGCGTGGATGCCGTACTGGTCCCGGTGACGGCGTACGACGTCCAGCGTGCTGGTGCCGATCGAACCGGTCGAGCCCAAAACCGTGAGCTTTCTCATGCAGTTGCCGTCATTTGACTATACCACCGCCCACATGGATGGCGACTCAGGATTCTCCCTACTTCTTACTAACCTTTACCTCGTTCCCATCTAGTCTATATGGGAACCCCGAAGGGCGCCGGGGAGGATGCTTCAGGGGTCTTTATGGGGTTAGTCTCGCTTTGGTGGGAGTTGCCTCCCCGGCTTGTTTCCAATATAGAATATGATTTTTGGAATTGCAAGACTTTTTTGTGTGAAAAATTGGAGACCGCGGGAGGCTAGGCCTCCCGCTTCTTCACTTCGACGCCCGCAATTCCCTCTAAAACTTTGATTGTAGAGCAGATATCCTCTTCGCCGTGACCTGTGGAGATCGCCGACTGGAACATCTGGTGGGTTAACGATGTTAAAGGAAGCGGAACGCCGATGTCCCGGCCCGACTCGAGCATTAGGCCAATGTCCTTGTGCATCCACTTCACCGAGAAGTTGGTGGAGAAGTCCCGGCGGAATACGTAGGGCGCCTTGAAGGCAATCAATCCGCTCTTGGCGGCCGAGTTGTCCAGGATGTCGAGCATCAACTCCGGATCCACGCCCGCCTTCGTGGCCAGGACCAGTCCTTCATTAAACGCCTGCAGGAGATTCGACAGAATGAGATTCTGCGTCAACTTCGCGTGCATGCCGAGGCCGGGGCCGCCGCAGTAATACAAGCGCTTGCCCATCGGCTCCAGAAGCGGCTTGACCTTCTCGAACACCGCCTTTTCGCCGCCGATCATGAAAGTCAGGTTGCCGCTCTCGGCGCCGGGCTTGGAACCGGTGCAGGGCGCGTCGAGAAATTCGACACCGGCAGCCTTGCACTTGGCCGAGGCCGATTTGGAATAGGCGCAGGCAACGGTGGAGGCATCGACGATGACGGTGCCCGGCTTGGCGCCGGACATCAGGCCGCCGGGTCCAAAGACCACCTGTTCGGACATCGCCGTGTCGCCGACGATCAATACGATGACATCGGCGTTCTCCGCTACCTCTTTTGGCGTGGAGCAGACCTTAGCCAGAGAGGGAAATTTTCCGGCCAACTCGGTGGCCTTGGCCGCCGTGTGGCTCCAGAGGGCCACGTTGTGACCCGCTTCCAATAGATGACGGGCCATGGGATAACCCATGATGCCCAAACCCAAAAATCCGAGATTCGCCATAACCTCGTCAGTCTATAACGGCCTCGCCGGCCGCGCAAACTTTTCCAAGCCACGCGCCGAAGTTGGTTGCCGCGCCTGGCGGGAGTTTTCCTCAATCCGATGCGATAAACTTCGTGCATGCCTCGGGACGGTTCGGCCACAACACAGGAGACCAGGCTGCTCAAGCTGTACACTCCCCTCGGCGAAGACATTCTCTTGGTCCGCTCCATCAAAGGGACCGAAGGCATTTCGCAACTGTATTCCTACGAAGTCGAATGCTTTGCCGAAAACAGCCAAACCATCGACTGGTCGCAGCTCATCGGCAAGGCCGTATGCGTGCGCGCCTCGCTGGATACCGCACCCGGGGACTACCGCTACTTCAGCGGCGTTGTACAGTCGGTCACGCGCGCGAACCGCAGCTTCTCCCACACCTCCTACCGCCTTGTCTTTGGCCCCAGCCTGTGGTTTCTCACCAAGCGCTCACAAAGCAGAATATTCCAGCAGAAGAGCGTCTCCGATATTCTACGGACGGTCGTGCAGGGCGTCGACGTGGCTTGGGAACAAACCGGGGCCACCACGCTCCGCGACTACTGCGTGCAGTACCGCGAGACCGATTTTCAATTCGCTTCGCGCCTGATGGAGGAAGAAGGGCTTTTTTACTACTTCGTGCATTCGGCCGGCGGCGCCCAGATGATCGTTGGCGACAGCCAACAGTCGAACCGCGAACTGCCGTCGGCGGCAACGCTGCACTTCGACGAACTGGAGGGCGAGCGCGAAACGAAGGAATCCATCTACGTCTGGGAGAAGAGCCAGTCGCTGCGGTCCGGCAAGGTGACGTTGTGGGACCACACCTTCGAACTTCCGCATCAGAATCACGCCAGTGAGGAACCCATTGTCGAGACGATGGCCGCGGGCCAGACCACGCACAAGCTGGCCCACCCCGAAAACTCGACGCTCGAAATATACGACTACCCGGGCGCTTACGCCCAGCGATTCGACGGCGTGAACCCTTCAGGCGGCGAACAGGCGGGCGAGCTGACCAAGATCGGCGGCGAAGGGACTCGCGCCGCGAGACTGCGCATGGCCGAGGAGGCGGCGCAAGGTCTCCACATCACCGCGCGGACGAACTTCATAGGCATCGTTCCCGGCCATCGCTTCGCTCTGGAGGGCCACTTCGAGGACGACGACGAATACGTCATCACACAGGCTTCGATCTTCATTCATCAGGAGGGCGGCTATGCGGCCGAGCGCACAGGGGAGCCTCCGCCGCCACCCATCCTCTACATGGATTGCATGCCGAAGGCGCTGCGCTTCGTCCCCCGGCGCGTGACTCCGAAGCCGGTGATCCATGGCACCCAATCGGCGGTCGTTGTCGGAGGGGACGGCGACGAAATCTGCACGGACAAGTATGGTCGAATCAAGGTCCAGATGCTGTGGGACCGCAACCGCTCGTTCCAAAGCAGCGCCTCCTGCTGGGTCCGCGCCGCCATGGCCTCGGCTGGCGGCAACTGGGGCTTCTTCACCGTTCCGCGCGTAGGCCACGAGGTTCTAATCGCGTTTGAGGAAGGCGATCCGGACCGGCCCATTGCCGTCGGGTCCGTCTACAACCCCGATCAGATGCCGCCCTATGCACTGCCGGACAACAAGACCATGTCGATCTGGAAGACGCGGTCGTCCCCGGGCGGCGGCGGTTTCAATGAGATTCGCCTGGAAGACAAGAAGGACAGCGAGCAGATCTTCATCCATGGCCAAAAAGACCTGGACCTTCGCATCCTGCATGACCGCAAGGAATGGATCGGCAACGACACGCACCTGGTAGTGACGAAGAATCAGGTGGAGCACATTCAGCAGGACGTGCACCGGACCGTGGACCGCGATGTGATCGAGAAGATCACGCGGGACCAGAACCTGAAGGTAGAGGGCAAGCAGGCGCTCGACATCACCGGCTCCGCATCGCGCAAAGTAGGCTCCAACGCCGGAGAAAAGATCGGCGGCAACTACTCGGTGGACGCGGCGCAGACGATTTATGTCAAGGGCGGCCAAAAGATCGTTCTCGAAGGTGCGAGCCAGATCACGTTGAAAGTCGGCGGCAACTTCGTCGACATTGGGCCGTCGGGCGTGACGATTCAAGGGACGCTCGTCAAGATCAACTGCTCCGGCTCGGCGGGCTCGGCCTCCGCGGTCGCGCAGAATTCCCTGGCCGGTCCGCTCGCCGCTCTCGTGGCGGCGACGGCGGATCCTGGGACGATGACGGTCTATAGCGGCGCCCCCGCCACCCAGCGTGCCACCAGTGCCGCCGCCGCTGCCTACAATCCCGCGGCCGCGGAGAACCAGGACAAGACGCACTGGATTGGCGTCAGGCTGAAAGACCGCACCGGCAAACCGATCCCCGGTCAGGAGTACCAGATTGTGCTTCCAGGCGGCGAGATCTATTCCGGAACACTCGACGATAAGGGGGAAGCGAAGGTCGAACACATCGATCCCGGCCAGTGTCAGGTCTCCTTCCCCGGGCTCGCCGACTGGAGGAAGAAGTAGCCATGCCGAACCACACCGTCGTCCAGGGCGATTGCATGGCCAGCATCGCCAAGCAGTATGGCTTCAGCGACTGGAACGAAATTTTCGATCACGCTAGCAACGCCGAGTTAAAACGCCTGCGGAAAAATCCCAATACTTTGTTGCCAGGCGATGTCGTGGTAATCCCGGCAACCGATGATCGCTCCGAGAGCGCCGCCGTCGACCAGTGGCACGACTTCGAGATCAACACCCAGCCGACGTTCCTGCGGCTAAAATTGCTCGACGGCGACCACAATATCTACTCCGGCAGGAAGTACCGCTTGGAAGTGGAAGGCGCCGTGAAGGAGGGTACGGTTGGCTCCGACGGTTTGATCGAACAGGAGATCGCCGCAGACGCCGCCGAGGCGCAGCTCACCGTATTCATGACGGAAGACACGACGCGAGGCGGGATCGTTTGGACCCTGCAACTCGGCCATCTAAACCCCCTGGAGGACCTGACCGGCGTGCAAGCCCGTCTCCAAAATCTGGGATACGATCCGGGGGAGATCGACGGAGTCCTCTCCGAGGAAACGCGCGCCGCGCTGCGCGGCTTTCAGCACAAGCATAGTCTGGAAGTCACCGGCGAGGCCGATTCGGCGACGCTCAACAAGCTCAAGCAACTGCACGATTCGCAGTAGCTACTCCTCGATGTCCGGAAGCCTCTGCAGTACGGGCTTGGCCGCGGCGATCACGGCGTGCGCGTAGTTGTCGATATGCGAGACCGGCACCACCACGCCCGTCTTTAAGCGGTAGGCGATCCACACGCCATAGTCGCATTGGCGAATCATCGCGGGTGAACGGTCGCTCGACAGGCGGGTCACCGCGTCCTCGCTGAGCAGCCAAGGCACCATTGCCTTCGCCAGGCGCTTATCTTCGACGAACAGCAGGCTATCCTGTACATCCATCACGTCGCCGGCTGTCGCTTCCAGCGTCTGTCGAAAAATGGCGCGAAGGGACGGCACATGCCCGAGCCGGGCCATGGAGTCGCGAGCCGCCAGCTTCGCGTCCTCGTCCGTCTCGTCTTTGTATCGCTGTTCCAACTGACTTACGGGTCCATTGCGAACCCCGGCCGCTCGGTACAGATGCGTGCGCACCGCGGGATCGGGGACGTTGGCCGCCGTGGTGAGCAGACTCGCGCCCTCCGGCGCGTGCGGATGGTGGAACAGGGCAGCCGCGGCCTGTACGGCGGCCGGCTCACCGCGCAGCCCGGAAACGGACTGGAGGAACCGTCCGGCAACGGGGTTCGGCATGGCGGCCGCTGTCGAAAGCGCAATGCTCCGGGATTGGGAATCGAACGATTGCCAGTTGCGCGCAACGTCCTCCAGGAAGCTGGGGGAAATCCCGGCGGCGCGTGCCGGCAGCGTCGTGTCGTGGAGTCGCAGCGCGTTCAGATAGTGTTCGTTCATGGCAGGGGCTTATAGGAATCGCGATTGACGGCCCGTCGAAGCGTGCGGATCTGCTGGGACTGCCTGAGATTGCGGGCTGTGGCGATCGCCTTGATGCCGAGCTGAGTTCCGGTCTGCGAGGCGCCGCTGAGATAGGCGTCGTATCCGATGTCGGTCTGTGCGTCGTTATTCGGAAGATCGTAAGTATTCAACATCAGGTTGCGCGAAGCGTAGATCTCATAGATGACGTCGTCGCGTTGCCGCGATGCGTAATGGATCAGCCGCAAGGAGTGGCCAATCTCGTGTGCGGCGATGTTGGCCATCTGCTGCGCATCGAAGAATTTCCGCAGCGTGATGCCGGCCTGACAGCCCGGGAACGCACCCTCTGGCGGGTTTTCTCTCGCGTTGTCCCGGTTGCACGCGATTCCTGCCGTGCCCAAGTCCTGGCCCGCGGCGCGCGACACGTCCCGGTACTGGTTGAAGATATACATGTTGAGCGACTCTGGTTCCGGGTTGCAGCGCAGAATCGTCTGGAGTTCGGTATTCCGAAATTCGCTCTCACCGGTCAGAGTCACCGTTCCGCGTTCGGTGAAGTTGTTCACCGTCTCCGTCAGAATGTTAGGCCGTAGCGTAAACCGCACGCCGGCCTGCGAGTAGATGGCGTTTATGCCTCCGACCAGCTCAGTGAACTGGTCATCCAGGAAGGCGCACTCGGCCGCGACCGGAGTAAGCGCGTGAGCCGGCCCGTTGATTGTCACCCTGTGCCCTTGCACGAAGATCTCGCGCGGCGCGTATACCACCAGACCCATTTCGGCGATAACGGGTCCCCCGGCCGAGCCGAAGTGGACTTTCAATTTGGTTCTCGGGTCCCCGGCGCCGTCGGAGTTGGCGACGAGGTAGATACAATCGCCCTGCCACAGGCCTTCTGTCCTCGGATTGAGCGGCTGGCCCGCGGCCGGGTGCATGACCCGCACCAGCGCAGCGTCGTCCACCGAGACGAATAATTGCGCGGCGGCCTCAATGCGATCCCGCATCAATTGAACTCGAAACTGCTGCGCGGCTGCGGCAGCCACGTTTCCGGCCATACCAAGTACCGGTCCGTGATCGTTGACAAAGCCGCGAAAGTCGAAATCGGGCGCCGATGGATCGGTGGGCCCCGTAACCGCGCGGGTAAAGCGGACCAGGGTGACCCTGCGTTTCGCGGCGCCGGGGAAGTTCTGTGGATTCAGGACCTCGATCGGATGGGGAGGCATGCGGCTAAATGCCCCCGTTGGCACGCCGCAGATGCCTGCGGGTCGCAGGACCACAGTTGCCGTCGACGCGCAGGTCCGCGTCCCATTGAAACGCGTTAACCGCCTGGAAACCGCGGGAGGCCGTTGAATCCAAATCGTAATTCAAGTCGAACAGGAACCCCGTCACGTACCCAAGGTTGTTCAATCGCTGCTGCTGGCCCATCTCTGTCGTAACGTCCTCCCAGGCGTTGACCATCGACACCGGGTACTCCGTACCAAAGGCGCGGATGGAGCAGTTGCCGGCTTGAATCAACTGGACCGGAATCGAGATTTCGCCGTTCGGATCCGTGTTGCCGCTGGACACGCGGGCGGTTCCCGAGTAGATCTCGTAGGGGACATCCGCTATGCCAAGGCCTGTACCGGTGCCCGGCGCGATTTGAAAGCGAATCCGAGCCTGCGGAATGGCAAGGCCGGTGGTGTGAGTAGCTCCATGAGAAACGCGGGCGGCTCGGCGGATCGACATACGGCAAGCGAAGTCTACCAAATTCCGGCACGTGACGGTTTCCAGCACCCCTTTACGCTACACAAGTTAGGAGTACAATACTGCTATGCCTGAAGGTCCTGCCGCTCGATTGTTAGATACGACCGAGCATGGCTTTCCCCTTTTGCCGGGGACAGGCAGCCCAAACGTCATCATCGGAATGCTTCCCGCCTGGCGAGGGCTGCCCGCGGCAGCCGCCGGCGCCTTCCAGGCCGCCATGGCGATCGCCGACACCATAGTCGCCGCGACGGAAAAAGCGCGCGAGGCGGCTTCCGGAACGCCCGCGGCGCCAGCC
>VFZO01000171.1 GCA_016871155.1 Acidobacteriota bacterium | reverse complement strand
ACGCTCTGATTGACATCAACAGTATGACCGAGCTGGCCGGCTTCCAACTTTGTATCGTCGTGGATCTCGTTCACCAGCGTCGAGTGCGTTCGGCGCATGACGTGAAAACCCACCCATCCTAGGCCTGCAACTTCATGCTGCGGTCCGATTCTCCGCCGTCATAAGTGGTCTCATCCAAGCGGCGTTCTGTCCAAATAACCGGGGTGCGGTATAGTCACAGCCAGGACATCACCATGAAACTCTTCGTGACTCATCTCGCGTGGTTGCTATTGGCAGCTGCGCCGGCTTTCAGCCAGTCGTTCACGGCTTCCCTGTCCGGCCTTGCCGAGGACGCCACTGGTGCCGTCGTTCCCGGTGTCGCCATCACCGTCACGGACCTGGATAAGAATACGCGGTTTCGCACCGTCAGCAATGAGACCGGCTTCTATGTTTCGCCGGCGCTGCCTCCGGGCCGCTACCGGGTGGTCGCCGAAAAAGACGGCTTCCGCACGTTTGTCTTCGAGCCTCTCGCTCTTGCTACGCAGCAGAGAGCCCAGCTCAACGTCCGCCTGGAAGTAGGCGCCGTCGTTGATCGAGTGGAAGTCACCGGCACGGCCCAGATGCTGGAATCCACCTCTTCGACGCTCAGCTCCGTGGTTGGCGACAAAGCCATCCGCGATCTTCCGCTCAACTCCCGCAACATTATTCAACTGGCCTTCACGGTACCCGGTGTGTTTTCGGAGGCCCCGCTGGCCCAGGCCGGCAGCGCTTTCACGTTCATGTCCAATCGCTTTATCGTCAACGGCGGTCAGAACGAAACGAGCGATGTCCTTGTTGACGGCGTCTCGGCGAGCGTGCCTCACAACAACCCGTCCATGCTGGCGATCAGCGCCGTTCCCTCGGTCGAGGGGGTTCAGGAGTTTCGCGTCCAGACGAACTCTTTCTCAGCGGAATACGGGCGCAGCGGCGGCGGGGTAGTTACTCTGGCCACGCGCTCCGGGACCAACGAAATCCACGGTAGCCTTTTCGAGTTCCTGCGCAACAGCCGCTTCGACGCGAACAGTTGGCAAGCCAATAATGCCGGCATCAAACTCGCCAGCTTTAAGCGGAACCAGTTCGGCGGGAGTCTCGGCGGACCGATTCTCATTCCGAAAATCTACGATGGCCGCAACAAGACCTTCTTTTTCGTGGTTGCCGACTTTGACCGTACCCGCGCCGCCGCCGCACGCCAATTCACCGTCCCCACTGAGCTCGAACGCAGTGGCGATATGTCACAGACTTTTGCGGCTAACGGCCAGCGCAAGGTCGCTTATAACCCCTTCACGACGCGCCCAGACCCAGCCCGCGCCGGCGCCTTCCTTCGCGACCCGTTCCCTGGCGCGATTGTCCCCGCCGCCATGTTCAACCCGGTGGCCCTCAACACGCAGAAGTTCTACCCCTTACCAAACGGCGCTGGTCTTCCGTTCACTCGCGCCAACAACCTCGTGGTTCAGACCACTCTCGCGCAGCCCACCAACCGCGCCGAACTGAAGGTCGATCACAACTTCAATGATCGCCGGCGGATGTTCGGCCGGTACACGCTTCTCGATACGATTACCGCCTCGCCGAACTTTTTCAAGAATGAAGCCATGCCCCACGATGGTGACCTCGACCAGCGACTGCAGAATGCTGCGCTGGACTTTACCGAAACGCTCAGCCCGGCCATGGTCCTTAATCTTCGCTATGGCTTTGGTCGCACGGCCGGCACGCGCAACCCGGCTGGGACCGGATTTTCCCCCACCAAGCTCGGCCTGCCCGGGTCCATCGACCAAGTGGCAGACGCTGTTCTCTTTCCTATGTTCAACGTACAGGACGTGACTCAACTTGGACCTGGCGGCGGTGCCTACTGGCGGATGCGGAACTACTCACACAGCTTTATCGCCAACGTCGCCAAGGTCTCCGGCCGCCACAGTCTGAAAGTCGGCATGGATGCCCGCCTGAACTTTGTCAACTTCCTCCAACTCGGCACCGCGTCCGGCCAATTCAACTTCACGCGCGCGGAAACGCAGGGGCCCGATCCGCGCACGCCCAGCGCCATCGGCGGTATCGGCTACGCCGGCTTCCTGCTCGGCGTCGGGAATGGCGGCAATCTGAACAAAACGATCATGGGCGCTAATGCCAATCGATACGCGGCGTTCTACATCAACGACGACTTCAAGGTCTCCAGCAAGCTCACGCTCAACCTTGGCTTTCGCTGGGATTTTGAGACCGGCGTCACTGAACGCTACAATCGCGTTGGCGGCATCGACCCTGTCGTTCGCAATCCGGTCAGCGATGCCGTCAAGCTCGAACTTACTGGCGGCTACGTGTATCCGGGCAAGGGAATTGACGGCCGCGGCATCCGTTCGGTCTACCCCAAACAGATCAACCCCCGATTCGGCCTTGCGTACCAGCTCGATTCCAATACGGTGATTCGCGGCGGCTACGGTATCTTCTTCGGCGTACCCTCCTATACTGCCAATCCCCGGTTCGTTCCCGGCGGCTTCTCCGCCAATACGCCATGGATCGCCCAAGCCGCCGACGGCGTCACTCCTCTGAATCTCCTTGGGAATCCCTTTCCCACCGGCTATGTTCTTCCCGAGGGCAATATCAGGGGGCTCCAAACGCAGCTCGGTACGGCCCTCAGCGGCCCTTGGCCGGACGCACTTATTCCGTCCTACAACCAGCAATGGAACTTCACGATCCAGCGCCTCCTCCCGAAAGAGATGCTCGTGGAAGTCGCCTACGCTGGCAACAAAGGCACGCATCTCCCGATCAGCGCCAATCTCAATCAGTTACCTTCGTCGCTGCTCAGCCGCGGTAACGATCTCCTGACCCAGGTCCCCAACCCATTCCTTGGCGTCATCAACGTCGGTGTTTTGTCGCTGCCGACTGTGCAGCGCGGGCTGCTGCTCCGTCCCAATGCCCAGTTCACTTCGGTTACCGCTGTTGCCGCAGGCTGGGGCAATTCCAATTATCACTCTCTTCAGTCCCGCTTTGAAAAACGCTTCTCCGGCGGCTTCGGCTTCATGACCTCTTTCACGTGGTCAAAGACGATCACCGACGGCGTCGACGGAGCTTGGTCGCCCAACGGCGTGATTCGCGATAACAACTGCCGAACCTGCGATCGGGCCATCTCTTCGTTCGATCAACCTCTCCGGCTCGTCTTCAGCACAAACTACGAACTGCCCTTCGGCCGTGGCAAGGCCCTGGGTACCGGTCTGCCGAAGTGGGCCGACGCTATGTTCGGCCAGTGGCAGGTCAACGGCGTCCTGACCATTTCTTCCGGGCTGCCGCTGATCCTTTCCGTTCCGCAAAACACCAGCTTTTCTTTCGGCGGAAACCAGACTCCCGATGCGAGCGGCGTCAACCCGAACCTCGGCTCCAACAAGACGCTACGCCGTTGGTTTGACACCGCCCAGTTCTCGCAACCCCGGAACTTCACGCTTGGCACGATGGGCCGTGTGTCCTCCAACCTGCGAGCCGATTCCGCACAAAACATCGATTTCTCGCTTTTCAAGACCTTCGCTATTCGGGACCGGGCGCGTGTGGTCTTCCGCGCCGAAGCGTTCAATCTCGCCAACCACCCCTTGTTCGCGGCTCCCGGCGGTACGGTCAATACGCCTCTGTTTGGCGTGGTGACCGCTCAAGCGAATTCGCCGCGGCAGGTGCAATTGGGCCTGAAGGTTATTTTCTAGGGCGCAATGCTCCGCTCTCGCTGGCGGCGGCGCGATCAACAGAACATCCCCCGCAGCCTGGGTGAAGACTCACGCCACGACAGCGGCCAAATTCCATTGGAAACAACGTCAAGAGAAGAACACTGCTCCAAGCCGGAATCGCTAGCGCGGTCCTTCCGCAACTCCCGGCCCAACCCGCACCGCCTATTGACCGCGACATCCGCATCACTGGCGTCCGTCTAGTCAACACTAAACCGGTCCGGCCGCTCCCCGCCTACACGCCGGACCCCAAGTCGTACTGGGTCAGCCGGGAAGCCGCCAGGCCGATCATGATCTACCCCCAGTACACCGGTAAACGCGGCCCCGAATCGACCTGGATGCCGGATCCGGCCGGCCCCATGCGCCCGTTTACGGTTGAGATCGATACCAACAAGAAGATCAAAGGCTACGGCCGGGGCGACGCCGGCGGCGGTCCCGTTATCGAAGGCCATTTGGCCAAGCTGCTCATTGGCCAGAATCCGCTCGATATCGAACGCTTATGGGACGTGATGTGGCGGTCGACGTTGTTCTATGGCCGCGCCGGCGCCGCTGTCCGTGCCATAAGCGGGATTGACCTCGCCTTGTGGGACTTGGCCGGCAAGGTGTGGGGCGTGCCGGTATATCGCCTCCTTGGCGGCAGAACCTGGGACCGTGTCCCTGCCTATGCCACCGGCAACGACAGCGAACAGAGCTTGGCTTTTGGCTACACCAAGATCAAACTGGCCCTGCCCTACGGACCAGGCCAAGGCCGCGAAGGCCTGAAAAAACTTGGCTCTCGTCAAGCGAACGCGCGAGTTAGCCGGGCCTGACTGCGACATCATGATCGACTGTTGGATGGCTCTTTCCGAGGTCTACACCATCCAACTGGCTGAAGGGATTCCGCCGTATAAGATCCTCTGGATTGAAGAGGTCCTGCCGCCGGACGACTACGAAGGCTTCGGACGGCTCAACCAGCAAATCACCTCCACCCTTCTTGCCACGGGCGAGCACGAATATACCCGTTGGGGATTCCGCCGGCTGCTCAACGCCAAGGCTGTCGATATCTGGCAGCCGGAAATCATGACGTGCGGAGGGATGTCCGAACTTCGCCATATCGGGTCGATGGCACCGGCTAACGATATCCCGCTCTATCCTCACGCGCGCGGAATCGGCGCAGCGCTTCACTATCTCGCGTTTCACCCCGCCCTCACCTGGGCCGAAACCACGCTGCCGCCACCCGGCGGACCTTCCGATGTCTACAAATTGTTCGCCGAACAGCGCAATGTTACGCGCGGCCCGGAAGGGGTCTACTTCCAGCCTTCCGAGAAACCGGGTTTTGGCTGGGATTTCGAACTCGCCTAGGAGCCTCTGAAGCAGACTATTGGAAACGGGGTGTTTTCGATAGCCATTCATTGACACCGCAGACGCGTATGTTCTTTATTTCCAAACTACAGTCGATTTCCCTCTAGCGCCCCCCTGCCTGCGCAGCTCGCCCCAAATCCAGCGGGCCCCCCAGCGGCCACGCTCAAATCGCAGCCCTACTCCCCGCTGGCCTGCTCCAACGCCATCCTGGCCTCGCCCGCCCGCCGCACCGGTTTCGGCTGCGGCAGCCCCAGCGAAGCGCGCACCAGCGCCCGCACCTCCGCTGCCAGCCCCGGGTCGGCCGCCAAGTGCTCCATCGCCGCCTCGCGATTCCGGCCCAACACCCGCCCGTTGCAGGTCAGGCCCTGTGCCCCCACTCGCACAACGCCCATCTCCATCCCGCGGTCAATGAGTTCGGCCTCCGGCACCACGCCGGTCCCCGCCGCGAAATCGAACTCAAATCGCAAGTTCTCGGCCAACTGGTTCTTCACCACGCGCAACGACAGCCGCTTGCCCATGCGTACCTCGCGCAGGTCCGCGCGCACCGCGGCGTGCAGTTTCAAGGACCATCCGCCCGCCGATGTCTCCGTGTATCCGAACCCCCTATAGGCCCGGATCTGGTTTAGAAACAGGACCACCGCCGGACTCCCGATCAGCGCGCGCGACAGCCGGCGCAGACCGCTGGCGATCATCTCGCACTGCCCGAACGGATTCGCGTCGCCGATCGCCGCCTCACGCTCCTCCGGCGTCACCAGCGCCGCCAGCGAGTCCACCAGGATCAGATCCACGGCCTTCGACGACGCCAGCTTTTCGACGATCCGAAACGCCTGGTCCCCATCGGCCGCCTGCGTCACTAGCAACGACGCTGTATCGACGCCCACCCGCGCAGCGTACGCCGGATCGAAGGCGTACTCGGCGTCCACCAGCGCCGCCGTTTCGCCCTGATGCTGCGCCGCTGCCAGCGTCTGTAAACCGATTGTCGTTTTGCCCACGCCCGCCGGACCGAACAGCTCCACCATCCGCCCGCGTGGCAACCCGCCGGCGCCCATCGCGGCGTCTATCGTCACCGATCCCGACGGCACCACGCCCTCGATCTCGCGATTCCGGCGGCCAAAAGGCGCCAGCCGCTCCAACTCCCCTTGCAAACGGTTGTTAAACAGCGACTGCTGCCGCGGATCGGCCGAAGGATTGTAGCCTCGCGTCATGGAGCAACCAGTCTGCCCCACAATTCCGTGCGGGAAAAGTCGGATTGTTCCCGAAGCGAACCGGGCAAATTCCTAGACGGACACCCGCTTTAGTTCCACCGGCCGCATGTCTTTCATGAGTAGGTGCAGGCACAGCAGCCCCGTCAGATGGAACAGCCCGAACGACAGAAAGATCGGCTTGTACCCAACCAGAGGCACCAGATATCCGGGTAGCGCCGTCGCGAACAGCAGGCTTCCAACGCCTCCCGCGCAGCCTCCGATTCCCGTCACCGACGCCACGGCCGGCTTCGGAAACACGTCCGACGCCGTCGTGTACAGATTGGCGGACCACCCCTGATGGGCGGCCGTCGCCAGGCTCATCAACCCCACGGCGATAAAGACGTTCTCCACCAACACCGCCGTCACCGCCAGCGGCATCATCGCCGCGCAAACGCCCATCGCCGTCTTACGCGCTCGCGCCAACGGCATCTCGCGGCGAATCAGGTAGCCGGAGAGCCAGCCCCCGGCCACGCTGCCGAAATCGGCCATCAGATAGATAAACGGCAGCGCCCAGGCGGCCGCTTTCATATCGAATCCGCGGGCGTCGTACAGGTACACCGGTAGCCAATAGCTGTAGAACCGCCACAGCGGATCGCTCAGAAATTTCCCAAGAGCGTACCCCCAGGTCTCGCGGTAGCGCAGCGCCTCCAGCCAGCCGATCGACGGCTCCTCGGCCGCCGGCAGGTCGCTGGTAATGTAGGCCCGTTCCTCGTCGTTCGCCGACGGGTGCTCGCCCGGTGTGCGATACAGCACCAGCCAGGCGATCAGCCATACAAAACCCATACTGCCCGTAATCAGGAAGCATCCGCGCCAGCCATAGGTTCCCACCATCGCCGTAAAGAGCCAGGGCCCAACCATCGACCCCACATTTGCCCCCGCATTAAACACACCGGTGGCGAACGCGCGGTCCTTTTTCGGAAACCACTCGGCCACGCCTTTGATGGCCGCCGGAAAGTTGCCCGCTTCGCCGACCCCCAGCAACGCCCGGTAGATGCCGAAGCTCACCGGCGTTCGCGCCAGGGCGTGCAGCAACGCGGCGGCGGACCACCAGACAATGGCTGCGGCATACCCCAGCCGCGTGCCGAACTTGTCGATGAACTTGCCCATGATCAGGAACCCGATCGTGTAGGCCAGCTCGAAGGAAAACGTTAGATTGCCATACGTCCGGTCGTCGATGTGCATCTCTTTCCGGATCTCCGGAATCAGAAATCCGAAAGCGATGCGGTCCAGATAGTTGATCGTCGTCGCCAAAAACAGCAGCGTCAGAATCCACCAGCGGACGCGCGTCATCGAGCCGTGTGGCATCTGGCAATTATAAGCGCCGGCGCCGATACTGGACCGGCCCCCGCAAAAGGGGGGCGGTGCCACCCGCATCAGATTCAACGGGAATACCCCAGTTGCGGGCTATTCGGCAATCTAAGTTAGCGTTACGATTGGGGCGTGGCAGCCTATGCAAGCATCCGCGTCCGGCGGTCTTCTAGGAAACGTGGTACCTTGCGCAGGCTGGCCTTATCCAGGTGTTCCGGCGGCCGCCGCACGCTTTAGCCGATCTCGAATCCCGTCCCAGTCCCCTGTGCCGGGAACGCTTTCAACAACCACCTCCCCCAGATCCTGTTGGTCTAGTTTGTACAGAGTGTCATACAACATAGCCGCATAGCGGTCCGGGTCCTTCGGCATTCGAACGGAGACCCGCGCGGGGAGTTCCTCGCTCCACCATATATAAGCCGACTCGGGTCCCGGGTCCGAACCCACTCGCAGCGGTGTTCGCGGAGCGTAGTGCCGGACATGCTGGCCCGGAGAAGTGTGCGCCGCTCCCTCCGGTCCGTCCGCACCCATTGTGATCGGGCCGATCAAGGATTCGATCTGCGCCCGGCTAACCATTCCGGGCCGCAGCAGCACCGGCGCCGGTCCCGCCAGCGACAAAACCGTCGACTCAATACCCACCTGGCACGGCCCGCCGTCTAGCACCAGATCGACCGCATCGCCCAACTGGCCCCGGACCTGCTCCGCCGTCACCGGCGATAGCTGCGTAAATAGGTTGGCTGAGGGCCCCGCCAGCGGAAGCCGCGCCCTCCGGATCAAAGCCAGCGCCACCGGGTGGGAGGGCATTCGAACGCCGACCGTTTCCAGCCCCGCCGTTACGGCGTCCGGAACCCGTTTCTGTTTCGGCAGCACCAGCGTCAATGGGCCGGGCCAGAACCGGCGCGCCAGCGTCTCCGCAGCCTCCGGCCACTCTCTAGCCACCTTCCGCACCATCGCCGGCGAAGCCACATGCACAATCAGCGGACTCGTCGACGGACGTCCTTTGGCTGCATAGATCCGCCGTACCGCGTCCGCGTCCAGCGCGTTTGCACCCAGCCCGTAGACGGTTTCGGTCGGAAACGCTACCAACCGCCCCGCCTTCAGCAGCGCCGCCGCCCGCTCCAGCAACTCCGGATCAATCTTCAAGGTCTTTGTCGTCACCCGCCGTCTTGCCGGTCTTTTTGTAAACCAGGAACGCGTGCATCAACTCGTCCATATCGCCGTCCAACACACGATCGACGTCGCCGATCGATTTCTTCGTCCGGTGATCCTTGATCAACCGGTACGGCGCCAGCACATAGCTGCGAATCTGGCTGCCGAAGTTGATGTCCAGCTTCGCGTCTTCCAGCTTCTTCTCTTCCGCCCGGCGCTTGTTCATCTCGTACTCGAACAGCTTTGCTCGCAACTGTTTCATCGCGCTTGCCCGGTTCTTGTGCTGCGAACGCTCATTCTGGCACTGCACCACAATCCCCGTCGGCAGGTGGGTAAACCGCACCGCCGATTCGGTCCGGTTCACGTGCTGGCCGCCCGCTCCGCTTGCCCGGAATACGTCCACCTTCAAATCGTCCGGCTTGATCTCGATGTTCACATCGTCGTCGATCTGCGGAATCACGAACACCGACGCGAACGAAGTATGCCGCCGTGCGTTGGCGTCGAATGGGGAGATCCGCACCAGCCGGTGGACGCCCACCTCGCTCTGCAGCATGCCGTACGCGTTCTCGCCGTTGATTTCGACCGTGGCCGATTTAATTCCCGCGCCCTCCCCTTCCAGCCGGTCGGTCACATTGGCTTCGCAGCCCTTCCGCTCCGCCCATCGCAGAAACATGCGCAGCAGAATCTCCGCCCAATCCTGGCTCTCGGTCCCGCCGGCGCCGGGGTGAATCGTCAGAATCGCGGACTTCGAATCGTTCTCGCCGGAAAGCAGCATCCCGGTCTCCAACTCCGCCAGCCGCGCCTCCAGCTTCTTCAGTCCGGATTCCAACTCGCTCGCTACACTTTCGCCTTCGCGGCCGAGCTCAAACAGCGTATCGATCTCATCGACCAGCCCGCTGACCTCGGTGTCCTCGCCAACCGACTTTTCCAGCCGCTTCCGCTCCTGCATCAACTTCTGCGAGCGTTCCGGGTCGTTCCAAAAATCGGGAGCCGAAATCAACGCCTCAGATTTCGCCAGCTCGGCCTGCTTCCGCGGAGCGTCAAAGATAGCTCCGCACAGCGATGGCCTGCTGGCGGAGCGGTGTGTACTCCCGTTCCAATTCGTCTAACGTCATCGTCTTATTGTACCCGCCAACCCCGAAACTCGCCGGTTTCCGCGCAGGGCCGGCCACTACCTTGTCTCCATCGCGGCCGATCTCACGCTATACACTCTGTGGCAAGGCCAAACTCCTTGTAGAATCGGATGGGCGTGGACGTGGAAGACAACAGAAACCAAAAACCGTTACACATCGACGATGTCCTCGAGGTCGAGCGAAAACTGCTTCGACGGCGCCATCCCTGCGACGATGTGTCGATCGGCATCGCCTGTTCGGGCGGCGGCATCCGCAGCGGTACGTTCAATCTGGGCATTCTCACCGTACTCGAAAAGATGAATCTGCTCGACAAGACCGATTATCTCTCCACCGTCTCCGGCGGTGGATACATCGGCTCCTATGTCGTTGCGAACCGCATGAAAGGCCAGGACCTTCGCGACGAAAGTAACGAAAATCCCGCGCTCGCTCACCTGCGGCGCTTCTCGAATTACCTGACCCCATCAGTCGGTGTAATGTCCGCCGACACTTGGACCATGATGATGGTCTGGTTCCGCAACACGTCCATGTTGCAACTCTTCCTGCTCAGCGTCTTCGGTGCGCTGCTGCTTCTGGGCCGGGTCTGGACCTGGGGCGTGGAAGCGGCGGTCCGCGTCCCGTGGATCGCCGGTTATCTAAGCACCGTCTCCATCGGTGTCATGCACGTCATGGTGGCGGTGATCTGTGCCGTTCTTATCCATTCCTACGGGCCGCCTCAACCCCTGTCAGGCCGGCTGAGCTCCCCGGGGGCCGCGCGTCGCGTCCTGATCGGTGTCGTTTTCATGGCGCTGCTCGGCTGCACGCTTTTTATTGTCGGCGCCTTCGACAGCTTTCGCCAGCCGGACCTGCTCGCCACCGGCCTGGTCACTCACTTCGCCCTCACGCTCGGCTTCTGCGGGTTCTATCTCTCCCTCTTTTCTCTAGGCTATGGCCGCGGCTTCCGGAAGGAATCTGGCAGAGGGCGCAGAATCGTTTTCGGGGCGGCCTGGGTTCTCGCCTCCACGTTCTTCTGCTCGCAACTGGAGATATTCGGCGCAGTCGCCGCCAATCTCCTGCTACTTCTCGTCATACTCGGCGATGGCGGAATCTCCATCTTTCACCGCGAGCCGAAAGAGGCCGCGACCGACATCGGCCGCAGCGTAGCCGCTGGCCTCGGCTGCGCCGTCGCCAGCGTGGCAGGCATTCTCACCGCCAACGTCTGGCTCGGCGATTGGGCCTATCGCGCCCACCTCGTCTTAACTTCGCCGGCCGGGCCCTACGTCTTGGCCAGTAAGGAGATCTGGGAGTACGCGCTCTTCGCGGCCCCGGGGTTATTGGCGACGCTCGGCTGCTGCATCATTGTGATGCTTGGAATCGCTGGGCGCGCCATGCCGGACATCGTTCGCGAAGGCTGGAGCCGCCTCGGCGCATTGCTGTACATGAAGGGTGCGGCCTTTCTGATCCTCGGAATACTTGGGGTATTCGGTCCGCTCTGGCTGCTCCAGGCCTGGAATGCGGGCAACCAGTACATCCTCGCCTCGGGCGGCCTGCTCACCGCGCTGGCCGGCGCCTTCAGCGTCTTCGCGGCGAACAGCGGCGATACAAGCGGAAAGGAGAACGTGTCTCCCTGGAAGGAAAGGCTCGTCGGGCTCGCGCCGATTGTCTTCATTCTGACGCTGTTCTGTGTCGTCGCCATTCTGCTGCATGCCGGTTTCGTCTACGACACGCTCAGCGCCAGACCGGAACCCGGCGCGGTCTGTGTCTTTCCCGTGGAAGCGAACTTCGAAAGCGCCCGGGTTCCGGTGCTCGGCGAGCGCCCCGTGCGCGTCACCAGCGGCGCGCACTTCGTGCTCTGCGGCCCGAACGGCAAGTCGCACTGGCAGGGCCCCGGCTGGCCCGGTTTGGACGACATGATCCGTTTCCACTGGCAGTTCCTGCAAAGTTCCATTAGTTCGCAGTTCCAGTTGCTGTTCTCGGTCCTCATCGGGCTCACCCTGCTGGCGTTGGTGCTGGCGAGTCGTCTGGATGTCAACGAGTACTCCATCAACCGCTTCTACCGCAATCGCATCACGCGCTGCTTTCTCGGCGCTGCCCGCGAAAAGAACAGCGAGCGCCGGCCCGATCCCGTCACCGGCTTCGACGTGAAGGACGACGACGAGTTTGAAATGTCGAAAGTCGCCGGGTTCCTGAACTCGACCGGAGACCCGTACGCGGCGAAGACGCCGCTTCCCATTATCAACACCGCGTTAAACGTGGTCGGGGGCTCGAACGCAGCGCTGCAGGAACGCCGCGCAAGATCGTTTTTCTTTAGCCCGTTTCACGGCTACTCTGATGGAACCGGCGGCTTCGAACTCTCGGAGCTCTCCACCGGCCGGTTCCCTGGCCAGGTGCCGCTGGGCAGCCTCGTGGCCATCTCCGGCGCGGCCGCGAATCCGAACATGGGATTTCACACGTCGCCCGCCGTGGCCTTCTTGCTCACGTTTTTCAACGTGCGCCTCGGCTGGTGGCTCGGCATTCCCGGCCGCGTGAGCCCCATCAAGAAACAGTTCAATCTCAGCTACATCTTCTTCGAGCTCTTCGGCGCCGCCGATGAAGACGACGCCTATGTAAACCTCTCCGACGGCGGGCACTTCGAAAACCTCGGCCTCTACGAACTCGTGCGCCGCAAATGCAAGCTCATCATTGTAGGCGACGGCGAGCAGGACGATAAGTACATTTTTGAATCGCTCGGCATGGCCATTCGCCGCTGCCGGATCGATCACAACGTCGATATCGAAATCGACGTCGCCGGCATCCGGCCGAAGGAAGCGGGCGGCCCCAACGGCCGTCACTGGGCCGTCGGCCGCATCAAGTATGACGAGAACGAATTCGGCTACATTCTCTACTTGAAGTCATCTTTCACCGGCCGTGAACCTTACGACGTGCAGCAGTACCGCTTCTCGAATCCGGCCTTCCCCCAACAGTCCACGGCCGACCAATTCTTCAACGAGTCCCAGTTCGAAAGCTATCGTCAACTAGGCATCCATACCGCCCAAGAACTCCTCACGGGCGCCATGCAGGCGACGCCGAAATTCGGGCGTAAGGACTGGTATCGGTCGGCCGAGGAGCTGTTCCTGCGAAGCTCCTAGTTGACCTTCTCGGTATACGTCAGGCTCTTCAGCACCGCGCCCTTCGGCAGCACCGTCTTGAAGATGTAGTAGCGGTGCTCGTTGTGCGGCAGGTCGATAGTGCTCGAGCTCACCGACGCCGGGTCGTTTGTATCATCCGAGTTGCCGAGCTTCCTCTCCTGGCACGCGTCGCCAGGGTCAAGGTTGCTGCAACTGAACAGGCTGCCGCTGAACTTGAACCGGGCAAGGCCGGGCGTTGCCGGCGACGCGTCAAACTGTCAAGGGCAGACCAAAAGTTTCCCATCAGGGCGGAGCAAAAGGGGACCACTGTGGGCGAAGGTAAAGAGGACAAATCTCACGATATGGGGGCGG
>VFZO01000170.1 GCA_016871155.1 Acidobacteriota bacterium | reverse complement strand
GCGCTGCTCCCGTCCCGTCGACACCATGAACGTCTATCCCACGCTGGCCGATCTGGCCGGCCTCGCTGCTCCCGCCAACGTCGACGGCGTCAGCCTCAAGCCGCTATTGACCAACCCCGAGGCCCCTGGGAGCGGCCCGCCATCAGTACGTACTTAAAGGGCAACCACTGCCTCTACACGGAGCGTTGGCACTACATTCGCTATGCCGATGGGTCCGAAGAGCTCTATGACCGCAGGCAGGATCCGCAGGAGTGGGTGAACCTTGCGGCGAGCGAAACCACGGCCCGTCTCCGCGCCGCACTTGCCAAACAATTGCCCGCTAACGCGCCGGAATCGCCGCACGCCCGCGACCTGACCTTTGACCCCGCGTCCGTCAAGTGGTCTATGAAGTGGGTTTCGAAACCGCAATAGCGTTCGATATAGTAGTTACGGTTTGTAGGGAACTCAACGCTTGGAGGGAACCATGCACCGCTTACTAATTGGACTGGTCGCAGCCGGCGCGTTAGCCGCTCAAGTCAGTACATCCACCATCGCCGGCCTCGTCACCGACGAATCCGGTTCGGTCGTTCCGAACGCAAAGGTCACCGCGTCCATCGCCGCCATAGGCCTGCAGCGCGACGTCACCACCAGCGGGGGCGGCGAGTTCGTGGTCGCGCAGATCCCGCCTGGCAATTGGAAGCTCACCGTGCAGGCGTCCGGCTTTCAGACTGCCGTCGTCGAAAACATCACGCTGACCATCGCCGAACGCGCCGTCGTCAACGTATCGCTGAAGCTGGGCGCCGTCACCGAACAGGTGACCATTAGCGCGGCCGTTACGCCGTTGCTCGAGCAGGAGACCGCCTCCCTCGGGCAAACCATCACACGCCGCGCCATCAACGATCTGCCTCTCAACGGCCGCAACTACATCACCCTCGGCGCCCTCTCGCCCGGCGTCATGCCGCAAATCCCAAGCCCCGCCGGCCCCGCCAGCTTCATCAGTGCCACTACGCAGCGCGCGGACCGCTCCCTGCTGGTCGGCGGCAATCGCGAAAGCTCCACCAGCTATCTCTATGACGGCGTGGAGATGCGCAATCCGCGCATTGGCGACAGCTCCCTGACACCCTCGCTCGACGCCGTGCAGGAGTTCAAGATTCAGCGCAATTTCTTCCAGGCCGAATTTGGCAACACCCCCGGCATCATCAACGTTGCCAGCCGCGGAGGTTCCAACGAATATCACGGCTCCGCCTTCTGGTTCCTTCGCAACAACGCCATGGACGCCCGCAACTTCTTTGCCCGGACCGTCGAACCGTTCAAGCGCAATCAGTACGGCTTCGCCGCCGGCGGGCCGGTCAAGAAAGACAAGCTGTTCGCCTTCGGAAATTTCGAGGGTTTCCGGCAGCGCCTCGGCGTCATCCAGCGCGGCATCTATCCGCGGCAGTCCCAGTTGCGCGGCGACTTCTCGGCCAGCAATCCAATCTACGATCCGCTCAGCTTCAACGCGGCAAACAACACCAAGCTGCCCTTCGCCGGCAATCGCGTCCCGGACAACCGCATCAACCGCGTCGCGCGAAACTTTTTCCCCTACATCCCGGTCGTCGATTCGCTCCCCGTCGGGGGCGCGAACCTCGAAGGTACTCCCGTTCAGCGTCTTGACGACGATCAGTTAAACCTCCGCGGCGACTACGTCATCAGCAGCAAGCACTCGCTCTTCGGGCGTTATAGTTGGCAGAAGGCGCCGCTCTCGCCGGCCGCGCTGGTCCCGCTTGGCGGCCGCCAGGTGGATTCGCTCGGCCGCTCCGGCGTCACGCAGTTGACGTCGTCGCTGTCGCCTTCCGTCGTCAACGTGTTCCGGGCCGCCTATAGTTACATGGAACTGTTCGGCAAGCAGGTCACGGTTGACAAAAACATCGCCGCCGAAATCGGCATCACCGGTGTCTCGACCACCCGGCTCAACTGGGGTGTGCCCGTCCTCGGCTGGCAGGGCTACTCTGGAATCGGCAGCGACGGCCTGACCCAAGGCAACAAGGTGCACAACTACCAGATGAGCGACACCGCCACCTGGATCAAGAACAGCCACACGCTCAAGATGGGCTTCGAAGTGAGGCAGTCCCGCTTCTTTACCGACGGCGACAATAGTCCGCGCGGCAGTTTCACTTTCAGCGGCAACTATTCGGCCGCCTCCGATCCCGCCAACGGCAACCCCGTCGTACGCACCGGCGATCCCGTGGCGGACTTCCTGCTCGGCTACCCCACCAACATGAACGGTGCGGTCGGCACTTCTATCACGCACTTCCAGAACCACACTTTGAATACCTTCATTCAGGACGATTGGAAGGTAAGCCGCGAACTCACCATTAACTATGGATTGCGTTGGGAATTCATCGGCCCGCCAGAAGCCGAAGAGCAGGGCAACGTCTACGGATTCGATTTCAACACGGGCAGGCAACGCTTCCCCACGCTTGGCCAGATTCGCAAGTCCATTATCAGCCCGGACTACAAAAACTTCGCCCCGCGCCTCGGCTTCGCCTATAACCCCAAATGGGCGCCCACCATAGCCATTCGAGCCGGTGCCGGCGTCTACTGGGATCAGACGCAGATGAACGAAATTCAGTTCACCGTGAACGGGCCGCCTGCCTACACGCAGCAGAACCTGAATGCCACGGGGCGCGGCCTGCCTCAGTTCGAATTCGGCCGGAACACGTTGCCGCAGGTTGTCGTGCCGCCCGTCGATGCCAACTACGTCACGCCGCAGGGAACAAACCTGTTCGCCGCCGAATTGGATGGACGCAAACCGCGTATGTACATGTGGACTTTCTCTTTGCAGAAGTCGCTCGGCGCGAACTGGGTGGCCGAGGCGGCCTATGTCGGCTCCCAGGGCCGCAGGCTCTCCAAGCGGTACAACTCCTACGCCAACGTAACGCCCGGCGTGCTCTACGATGTCACCCCCGGCGTCGCCACGCAGTACCCGCGCTTGGTCGGCATGCTCTACTCCTCGCAGGCCGGCATGTCGGAAATGCACGGCTTGAACCTTAAGCTCGAGCGCCGCTTCTCCAACGGCTTCCAACTCTTGATGGCCCACACCTGGATGAAGTCCATGGACACCGATTCGGCCGGAAGCTGGGGCACGCCCAATCTGAACCCGGCGAACTTCCAGTTGGACCGCGGTCCCTCGGACTTCAATGTCCCCCACCGCACCGTCGCCAGCGTAGTCTATGAACTGCCCTTCGGCAAAGGTAAACGGTTCCTCGGCGACGCCGGCCGCGCGGCCAATCTGGTCGCCGGCGGATGGCAGGTGAATACCATCTCCAGTTGGATGAGCGGAGTGCCGCGCATCGTCAGTTCGCCGAACGGGACAACCCTCGCGTTCGTCTCCCAGCGCGCCAACGCCACAGGCACAGGCATCTACTCCCAGTTCAACAACATCACTCCGCGTGAAGACTTCGGCGGCGCAAATCCGGGCCGGTTCTGGCTGAACCCGAACGCGTTCTCCGCCACGGCGCCTCTGAAGTTCGGCACCTCCGGCCGTAACATTATCCAGGGCCCGGCCTGGTGGAACTGGGATCTGTCGGCGTTCAAAAACTTCCACATCACCGAAACGGCCTACATCCAATTCCGCGCGGAAGCGTTCAACGGCTTTAACAACGTGCAGTTCTTCCCGCCGGACCTCAACGTAGTAAGCCCCAACTTCGGCACGCTCCAAAGCGCCAACCGCCCAAGGGTCATGCAACTCGCGCTTCGCGTGAACTTCTAGCCGCCGGGCGAGCCGGTATTCGCTATCATGCCGGTTATTCCCAAAATTCGCCCAGTCCCGGTTACCTGGCAGTACCGCCGGAGCGTCGCGATCGCCGCCGTCGTCACGGTCCTGATCCCCTTTCTGTATGCGGGTCTGGTGGTCGCACTGGCGGCGGCGATGTGGATGATCGCGTCGTCCGCGGTCGAAATGCTGTCGCCGTGGCCGTATCTCCAAGCTCTGGCGCTTGTCTGCGGTGGATTGGGCTGGTGCGGCGCCGGGTTGGTTCTCTTCCTGCTGGCGCGCGTTCCGTTTGTCACCAGGCTGGATTCCCCGGAACGCTCCGCTGTCGATCTGGAAGCGAATCCGGCTCTGCGCGACTTAATTCACCGGGTTTGTGCGGCCGCTTCGGTTCGGCCGCCTTCGGCCGTTGCGGTCGATCTAACTTTCAACGCATCCGCGGGCCTGGAGCGCCCAATCCTGGGCCTTCTCTTCAATCGATATCGCTTGACGCTAGGTCTCCCGCTGCTGGCAGTTGTCGACCGCCAGGTCCTGGCCCACGTGATTGCGCACGAAGTGGGGCACTTCGCGCAGCCCGGTGCCCTTCGGATTCTGCATTCGGTGCACTGGGCGCACGCATTCCTTGATCGCATGGTGCATTCCCGCGATGATTGGGATGTCTGGGTCGCGGATCGAAGCGGTGCAAGCCTATATGGTGTCGTGGTTCGGCGGATCGCGGCAGGCGGGCTGTGGCTCAGCCGGGGAGCGCTGCGTGCCTTGCTCCGGCTTTCGCAAGCGGCCTCGGGCCAGATGTCACGGGAGATGGAATTCCATGCCGATCTCTACGCGGTTCGAGTAGCGGGAACGCCTGCGTTCCTGCGCGCCACCGAAGACATGGCGGCGGGCGGCCACGCCACGGCAATGGCCGCTGAAGTATTTGACCATGCGGCGCTGATTGGCCCGGTCCCCAGCGACTTTCCGGCGCTGGCGGCTGCGTACTTTTCCCAATTGGACGCTGCGGCGCGCGCGGAGATCCTGCGCCAGACGCGGTACACGCTGGGCGTGGGGGCGGACTCTCATCCCGACAACGTGGACCGGATGTATCGCGCCGATATCGAGAACGCGGATGGAGTGCTGGCCGAGGAGGGCAGCGCGGCGTCGCTGTTCGGCGACTTCGGCGGGCTATGCCGCCAGGAGACGCTTCAAATTCTCGGCGGCGGCAGGACGTTGATCGATACCGCCGAGTTTCTTGAACTTAAAAAACGGCGCGACACGGCGGACGCGGCCAGGGTGGAGTTTTTCGGCCGCGTATATGAACTGGGCCTCGGGGTGCGGTTTCCGGAGGCGCCTTCTCCCGAGGGGGATTGGGAGTCCGTCATCGAGCGAGGGAAGGCGGGTGTGGAGCGGTCGAACGAGTCGGCGGTGCCCTTGGGCATCTCCTGTGGGCGGTGGTTCACCTTGCGCTGTGTGGTAGCCCGATTGGACGCCTGTCTGGAAGTCGACTGGATGGAGTTGGGGCAGGAGCCCTGTGATTTGGCGGCGGCGAGGGGACGCATGTACCAGGCGGAGCGGGACTTGCTGGAATTGCGGCACGAGCTAGGTGCGGCGATGCACCCGATTGTCACGCGGCTAATGTTCGCGCATGAACGGCGGGACGTCCTGGAGCCGGAAGCGTCGGAACGGCTGGCATGGGCCGTGGAAGGGTTGCGCGCATTGGAAGCGCTGGACGAATGCACCACGCTGATCGTGGCCGAGGTGGCGGTGGCGGAACATCTGGTTGGTCTAATCGGCGCGTACTTACAGGATCCGGAGTTTCTCAGAGTGCTCGAGAGCGAGTATCGAGGGATGGTGCGCAGCGCGGAAGAAATTGCCGCTTTGCTCGACGAAACTCCGTTTTCCGTCGACGGAAAGACCCTGCGGGACTACGCGATGCCGGATAAGTTCGATCCGGGCGACGGAATGCGTGGCTTCCGTGCGTGTGTGGGCGCCACGCTGCCGAGACTCGGCGCACTGAGGCTCCGCCTGATGGGCGAGGCCGCCCAACTGGCAACGCAGGTCGAATCCCTGGCCGCCCGCCCCAATCCCTAGCGCCCCCATCCCCAAACTTTGATACCCTTTCTTGTACGCCATGCCAGGAACCATGGAAACGCTTCTGGAGTCCAATCTTGCGAGCGTCGACAGCGCCGAAGCTCTCGCTGTCGATGCGGCCAAATCGCTCGGAATGGATGAGGATGCCTGTATGGACCTCGGTCTCGCCGTTCGCGAGGCCATGGTCAACGCCGTGGCGCATGGCAATAAGTACAGTTCCGAAAAGAAAGTCCGCTACTCGCTGGAGTCCAAGGCGAACGCCCTGCGCATCGTCATCTCCGACGAAGGCGAGGGTTTCGACCCCAACCGCGTCCCGGATCCCACCCAGGGCGACAACCTTATGCGCGGCTCCGGCCGCGGGCTCCTGTTAATTCAGACGTTTGTCGACGAGTTCGAAGTGAAGAAAGCGTCTGGCGGCGGAGCCGAAGTAGTACTCGTAAAATACGCAACGAACGACTGAGGAGAACTATCCGTGAGCGCTACAATCACCACCAGGCAAGTCGGCGACGTAACCGTAATTGACGCCGCAGGCAAGATTACGCTCGGCGAAGGCGCCGCGATGCTGCGCGACCAGGTGAAAGCCCTGCTGGCGGCCGGCAACAAGAAGATCCTGATCAATCTCGGCGAAGTCACCTATATCGACAGCTCCGGCATCGGAGAACTCGTCTCCAGCTTTACAACGGTCACCGGCCAGGCCGGCCAGTTGAAGCTGCTGAATCTCACAAAACGCGTACACGATCTGCTGCAAATCACCAAGCTCTACACCGTTTTTGAGATCCACGACGACGAAGCCAAGGCCGTTCGCAGCTTTTCCTAAAAATCCCTGAGAATTTTCCCAGTGGGCGGCCACTAGTTTCTAGGAGCCGCAGCTATATGGAAAATTCGAATGGAATCCGCCTGTTGATCGCCGATCCGACGCCACTTCTTCGAGAGGCGCTCGCGGCTCTGTGTACGCACTGCGGCAACTTCGAGGTCGTCTCGCTGTGCGCCGACGGCGCCAGCGCGTTCCGCGCCGCCATGGAAATCAAACCGGACGTCGCCCTTCTGGACCTCGACCTGCCCGAAATCCATACGCTTGAACTGCTGCGAAAACTCCGCGACGCGGGGTCGGAAACCCGCATGGTCCTGATGTCCTCGCGTTCGGACCGCAAAACGATCATTGAGGCGCTGCGCTGCGGCGCGCAGGGCTTCGTCCTGAAGAACGGCAGCGGCCAGCAATTGTTCGATTCCCTGCGCCAGGTGCGCGAAGGCGGCGTCTATATCTCGCCCTCCGTCGAACTGGACAAAATCTTCGCCGCCAATCGTGGCGGCCGCCGTCAGGACGAGGATCCGGTCGACTCGCTCTCGGCGCGGGAACACCAGGTATTTCTCATGCTGGTGGAGGGCCTGCGCGCCAAGGAGATCGCCGCCCGCCTGGCCGTCAGTCCAAAGACCATCGATACCTACCGGTCTTCCATGATGCGCAAGCTCGACATTCACGACGTCGCCGGGCTGGTGAAGTTCGCCATCCACCGCCGCCTCACTCCCGCGCCCCTGCCGATGATTCCGCTTCAGACGCGCGCGGCTAACGGGGCGGAGTAGCGCCCAGCGTATTCCGCGCCTGCCACAAATGACGGCGGCCGTGTGCGTTCATGGACGCAAAGGCCGAGCCCAGCGAGATCTTCATCTTGTCCGAAGCCGGCGAGGCCACCTTCACCTTGCCGAGGTCCAGTCCGTCGGCTCGCTCCATCCGCCGCACCAGTTCCCTGTGCAGCCCGGCGAATTCCTCCATCGCCCCGGCCGGGGTCAGCCCGGCCGCCGGGTGAAACAGCGGCGGCGCCTTGACCTTCATCCGCACCGGCGGCTCCAGCACCCAGACGAAAAACCGTCCCAGCAGGTTGTATTGATATGGGCCGTCGCTCCGCACCGAAGCGCAGGCCGCCAACGCCGCGTCGATCTTCGGCAGATACAGCCGCACCGTCTGCGACAGGTGCGCCAGATTGTCGATGGCGGACCAACCGCCGTCCGCCGGCCCCTTGGCCAGGTCCGCCTCCGGGTGCCGGTCGAATAACGCGCGCCACTCGGCGATGAGCGTTTCGGTCTGCTTCGCCAGGTCTTCCAATTCCAGGTGCATCAAGTCTCTCCCGTTCTGTGGACCGACGCGCCTTGCTCCACAAACGAGATCTCTTCCAGCAGGCTCACCTCGCTCAGCCGCGCCTCGAAGATCAGCCGAAACCCGCCGTAGCTCAGAAACAGCGCCCCCAGAATACCCAGCCCCAGCGGCAGCCAACTCACCGCGGGCGCCCACACGGACGCCACGCCGATCGCCACAACCGCGAAGACAAAGGCTCCCGAAGCCAGATAAATCGAGATCATCACGCGCGCCAGGATCCGCGCCCGCCGGCCGCTCAATTCCAGCATCCGCAGCAGCATCTGCTTGCGGGCCTCGCTCAAAGGCTTCTGCGTCGCGGGATCGATCTGATACTCAAGCAGCTCCGAGATCTTCCGGATACGGTCCACGCACCGGCCCAGCCGGTGGGACGTGGAGAGTATGAATGTGCCGGTCGCGGAAATCAAAAGGGCCGGCGTAATCATCGAAGTGAGTACGGCCAGCCCTTTTGCCAGCGTTATGGAATCGAGATCCAGAAACGGATTCGGCAGCGTCGCCACGACTCCTAGTCTACTTGGTCTCCTTCTTCATCCGAATCACCTGGATCGCGCCGGTATCCTCGGTCACCTTGTAGTCGCCGGGGACCTCGAAGGAGCTTCGCGATGGCTCACCGCGTCGAAGATTCGTAAGCCGGTACGTTGTCTCTCCGGCGCGCGGGTCCGTGCGGGTCGTCATCACCACGGTTTTCAGTTCATTCGAATACCACCGCTCCGACACGGTCTCCATAGCCCGCTCATTCCCCATCTGCCCGGCCGGGATCGTCACCGTTGTGCGTGTCCCTTCGGCCTCCACGCCCTCGATCATTCGATTGCCGAGCTTCTCCGTCTTCACAACCGCAGGACTGCCGGCGGCCTTGATCCCGTCACCGATGGTGTGGAACACCGCTCCACCGGGCAGCGCGATGCGCTCCGGGGACGGGCTCCCGGCGCCCGGCGCCGCCACTACCACGTCTTGTACGGTCTCAGCCCGGCCTTGAAAGACCATCACTTCCTTCCGTTCACCGCCCGGCGTCTCCAACTTGCGTTCGAAGTGAAGTGTGCCGGGCTTCGCGGCGATCGCGCCAACGTTGATCTTGCGCGCGGACTTCTCATCGGGATTCAACACATAATCGATCTTCGAAACCGGATCGTGAATAAAGATCGCCTTCAACTCCTTCCCGGCTGCCCAGGGTCCAATCGCGTTGATGGCCATCTCCCGCCGGGATCGGCCTTCGCCGTCGCGGGCGTAGGCCGAGGTCGACGAGGACCGGATCCGGTTCCCATCGCCCAGCGTCTGGACCGTCTCGGTGACGAAGTCGCCCGAAAACGGCGCTCCCTTCACGTCCTGCATCTCGAAGCCGCTCTCGGCGCTGACCCAAGAAAAGCCGGCGGCCCCCGGCTCGCCCACATGAATCCGCTCATGCGTCTCCACGCGCACGCCGGGCGTCGGCGCCTGCGCCAGCAGCGCCGCCGCGGCGGCGAGTCCAATACCAATTCGAAGCGTCATTCGGAACTCCTTTTTAAATTTCATTGCACACCACTCGAAACGAATCGCACCGCGCGTACGCTGCCGTCTTCGGCAACCATGACGTCGGCGGGCACCGTCTCATTCCATCGATCGGCGTTCACGGCAACGCCAAACTCGGCCATGGCCGACCGGGGCAGCCGGACACGCAGAATCGTGCCCCGCTCCATCGGCTCCACCCACTGCCACACCCCCACGGGCACAAAGCCGGGTTCCGGACGCGCCTTGGCCGGCAGCGTCACGCGCCGGCGGGCCGGCTTCGGCAGCACGATTTCGGCGGCCACCGGCAATTCCACCATCGGCGACGCCACCGCCCGCTCCGCTGCGGGCGCCTCCGCTGGCGGGGCTGGCCGCAGCCATACAACCGCGGCCATCGCTGCGGCCGCCGCCAGCAACGGCCACAGCGCAATCCGCCGGTACCGCCGCCTCCGCATCTCGGCCAGCAAAGCCGCCTCCACCGCCGGCGGCGCGCTGAGCGCGTCTTCGTCGGCCATTTTCTCCAGCAGAACGCTGATCCGGCGATGCTCGTCTTGTGTCATGACGCAAATCCAACCATTGTTCTCATCTTCCCGGCCAACAGCGCGCGCCCCCGGTGCAGGCGCGACCGCACGGTCCCAATCGGGCACCCCGTAATCGCGGCCACGTCTTCATAGGGCAGGCCCTGCATGTCGCACAGCACCAACACCTCACGGTACACCGGCGGCAGCGTCGGGATCACCTCCCGCAACCGCTCGAGCAACTGCGCCTGTTCCAACTCGTCCAGTACCCCGGCGGGCTCGGGAAGCTCGCAGGCTTCGTCTTCCAACGAGAGGTGCCGCCGGCGCGCCGCCATCTGCCGCAGCGTCTGCTTCCGGGCCACGGCAAACAGCCAGGCCAGCACCGTACCCCGGTCCGCGTTTAACTTCGCGGCGCCCTTCAGCAGCGCCAGGAACGTTTCTTGCACCACATCGGCCGCTACGTCGGTCATTCCGCACAGGTGCAGCGCATAGCGGTAGATCGACGCCTGCCTGCGCCGGTACACGGCCAGAAAGGCAGCTTCGTTCCCATTGGCGATCGATTCGAGAAGGTCCTCGTCGATGACCGCCGCCGGATCTGAAATCCGATTCCACATCCGCTGCTATTAGGGTATCCAGCCAAGGCCAGCCCGGTTCCGAAACTTTTGCGAATTGTCCTTCGCCCGCCCCTGCTGCCAGAATGGAGAGCACGTGTCCTTCTACCTCGTCCTGTTCGCATGCGTACTGGCGTTGCGGCTCTGCCACTCGGGCATTGTCTGGGTCGAGGAAGGCTACCCGTTGGCCGCCGCCCGCGAAATGCTGGCCGGCAAGCTGCTCTACCGGGACATCTGGTTCGACAAACCGCCCCTGTTCCCCGGCTGGTACCTGCTGACTGGCGCTGCGACGGGCGTTCCGCTGCGCATCGCCGGCGCCGTCTTTGTCACGTTCTCGGCCTGGAGCGCCGGCCGGCTCGCTGGGACCCTCTGGTCAAAAAAGGAGGAACGTGTGGCCGCCGCCCTCACGGCCTTTTTCCTGACCTTCGGAATCCCGGCTTCCGTGATGGTGATCGGGCCGGACCTGATGCTCATTGCCATTCAGGCCGCCGCCGTCGCCGCCGCCTGGCGCGGCCAGGCCCTGGCCGCCGGCCTGCTCTCCGGCTTCGGATTACTCATAAACGGCAAAATGCTCTTCCTCCTGCCCGTCGCCTTCGTCCCCAGGCCGCTCTACTTCGCCGGCCTGGTGGCCCCGCAACTAACCCTGCTGCCCGTGGCCTCCGAGTACTGGCAGCAGGTCTGGGCCTGGGGCGCCATGTACTCGCGTGACACATACATTGCGGACGCCTGGAGCGAAGGTTTGCGCCGCACCGCGAACTGGGCGGGTTTCCATGCGGCGGCGGTGCTCGGCGCCGTGCTGACCCTGCGGGCGGAGTCGTCCAAGCGCCGTTGGCTGCTGTGGCTCGGTCTAGCGGCGCTGGCCGTAGTGGCCGGCTTCCGGTTCGCGCCTCGATACTACTTCCTCCTGCTGCCGCCGGTAGTGATCCTCGCCGCAAGGGCCCTGGTCCAACGGCCGCTCCTGGCGTTGCTTCTCCTGATTCCCCTGATTCGCTTCGGCCCGCGCTACCTAGAACTGGCGCGGGACCATATCCAAAACCGGCCACACGAATGGGCCGATCTAGCCATGGAGCAAGACTCCCGCGCCGCCGCCGCCTTCCTGAGGCAGAACTCCGGTGAGACGCTCCTGGTATGGGGCTACCGCCCGGAGATCTACGTGCTAAGCGGCAAAACAGCCGCCACCCGCTTCCTCGACTCCCAGCCATTGACGGGCGTGCTAGCGGACCGCCACCTGACGCAAACCACTCCGACAGCCCCAAACCTGGCGGCGGAAAACCGCCGCCGGTTAGTGCGATCGCAGCCCGATTGGATCGTAGACGGCCTGGGACCCTACAACCAAAAACTAGCCATCACCCAATACAACGACCTTAGCGACTGGCTGACAAACTATAAAACCGCCCACCAAACCCAAGGAGCCACAATCTACCGCCGGGTTACTCCTTGACCTTGCCGTAGCTGAAGCTCAGCCCGATCGTCACCACGTTGACCTCTTGAAACGACGGCTGCTTCACGCCCCTCTTGTAGACGAGGTCCACGGAGAGGTTGTCATTAAGGGCATAGATCAGCGACGCCTCCGAATAGATGCGCCTTCTCAGATCGAACTTCGTGTCCAGAACCTGGTACTCGTCGGTCACGCGCCGAAGTCCAAAGAAGTTCTCGCCGGGCCTAGGTTCAAAGTAGCCTTCAACATCGCGCTCGGTAATCATCTGTTCCGGCCGGTACAACTTTCGAGCGGTCAACAAGCCTTCCAAGCTCACCTTTTTGCCTTTGCTGAATTTCAGCTTCGCTTCGCCCATCAAACGCCTGATGTTCTTGTTCTCCACAGCCACGGTGCGCACGAAGGTCGGCGGCAACTCCGGCGGAGGCATGTATTCAAGCTGGAGTTTTTGTATGCTCTCCGCCATGTTCCACCCGAGCTCGTAGCCGGCCGAGGCGTCGAACACGGCGCGCCACTCACCGGGCCGCGAAGCATAATGGATGTTCCCGCGCACCGGGAATATGACGTTTTGGCTTTGGCCGTGCGCAGCATGCTCCCCTTCCACCCCCATCTGAAATTGCACGAAGCGCCACCCAGGGCGGCTATAGCTGCCCTGGCTATAAGTGCCGGCGAAGTAGCGGCGATAGGCCAGTGGCATGCTCCACACGATGGAGTTCGGATTGTCGATCGTGCGCTGCGCGGCGATGTCCAGCTTCAGGTTCGGCACAAAGCTCACTTGGCTTAGCGCGTTCTGCATAATCGGCTTGAGCGCGAGGTCATCGGTCGCGCCGATAGTGGCCTGGAAATGATAGACATGCTGGCCGCTTCGTTTCGCAAAGTTGTTCGTGTAGGACGCCCGGAGAAATACGGGCAGGTCCTGGTTGATCGTTGCGCCGCTGGTCTTGAACGGGAGCGAACGGCCTAGCCGGACGCTGGCCGGCCGGGGCTGGTTTCGGGCCACGCCTGGCCGGGCATACAGAAATTTTCGATCAGACTGAACGGCATTCTTTGCCGCTGGTGGCAGGTTCACTTCATCGACCGAGATTTCAATGGCGGAGCCCGGTTGCCGTACCATTTTCGGGAGAAAGAACGTGAGCGCGCGTGTTGCCGGATCGAACGGGGCGACCCCAGCCACATCGACACCCTCCGGCAACCCGCGAAACTTCCAGAAGGCGAGCTGGTCTAACTGCTTCTCCACGGCGCTGGGCGCATAGCGAACGCGAAAAGTAATTCGGCCGTCCTCATCACAGGTTGCCCAAGTTGTAGGCGATCAGGCTCAGCATCAGGCGAACCTCATTCGAGCGGAACCGATGGCAACTCAGCCGCGTCATCTTCACCGCCTGTTTGCCTTCCTTGATCCACT
>VFZO01000169.1 GCA_016871155.1 Acidobacteriota bacterium | reverse complement strand
GGGTGCTGTCCTCCGCAGGGGTCTTCGCTGCCTTCAAACCCCTATGGATATTGATGCGGACGAGCATCCGGGAGATTCGCACGCGCGGCTCAAAACGGAAATGTGGGCCTGGACGATGCCGCGGCCAACGCTCTACCGGTAACCGGCGCGCTAAGCGGCGGGACCTTTCGCCCTACGGCGGAGGACATCCCCGCCAGCTATACCTTTCCCCTACCGGCGCCGAGTGGCCCATACGCGCTTCCGGCTCCCGAAGCTACGGCGACATTTGCCAACACCTTTAACGGTGCGGCGCCAACCGGCACCTGGAAACTGTTTGTGAAGAGCCGCGGCGCCGGTACGGCCGGCACGCGGCAGATTTCCGGGGGTTGGTGCCTCACGTTCCTTACCTCGGGAGACCCGGCGACGGTTACCACGCTTTCGGTTAATCCGTCGCCCTCGGCCGTTGGCGCGGTCGCGGCGATAACCGGTGCGGTGACGGTCGCCGCTAACGGCACTCCTGTCACCGCGGGCACTTTGACCTTCAAAGACGGCAGTAGCGTTCTTCAGTCCGGCGTGGCGTTGAACGGCTCCGGCACGGCCAGCATTAATACGAGTTCGCTCACCCAAGGCGCTCACTTCCTGTCCGCCGAATACTCGGGCGCCCCCGGGTTCAACGTCTCCATCGGAAACGCCCTGCACTTTGTGGACGGGCCGACGACACAGACAAGCCTCCAGTTCTGCAACAACTCGATCATGCCCATTCCGGATCTAGTCAATGCGCCGTCCAGCGTCTATCCGTCGCGCATCCTTGTTTCCGGTCTGCCAGGTACGGTGAACAACGTGACGATGACCCTGAAGAACGTCACACTCGCCGCCGGTAACGCTCTCGACGCCCTGCTCACCGGCCCGAACGGGGGGGCGTTTATTCCCTTCTCCGATGGCGCCGGGAGTGGAGCGTTTACCAACCAGACCTTCACACTCAGCGATAGCGCCGCGAATCAACTCCCGTCCGGGGCGGCGATCGGCGGAACGTACCGGCCCACCAATCACGCGGGTGCGGATACATTTCCGGCACCAGCGCCGTCCATCGGCGTGCTTAGCGCGGCGCCAACCGGCGCCGGGACCTTCGCATCTTTGTTTGCAAACAGCAACCCGAATGGCTTTTGGGCGCTTCACGCTGTCAGCGATACCGGGACCGGGACAAATCCCCCGAATCAGGCGATCAACGGCTGGTGCCTGGACTTCTCGCTGAATCCACCCGACTTAAGCATCACGAAGACGCACGCCGGCAATTTCCGGCAGGGACAGACCGGTGCGCAGTACTCAGTCGTCGTCCGGAACAACGGCCCGGGTTCCACTGGCGGCACGGTAACCGTCGTCGATACACCGCCAGCCGGGCTCACCATCACCGGGCTTAGCGGTCCGAATTGGAACTGCACCGTGGCCACCGCAACGTGCACGACCACCCAGATTGTCGCCGCGAACACCGATTTTCCGGCGATCACGGTCACTGTCGATGTGGCGGCCAATGCGCCTGCGTCGCTCACCAATTCCGCCACCGTTTCTGGCGGGGGCGATGCCAGCACGGGCAACAATACCGCCAGTGATCTCACTACAATTTTGCAAAACCCGGACCTGACCGTCTCCAAAACCAGCACAGGCGCCTTCGCCGAGGGCGGGATGGGCTCATTCAGCATCGTCGTGACGAACTCCGGCGGGGGACCGACTTCGGGAAGTGTGACGGTCCAGGATCCCATGCCCGCCGGTCTGACGATTTCGCAGGTCAACGGCGGACCGGACTGGAGTTGCCTCCTCAGCACTGCGACGACGGTTTCTTGCACAATCAGCACCGTCCTGCAAGGCGGTGCCTCGTACCCCGCGATAACGGTGCCGGTCACGATAGCCGAAGACACCGCGGCCTCGGTGATGAACACGGCCACCGTAAGCGGCGGAGGCGATTCCAACACTACGAACAACACCGGCTCCGTTACTGTGCCGATCATCCAGAAGCAGCCGGTTGCGATCACCGTCCCGGCCGGCGTTTCTTTCAGCTTCAACGGCGTCAGCTTCACAGGTTCGCAAACGATTCAAATCCTTCCGGGAAATTACGTGCTGTCCACTACTACACCCCAAACGCTAGCCGCCGGAACGCGAGCGGTGTTCGGCACTTGGTCGGATGGCGGCGCAATCGCCCACATAGTGACGGTCGGCTCGTCGCCGGTTTCGATCTCTGGCAACTTCACCACGCAGCACCAGTTGACCTTGGCGGCCTCTCCGTCGATTGGCGGAAATGTCACTCCGGCCAGTGGCACGTTCTTTGATGCCGGGACGGTTGTGAACGTCACGGCGACAGCCAATTCTGGCTTTACCTTCGCCAATTGGACCGGCCCGGTGGCGAATGCCAACGCGGCGGTGACCACGGTCACCATGAGCGCTCCGCAATCGCTCACAGCGAACTTCGGCGTGGCCGCGGCGCCGGAGGTCACCGGGCAGTTGACGATCGTTCGAGGAGCCCTCGTTTTGAACCGGGCCACAGGCCGGTTCCAGCAGGTCGTGAACGTGACAAATAACGGCGGAGCTCTTTCGGCGGCCGCCTATGTCTTGGATTCGCTCGCGCCGGGCGTCTCGCTCGTGAATCCAAGCGGGACGACAAGCGCGGCAGCGCCGGCCGGGAGTCCGTACCGCGAACTTGGAGCGCTGGCCGCAGGCGGCAGCGTATCCACTACGCTAGAATTTACAAGGACAGGACCGGTCGCTGTTACGTATTCGCCCAGAGTGCTGGGCGGCGGAGCGCGATAGGACCGACGGAGGAAAAGACGATGACCAAGCTACCAATGCTCGGGGCACTTGCTACCGCGCTCTTCACGCTGCCCGTCCCAGGTGCCATTATCTACGACAACACGGCCACGGACACGTTTAACTCAGTTCTTTACAGCGCGGCGGGTCTGTCCGCCATCGGTGACCAGATTTCTCTTGGGGGTACAGAACGGAACGCTACCCAAGCCATGGCGCAGTTTTACAATTTCGGTGCCATCGGCACGTTCGACGCCGTATTGCAATTCTACGCCGTGGGCGCACCGCTCAGCCAGATTGGCGGTCCATACACCGTCACAGGGATCGCGGCTGCCGCGAATGCGGTTATCGACGTAACCTTCACCGGGCTGGGACTTACGTTGCCGGACGAAGTAATCTTCCAGCTCTCGGTCCTCAACTCGAGCAGCGGAGTGGATGTGGGTCCGAACCTTTTTGACCCTCCCATTTTCGGCAGCAGCAGCAACTCGTTCTTCATAGGGGATACCGTCAACCAAACGACCGGTTTGAACGTCGACAACATCTACTTCCGGCTGGAAGCGGACGGTGCCATTCCAGAACCATCGACTATCGTTCTCAGCGCGCTGTGCCTTGCTGGTATCGCCGCACTGCGGCGCCATCGATAGAGAATCGAAACACAAAGAGAAAGCGCGCCTTCTTTCGTTTTGGCCCGCCATTGGACCCCATTGCTACACTGAGAGATTCAGTGCATGGAACTCGATAAAGTATACGAGCCCCAGCGGTTTGAACCGCACTGGGCCGAATGGTGGGAAACGTCCGGGATCTTTAAAGCCGATCCGGCCAAGAGGGGACGGGTATTTTCGATTGCGATCCCGCCGCCGAACGTAACGGGCTCGCTCCACATCGGGCACATGATCGGCCATACCGAGATGGATATGATCACCCGCTACCATCGAATGCTGGGTGAGAATGCTTTGTGGATCCCGGGCACCGATCACGCCGGAATCGCCACCCAAATGGTGGTGGAACGGGAGTTGGCCAAGGAAGGCGTGACCCGCCACGATCTGGGCCGCGAGAAGTTCGAAGAGAAAGTGTGGGAGTGGAAGGCCAAGTACGGCGGCAACATTGAGCGCCAGATGCGGAAGATCGGCGATTCGGTCGATTGGTCGCGCAACCGTTTCACCCTGGATCCCGGCCTCTCCCGCGCCGTTCGCGAGATCTTCGTCCGCCTCTATGAAAAGGGTCTGATCTACCGCGGCGAGTACATGGTGAACTGGTGCCCGCGTTGCGGCACCGCCATCTCCGACCTGGAGGTAAACCATGAGGATACGCAAGGCAGCCTCTGGGAGATCAAGTACCCTGTCAAGGGCCAGCCGGGCCGGTTCCTGACGGTTGCCACCACGCGTCCGGAGACAATGCTGGGCGACACCGCCGTGGCGATCAACGCTCGCGACGAGCGCTACGCCGATCTGCATGGAGGGTTCGTGGCGCTGCCGCTGGTGGGCCGCGAAATCCCGATCGTGCTCGACGATATGGCGGACCCGGAATTCGGGACCGGCGTGGTGAAGATTACACCCGCCCACGATCCGAACGATTTTGAAGCCGGCAAACGCCACAACCTGCCCCACGTGCGCGTGATCGACGCGAACGCCATGATGACGGCCGAAGCCGGCGGGTACGCGGGCATCGACCGTTTTGAAGCGCGCAAGCGGGTGCTGGCCAGCCTGGAGGCGCAGGGCCTGCTCGCCGCCACGAAACCGCACAACCTGCCGGTGAGCCTGTGCCAGCGCTGCCGCACCGTCGTCGAACCGCTTGTCTCGAAACAGTGGTTCGTTCGCATGGAGCCGCTCGCCAAACCCGCTATCGAGGCCGTCGAGACCGGCCGCATCGAGTTCATCCCCGAAAACTGGGCCAATACGTACTTCCACTGGATGCGCAACATCCGCGACTGGTGCATTTCCCGCCAGTTGTGGTGGGGCCACCGTGTGCCGGCCTGGCATTGCGAGGATTGCGGAGAGGTGACCGTCAGCCGCACCGATCCCACCGCGTGCGGTAAGTGCGGCTCGGCGAAAATCGCGCAGGACTCCGATGTCCTCGACACCTGGTTCAGTTCCGGCCTGTGGCCCTTCTCGACGCTTGGCTGGCCGGATCAGACGGAAGACTTGAAGGCGTACTATCCGACCTCGCTTCTGATCACGGGTTTCGACATCATCTTTTTCTGGGTCGCCCGCATGATCGTCTTCGGCTTGGAATGCACGGGCGAAGTGCCGTTCCGCCAGGTCTACATTCACGGTCTGGTCCGCGACGCCGAGCGGCAGAAGATGTCGAAGACCAAGGGCAATGTGATCGACCCGCTCGAAGTCACGGAAAAGTACGGGACCGACGCCGTCCGCATGTCGCTCGTCCTCGCCGCGCCTCCGGGCACCGATATCATCTCGTCCGAGGACCGTATGCAATCGGCCCGGGCGTTCGCCAACAAGATCTGGAACGCCGCGCGCTTCCTCTTCCTGAACCTGGAACGTGCCGGCGCCGAACCGTGGGCGCCCGGGGAAAAGGACTCCTACACGCCCGAGCCCATCGACGGCTCGGTGCCGCTGGAGGACCGGTGGATCTTCTCGACGCTGAACACCTGCGCGGGCGAGGTGAACAAGGCGATCGCCTCCTACCGCTTTCACGAAGCGGCGAATCTGCTGTGGCATTTCTTCTGGGACGATTTCTGCGATTGGTACATCGAGCTGAAGAAGCTTCGTTTCCGCGAGGGCTCGGGCCTGGACGCCAACTGGCGGAATATTTTAACCGTGTTCGAAGCGTCGCTGCGGCTGCTGCATCCGGCCATGCCGTTCATCACCGAGGAGCTCTGGCAGCGGCTGTGCAAGGGCCGCGAAGGCCGCACGGTTTCCATCTCCCTGGCCCGGTTCCCGCAGTTCAGCGAAGAGTGCGCCGACGCGGAGGCCGAAGCCGATTTCGCGCAGTTGCGGGAAATCATCGGCGCGGCCAGAAATCTGCGCGCCGACGCGAAGCTCGATCCGAAACAGCAGTTGGACGCCGTCGTCTACTGCGACGGCGCCGTGGCGCGGCTGGCGTCGACACAGAAAGAAGCGATCGAGAAATTGGCTAACGTCGCGCTGCGCGTGGAGCCGGGCACGGCGCAGCGGGCGAAGGGCGCCAAGCGCGCCACGCCGGCCTTCGACGTGGTGCTGGCCGTTCCGGCCGCGCAGATGGAGAAACAGCGAGAGCGTCTGACCAAGGAAATTGCCAGTCTGCAACAGGTGATTGCGAACTCGGAACGGCAGCTCGGCAACGAGGACTTTTTGAAGAAGGCGCCGGAGAAGGTTCTGGAAACGCTTCGCGGCAAACTAGCCGAATACAAGTCGCAGTTGGAAAAGAGCCAACAGGCGCTGGCGGAGCTGTAATGCCTTTCGACGTTCGTCACCCGGAGGTTGTCGACGCGGTGCGCCGCGCCTTGGCCGAGGATGTCGGCGGCGGCGACCTGACCACGCTGGCGACCGTGGACGAGCGGATCACCGCCACCGGTCGGTTCATCGCGCGCCAGGCGATGACGGTGTGCGGCGTGGAGCTGCTGGAGCTGGTTTTCGAGGAGTTGGGCGGCGTGGCCTTCCTGGGCATTCACATCCCAAGCGGCGAACGCGCCTCCGATGGCGATGTGCTGGCGACGGTTCGCGGCAAGGCGCAAACGCTTCTGACCGGCGAGCGCGTGGCGCTGAATTTTCAACAGCGGCTGAGCGGGATCGCGACGTGGACGCGCCGCCACGCCGACGCCGTGGCCGGCACCGGTTGCCGGATACTGGATACGCGGAAGACCACACCCGGACTGCGGCGGTTGGAGAAATGGGCCACAGCGTCCGGCGGAGCGGCCAATCACCGCCTGGGACTGTTCGACGCGATCCTGATCAAGAACAACCACATCACCGCCGCCGGCGGAGTGCGGCAGGCGTTGGAGCGCGTGAAGGCGGCCGGCGTGCCGGAAGGCGTGCGCATTGAGATCGAAGTGCGGACGCACGCCGAGTTGGAGGAAGCGTTGACCTTCGGGGCCGAACACTTGCTGCTCGACAACCTGACCCCCGCCGAAGCGGCCGAGTGGGTGCGCTTTGTGCGGGGCCGTGCGACGACGGAGCTATCAGGCGGCATGAAACTGGAACATCTGCGCGAGTACGCCGTGGCCGGCGCGGACTTCATTTCCGTGGGCGCATTGACGCATTCGGCGGTGGCGGTGGACATCAACTTCCGGGTCTCGCTGGAGACGGCGTGAGCGGTTACGATCTCCAGCGGATCCGCGCGGCGCTGGCCGGGCGGCGCGTCGACTACTACGACACGATCGACTCCACCATGACCGCCGCGGCCGCACTGGAACCGGGCGCCGTTGTCTTCGCGAATTCGCAATCCGCCGGGCAGGGCCGGCATGGGCACTCCTGGCACTCCGAGAGCGGCGCCGGGCTCTACGTCACGCTGGTGCTGCGGCCCCGGCTGACGCCGGATACGCTGCCGGTGGTGACTCTCGCTCTGGGTCTGGCCGCGCAGGAAGCCATCGCGCAGGTGTGCGGCGTGGCGGCCGATCTGCGCTGGCCGAACGATCTGCTGGTGGGAGCCCGTAAATGCGGCGGTATTCTCACTCAACTGCAGGGCGACCGCGTGCTCGCCGGCATCGGCATTAACGTCAACCACTCAGGATTTCCAGCGGAGCTGACCATGCTGGCAACGAGCCTTCGGCTGGCGACCGACCGGGAGCACTCCCGGGGCGAACTGCTATGCGCCTTGGTCAAAGGCGTGGACCGGATCATCGGGTTGCTCGAGACCAACGGCATCAGGCCTATCCTCGAACTCTTCACGCTGCAATCGAGCTACGCACTGGGGCGGCGCGTGCGCGTGGATCTGCCGGCGGGCGAGGTGACGGGCGTGACGGCAGGGCTGACTTCGGACGGCTACCTGCTCTTGGACGGCGACGACGGACGCCGTCATACGATAGTGGCCGGCGGCGTGCGGCCGGCGGAATAATAGAGGGACCATGCTGCTTGCTCTCGACGTTGGCAATACCAACATCACGATCGGCGCGTTCTCCGGCGCCGCGCTCACCGGCCGCTGGCGTCTGCGCACCATTCGCGAACAGACCACCGACGAATGGGGTATTCTTCTGCGCAATATTTTCTCGCTGGCGGGGCTGGAGCTGGGCCGCGTCGATGGGATCGTAATCTCCAGCGTGGTCCCGGTCCTCAACCCGATGCTGGCGGACATGGTGCGGAAGTATTTTCAGCGCGAGGCGATGTTTGTGACCGCCGAAACGGATTTGGGCGTTCGTGTTTTGTACGATAATCCGAGAGACGTGGGCGCCGACCGTGTTGTGAACGGCGCGGCGGCGTTCGCGCTATACGGCGGCCCGTCCGTGGTGGTGGACCTGGGCACTGCGATCACCTTCGACGTCATCACGGCGAGCGGCGACTATCGCGGCGGGCTGATCTGCGCCGGTATTGGGATGGCCATCAGCGGACTATTTTCGAAAACCGCTCTGCTGCCCATGGTCAATTTCGGCGAGCCGGAAAAACTGGTGGGCACGAACACGATGGGCAGTATTCAGAGCGGCCTCTACTACGGCACGCTGGGCATGATCGATGGAATCTTGGAACGCTTGGTTGGGGAGCTGGGCCCGGAGACGAAGCGCATCGCCACAGGCGGGAACGCCGCGTTGATCCGCGAGGGATCGCGGCTGATTCAGCATGTGGACGAGGACCTGACATTGACCGGCCTCCGGCTGATTTGGGAACGTAACCGGAAATGAACGGCGAAGCCTGGGCGGGCAACTACTTCAACTATTTCACCGAGATCGAGGAACACTTCCAGCGCGCCCGGGGTTCCAGCCTTTTTCTGCTGTCGCCCATCGACTGGGCTTTGGCCGAGACGTGGAAGAATCAGGGTGTACCCCTGGAGGCCGTGCTGCGCGGGATTGACGATTCGTTCGAGAAATATCACGCGCGGAAAAGGAAGGCGTACCAGCAGGTGAACTCGCTCACCTATTGCGCGCAGGCGGTGACCAAGGCGGCCGGGGATCTGCTGAACAACCGCCCGGCCAAACCGGGCGCCACCGAAGAAGACTCTCTGCCCGCCGATGCGTTGCGGACAGCTCTGGAACAGCGTGTGGAACCACTGCGCTCGGCGGGTTTCGAAGCCGCCGCGGCAAGCGTGGCGGAGATCGCCGAACGCCTGGACGGCTTTCGGGGCAACCTGGAGGAGTTGGAGTTGCGGCTCACGGCGATCGAGGAATCGATCCTCGCCATTTCGCGCGCCTCGTTGACGGAGGAGCAGTTGCTCGAGCAGCGGCGCGAGTTGGACGCGGAATTGAAACCGCACCGCAGCCGGCTTTCCGCGGCCGAACTGTCGCTGCTTGAGAAGAGCTTTCTGGACCGGCGGACTTTTGAGCGCCGGAACCTGCCACGCCTGAGTCTCTTCTTTCTGCTATAACATCGAGATTCGTTCCATAATAGAAGTTCCGCCGCAACAAAACGGCGTGCGGATCATCTATAGTGGTGATCCATGCCAAAGTCGACCTCAAATCACTCGACCGGTAAGAAGGAGCCTGCCATTCCGAAGACTTCCCCCTCGAAGCCAGTTGACAACCAGCTCAACGCCTTCGAAAAAGCCACAAAGCTATTTCATAAACGCGATTTTGCTGGAGCCCTGCCGTTGTTTGAGGAAGCGGCCAAGGGCAGCGACGTCGCAGTTGGCCAGTCGGCCCAGATGCACGTCCGTATGTGTAATCAACGGATCGACAAGAGCGTGCCGAAGCTCTCGACCGCCGAGGACTATTACGCCTATGCCGTGACGCTGGTGTCCCGCCGGGAGCTGACAACCGCCGAGCAGCAATTGAAGAAAGCGTTGCAGATCGCTCCAAAGGCCGACTACGCGCTGTACACGATGGCGTTGGTGAAAGGGTTGCAGGGCGATATTTCCGCCGCGGCGCACCATCTCTCGCACGCCATCGAGATTCAGCCGAGCAATCGAAACGCGGCGAAACACGATCCCGATTTCCAAGAGCTGCTGCAGCACGCTCCTATTCGCGAACTGTTGTCGTGAGCACGGCCGGCGATTCGCTGCGCGGGCCGCTCCGGATTGTTGCGATCGGCGGCGGCACAGGACTGTCGACGATTCTGCGGGGCTTGAAACCGTACACAGCCCCACCGAACCCCAGAATATCCATTACCGCCATCGTCACCGTGACCGACGACGGCGGCAGCTCCGGCCGGCTGCGCAGGGAGATGGCGGTGCTGCCACCCGGGGATATTCGAAACTGCCTGGTGGCGCTCTCCGAAGATGAAGCGCTGTTGAGCCGCATGTTCCAGTACCGCTTCTCCAGCGGACGCGGCTTGAAGGGGCACAATTTTGGAAACCTGTTTCTAACGGTGCTGACGGAACTAACCGGCGACTTCGCTCACGCCGTGCGGCTGGCTTCGGAGGTGCTGGCCTCCCGCGGCGATGTGATTCCATCGACGGCGGAGAACGTGGTGCTCGAAGCCCAACTGACCGGTAACAAGCTCGTAAAAGGGGAGAGCAACATTTCCAAGAGCCGCGAGCGGATCGAGTGGATCCACATCCTGCCACGCTCTCCGCAGCCGTTCGCCGAGTCCATAGAGGCCATCCGCAGCGCTGATTTGATCACGCTTGGCCCCGGTTCGCTCTATACGAGCGTGATTCCCAACCTGCTAGTCCGCGGCATTCCTCGCGAGATCATGCGGTCACCCGGCATTCGAACCTATGTTTCGAACCTGATGGGCCAGCCGGGCGAGACCACCGGTTTAACGGCGTCCGGGCATGTCGAGGCGGTTGTCCGGCACGCGGGCCTCTCGGCGGCTAAAGCCGCCAAATTGCTGGACTTCGTTGTGGTGAATACGGCTCCACTGGCCGAGCGGGCCTTGAAACGCTATGCCGCGCAAAGGTCAAAGCCTGTGGAAGTCGATGAGGACCGGCTCGCGCAGATGAAGCTGCGCGTGATAGGCGAGACCCTCTTCGAGGCCGGCTCCAAGATCCGTCACGATCCGGCGAGAACGGCCGGAGTGCTGCTCCGGCTAGCCCGGCTCGGCCGGCGGCGCCGTCAAATCGCAGCCAGTGCGAGTGCGCCAGAATAGAAGAAGTGATCAACGTATCGGTAGTGATTCTGGCGGCCGGTTTCGGCACGCGTATGAAATCGAACACCGCCAAGGTGCTGCATCGCGCCGGCGGGCTGACTCTGGTGGAACATGTGGCTCGTACGGCGCTGGCCGTCGCGCCGCCGGAGCGCGTAGTCGCCGTGGTCGGCCATCAATCGGAGGCTGTGGCGTCGGCGCTGCGGCCCTACGGAGTGAAGACCGCGCTGCAAGCCGTGCCGCAAGGCACCGGTCAGGCGCTTCTCTGCGCGAAGGATAGTGCGCCGGCGGAGGGGCTCCTTGTCGTGCTCTATGGAGACGTTCCGTTTCTCGCGCGCGAAACCGTGGAACGGCTGATCGCGCAACAGGCCGCGGGCGATGCGGCGGCCACCGTGCTGACCGCCGTTCTCGACGATCCCGCCGCGTACGGGCGTATCGTCCGCGGGCCCGAAGGAGATGTGCTGGGCATTGTCGAGTTCAAGGCTGCGTCCCTCGAACAGCGAGCCATTCGCGAAATCAACTCCGGTATCTACTGTTTCCGCGCCGGCCTGCTGTGGCAACACATCGGCGAGATCACCACGAATAATCCGGCCGGCGAGTACTACCTCACAGACATGGTGGAGATTCTGCGCTCCCACGGACACCGTGTGGAGGGGCAAGTGATGGCGGATCCGCGGGAACTGCTCGGCATAAATACACGCGTTGAGCTCGCCGCGATCGATTCGCTCTTCCGGGAGCGCAAGGCGAATCAGCTGATGCTAGACGGCGCGACACTGGAACGGCCGGAGACAATTGTGGCGGACGTAGACGTGCGCATCGGGCCGGATTCGATCATCGAATCCGGCGTGCGCCTGCTGGGCTCGACCGTCATTGGCGCCAACTGCCGGATCGGCGCTGGTTCGGTACTCACGAACTGCCGCATTGGAGACGGCGTTGCGATCGCCCCGTACACGGTGATCGACGACTCTTCGGTCGGCGACAACGCGAAACTGGGCCCGTTCTCCAGACTCCGCATGAACAGCGTCGTCGAGGCAAACGCCCACATCGGAAACTTCGTCGAACTGAAGAAGACCACGATGCACTCCGGCGCCAAGGCGAATCACTTGGCCTACCTGGGCGACTCTTCCATCGGCGAAAAGACCAACATCGGCGCCGGGACGATCACCTGCAACTACGACGGCGCCGCCAAACACCCCACGCAAATCGGCTCCGGCGTATTCGTGGGCAGCAACTCGACGCTTGTGGCGCCCGTTACACTCGAGGACGGCAGCTACGTGGCGGCAGCGTCGATCGTCACCGAGACGGTGCCGGCCGGGGCCCTGGCCATCGGCCGGGGACGCCAGGTCAATAAGCCCGGCTGGGTGGCGAAGCGAAAGAAGGACTCCGCTTCATAGCATCCACAAAGCGGTCCGCCAGCGGGTTTCGTGAACCGCACGCTGCAAGCACCGTGGTCTTTGCGTTCGGCAGCTTCAGGATCGCGCAGCCACGGCCGGCCAGCTTGGCGATGGAGGCGGGCCCGGCGGTGACTCCAATTCCGGCCTCCACCAGCGCCAGGACTGAGGACCATTGTGTCGCTTCCTGCGTCACACGCGGCTCGAAACCAAACTGTTCGATCAATTCGTCGTGAAAGGCGGGCCCCAACCGGCGGGGAAAAAACACGAACGGCTGGCGCTTCAACGCCGCCACTGTCACACCTTTGCGCCCGCGCGGGATCACCGCAATCAGCGGCTCGTGGAAGCGGTGCAACTCCAACAGACCGTCCGGGAGGATTGGCGAGCGCAACAGGGCGATACCGGCTGAACCTGTGCGCAAGGCCTCCAATGCGGCCGCCGTCGACATCTCGGCCAGCCGAAGATCCACATCGGGCAGTGTACGGCGGAATTGACGGATCACACTGGGTAATGCCGTCAACAGCAAAGAAGGGGGCGTGGCGAGGACCAGTTGCCCCGCGTCTCCTCGTCCGGACCGGCGGGCGGCGTCCATGGCACGATCAGCTTCTGCCAAAGCGGCCCGCGCTACCGGCAGCATGGCGGCGCCGGCGGCGGTCAACTCCGTCCGGCGCGTGCTGCGCTCGAACAACGGGTACCCCACGCGCTGCTCGAGTTTTTGAATCTGCTGCGTCAGCGGCGGCTGAGAGATGGCAAGCCGGCGGGCCGCCCGGCCAAAGTGCAGCTCTTCGGCCACGGCGACGAAGTAGTAGAGGTGAGAGAGCTCGATGCCCTCCTGCGCGGCGGTCATATCTAAAAGATATCAATTCCATTGATTCTAATATTGGACGAATCGCTCGATGGATCGTACGCTGAGGCCATGCTTCTTCCCGTCTATGCAAGACCGCCGATCGTCATCGACCGTGGCGAGGGCTGCTACGTCTGGGACACGCGGGGCCGCCGCTACCTGGACTTCATCACCGGAATCGGTGTCAACGCACTCGGCCACGCCCACCCGCGCATCACCCGGTGCATAAACGAGCAGGCCGCGCGCTGCCTGCACACCTCCAACCTGTACCATCACGCGTACCAGGAGCCGCTTGCCCGCCGTTTGGCCGAACGGAGTGGTC
>VFZO01000168.1 GCA_016871155.1 Acidobacteriota bacterium | reverse complement strand
GTGGGTGGACCGCGGCGCTGCCGAGTTTGAGGAAAAGCGCCGGCAACGCGAACTGGCTTCGCTGCAACGGAAAGCTGCCCAGCTTGGTTTCCGCATCCAGCCTGCCGCTTAATCGAATCAATCGGTTGCGGGGGAGTTTGTGGAGAGTCCCGCGCGGGCCGAAGCCCGCCCCACAGAAGAGTAGTTGGGTCATTGGGGAAAGATCCGGTCCAGTTCGGCCAGGGTGGGTTGTTTGCCGTACTCGCATAGTTCAAAGGACTCGGTTTTTTCGATGCTCTTCGCCTTGGCATCGCCGTAGCGGCGGACGAGCGTGGCACGCGCGGCGTCGCTCAAGCGCTGGATGCGGAGTTGCGAGAGCCACTGCTTGCGCGCCGCCGGATCCTTGGGCACTTCGTTGAGGCGGTGGTCCACCCAGGGGAGCCACTCGTAGAACTGCGAGACATGTGCGTCGAGGGCGTTCACCTTCTGTTGCCACACGTCATCGATTGCGACCACGATGTCGGGGCGGAAAGGTGCGGGCTTCTGGAAGTTGTCCTGGTAGTAAAGGAAGATGGGGTTGTTCTCGATCGGCGGCACGTCGGGCGTGACGTTGGGCACCACCACCATATAGGCAGCGTCTTGCACGAGAACACCCGTGTAGCGGTGGTCCGGATGATAGTCATTGGGGCGCGGCGCAATGACGATGTCGGCCTTCCAGCGGCGGATGGAGCGGATGATTTGGCGGCGCACTTCGAGGTTCGGCGTGAGTTCGCCGTCGTGGTTATCGAGGACCTCGTACTCGGCGATTCCGGCGCGGCGGGCGGACTCCTGCGTTTCCAGGTAACGGCGCCTGGCGAGCATGCCACCGCCCATTTCACGATGACCCGCATCGCCGTTGGTGACCGAGAGGAACTTCACGGCATGGCCGGCGTGGGCCATTTTGTACGCGGTGCCGGCGAATTTGATGTCGCAGTCGTCCGGGTGCGCACCGATGGCGATGATGCGGAGGGGACGCGGCGTTTGGGCCGCTGCAAGGAGCGCGGCGGCGGCGGCGAGAAGGACCAGTCTCATGGACTCACAGGATATCGCGAGCGTGACCGAGCGGGGCGAGGGGGCGCCGGATTGGCGCAGACTCATGGGCGGACCTCCGCTTTCCAGGCGGCGAGGGCGATGGCGAAGATGAGGCCGTCATGGGCGGAGCGGCGGCCCCAGCGGTGGAACTCGGCGCGAAGCTGTTCGACGGCGGAGCCGGCGGCGGTGACGCTGAACATCCGCTTTTCGAGTAAGACGCGCAGATTGACGAGTAAGTCCCTCAGGGGCACGTGATAGAGGTTGTGCTGGGAGACGGGGACGAAACACGCGGCGGCGGCCGTCGGGAGCGAGCGGCGGCGGAGTCCAGTGGGCAAGCGCTGTGCACAGCCCGGCGGCCTGCCCCAGGAATCGGCGCCACCAGAAGTGGCCGCGCTAATACGGCAGGGGCGGTGGCTGTTGGCCGGCGGACTCGGGCAGTAAGCGGCTGAGTAACCAAAGCGCGATCACGACGACACTGGAGCGCAGGAACGGCAGTGCCCAGTGCGGCAACAGCGAGACCGTTCGGCGGCAGACTTCGCATAGATAGCGGCGCACGCGGATCTCGTCGTCGAAATGAAGATCGACGAGCGTGCGGACGTATGAGGGGTTGGCTGGCGTCGCACTGCGGGCAACGCGCCCAACTCGGCGACTCGAAGTCGCCGAGTTGGGCGAGGTACTGCTGCACGGAGCCACGGCAAGGGTGCAGGATTTGCATTGTAGGATCGGCCTTCGGGAGAGCATTCTTGCAGGGTTGCTGATGGTACGGCGGGGCTCAATTTGAGAGAAACGGCCCGCTACGCGGGCAAAGATTGCGACCCGTTACACTTGTGCCTTCGAGCCTCATTGGCGAAGTTGGGATTGTCGCCGCCGCCTGACCCGAGCCGCCAAGGGGACCAACTCGCGCCGTCTGGACGGCTGAGCCAGCCCTTAGCGTACGTTGCATTCTGTTTTCTGAGGGGAGCCCTGCCCTCTCGTCCTCGTAAATCGTCTTATGACAGCCGGCGCAGTTGCTATCTGCTCTGCTGCACCGAGTCCTCGGCGCCCTATTACCAGAGCAGTTTCAAACCGAACTGGACTTGCCGCGGCGCGTTCGCCTGCGAAGAAATCGTGGCGATGGCCGCCGACGTCACGTTCGTGTTCGGCGAACCAAACCGCGGCGTATTAAACGCATTCAAGAACTCCGCCCGGAACTGCACCCGCACGCGCTCCACCGGCTTGAAATCCTTGAACAGCGACAGGTCATGATTGCGGACGCCGTCGCTGCGCACGTCGTTGGTCCGGATGCCCACGTTACCGAACGTGAACGGCGCCGGTTGACTCAGCGGCGCGCGGTTGAAATACGCATTCAGGCGCTCGTCCACCTTGCCCGTCAGCCTCACACTGGCGCCCGTCGTGTTGGGCCGCGTCTGCTGCGCAAACAGGCCCGAGGTGTTACTCGCCGCGAAAGCGAGCGGCGCTCCGTTCTGGAAGGTCGTGAACCCGTTGATCTGCCACCCGCCAAACAGCGCGTCCGTCAGACGTGAAACGCTCGAACCGAACCGGCGGCCGCGGCCGAACGGAAGCTCGTAGATGAAACTCATCACCAAGCGGTGCGTGATGTCGAGGTCTGAAACCGACCGGCTCGCGCGGATATCGTAGGCGTTCTGGTGGCTGGTCCCGTTGTCGATCGCCTTGGACCACGTGTACGATCCCTCAAACGTCAGCCCGTGCGAGAAGCGCTTGGTGATCGTGTTTTGCCAGGAGTGGTAGGTGGAAGAAGCGCCGGCGACGTTCACGATGCCGATAGTGGCAAACTGCGGGAAGGGACGCAACAGTTGCCCTCGCGCCACTCGCGGCGCGGTCAGCGTCCCGAGCGACACCCTGCCGAAGAACGGGTTGTCCACCGTCGCGTTCAACTGCGAGCCCAGCGACATCAACTCGGGCCGGAGCTGGTTGAACGTAACGCCGCTATTCAATTGCAGCCCGCGCGTTCCGACGTACGCCGATTCAAGCAGCAGTTGGCCGGGCAGTTCACGCTGCACGTTGAAGTTCCACTGCATGGACAGCGGCGACGGCGTCTGCTGAATCACCGCTTCCAGATTGCCGCCCGCGCCGGTGAGCAATCCGTCGCGCGCGCCCGGCAGCGGGCGGAAGCCCTGCGGATACGGATCGCGCAGGAGATTGGTGGGAGTGATGCCGTCCACGGAGTTCACCCACAGGTTGTCGATGCGCCAGCCCGTGGTGCCGATGGTGCCGTGCGCGGCCTGGTGCGATTGCCCGAAGATGTTGGCGTAGCCGGCGCGGATCACGGTCTTGCGGTCCACTTGATAGGCCAGGCCCAAACGCGGCGCGAGGTTGTTCAGGTCCCAGATATACTGGTGCCGGCTGATGCCGTTCACCCGGACGAACACCAAGCCGCCGCGCGCGGGCGCGCCGAGCGGCGAGGCGACGTCTGAGTCGAAGTAGTTGGTGCGGTTGAAGCGCTCGGTGCGGGGCGTGTCAAAGTCGTAGCGGATGCCGAGGTTCAGCGTGAGCTTCGACGTCACGCGCCAGTCGTCCTGCACATACCAGGCCATGTACATGTTCTGCGTGGCGACGTTCTTGAAATTCTGAATCAGGTTGTTACCGCTCGAACCAGTGCCGAACAGCATCGAGGCCATCGAGTTGCCGGCGGTGGCGCTTGCCGCATTCGGGTTCGGCCCCTGCGTCATGCCGGCCGAGAAATTGAACACGCCCTGATTGTCGAACTCGGCAACGCCCACGCGATGGAGCCGGCCTTCGTAGCCGAACTTCCAGGTGTGTTTGCGGGCGATCTTGGTGAGGTTCGCGAGCGCGGTGTGCGAGTTGAAGGCGTTGCGCCGGTCGCCGTTGCCGCCCAGATTCACGTAGCCGCCGGCGCCGATACGTGGAAACATCTGCACGTCGAGGATCTGGTCGAGATACCGCGGAAAGCCCAGCGTGGACGGCGAGAAGCCCAGCCCCTGGTTGGCGAACAGGTACAGCGTGCGGGCAAAGCCGAGCCGCGCGTTGAGAATCATCGTTGGCGAAATCGTGTTGGTGTAGTCCGCCACCGCGCCGTGCACGTTGTCGGACTCGATGACGCGGCCCTCGGCAATCGTGATATCGCGCGGGAAGAAAATTGCCGGCACGTTCTCCGTATTGCGCTTGGAGTAGCGGCCGAAGATCTTCTGCTTGTCACTGAGGTTGTGGTCCACGCGAATATCCCATTGCGTGAGGTTGATGCCCGCCGAGCCCTGGCCGGCGAAGTTGAGCTGATTGGTAACGGCGTTGCCCGCCGTATTGGCGCGCGGCATATACCTGAGCACTCCGAGCGCCACCGGGTCCTGCCGGCTGGCCGGGATGATGTTGCCGGGAACGGCGTCACGAACGAAGCCGCCGCCGGCACCGGCGCGCGTCGAGAACGGATCGTAGATAACGATCATGTTGCCGTTGGGGGCGCGGGTTTGCGTGAAGTTGCCGCCGCGCTCCAGATCCGTGGGAACGGTGGTCAGCGTCGAGGATGCGCTCCGCTCCCGCAGCGCTTCGAACGAGGACATGAAAAACGTCTTGTCGCGCTTGATGGGGCCCGAGAACGTGCCGCCGAACTGGCTACGCTTGAAGCTCCTGAGCGCCGCGCCCCGGCGGTTGTCGAAGAAGTTGTTCGAGTCGAGCTTCGAGTTGCGAAGAAACTCGTAGGCGCTGCCGTGGTACTGATTGGTGCCGGACTTGAAGATGACGTTGAGCACGCTGCCCATGCTGCGGCCGTACTCGGCCGGGTAGTTGGCGCCCATGACCTTGAACTCTTCGATCGCGTCGACGGAGGGGAACACCGAGATGCCGCTGAAACCGGTAACGGTGGCGTGCGAGGCACTGACGCCGTCCACCAGCGTATCCATCTGCCGCGCCCGAGCGCCGTTCACCGCGTACCGCATGTCGCCGTAGTTGTTCCCCACGCTGCCGGCCACGCCGGGCGTGAGGAAGATGAGAGAGTAAACGTTCCGCGTGTTCAGCGGTAGGTTGACGATCCGTTTGTTGTCGACCACCTTGCCGATTGTGGAAGACGTGGTTTCCAGTTGCGCCGCGTCGGCCGAGACCAGGACGGACTCGGTGACTTCGCCGACTGTGAGCGTGATGTCCACACGCGCCTGCTGCTGCACCTGGAGAACGATGCCCTCCTGCAGGAACCGCTTGAAGCCGGTGGCGCTCGCTTCCACCTTGTAGAGCCCCGGCGGCAGCAGTTGCGCCGAGTAGTTGCCCGTTGCATCGCTCCGCACTTCCGAGCGGGCGTTGGTGCCCGCATTGATCACCACCACCGTCACACCCGGCACTTTGGCTCCGGAAGCGTCCTGGATGGAGCCCAGGATCGCACCAGTGAACGACTGCGCAGAGAGCGAGGCGGCTAACGCGGCCACGCCAAGGGAAACTATACAGACACCCAGCCAGCAACGGGACTTCATTGTTACGGGATTGTAACAAATCGGCGGTGGAACCATCGGCTCTGGGATCAGGGCTGGGAGACAAAATCGGCGAAGGCGGCCTTCAGGTCAGGCGTCGCGTCCGGTGCGCCGGAGTGCAGCAGGACGCCATATCGCAGCTTCAGCGATTCGCCGGGTTTGACCGTCACCTCGCTGGCCGGTCCCTTGCGGAAAGACTCCTGCCCGAACGGATTGGCCACGAGCGCGCCATAGTTACGCGCGTGGTGTCGGTTCTGCCGGAAGTTACGGGGATGGCCCATGATCGTGATGCCTGCGTGCCGCCCCGCGATCGTACCGCTGTAGTCGCACCATTCGGCCGCGTTGCCCCACACTTCGGGCTCATTGCGGCGCCCGGCGGCGTCGAGAATCGTGCCACCCTGCTTGACTGCGATCGGCGTGGCGACACGAATGCCCAAGCCCATCTCTTCCTGATCGCCGAAGACGAGAGCTTGCCGCTCGGGTTTGAACTCGGCATCCCAGATGAGGAGGTAGCCGGCCGGACGAGCCGACAGCGTCACTCGCGAAATCTGCCGGCACAACAGTTGACCATCGGTAGCCTGGAACTTATTCTCGGCTGTGAAAGTAACCCGTCCGCCGCGAACCATGGGCTTCTTGACGAACCGGGCATGAACGATGGGCGCCTTGTTCCGCCAGAAGTCCTGCCCGCTTACTTTGCCGAAGCCGAGCCATATGCCGGGGTGGAAAGTGTCGTGATCCATCGCATCCACACCGGCCTGGGGCGGATGGTTGCGTGTCACCTTGATCCCGCCGGGCGCGTGCACGTGGGCGAAGTAAGGCCGCAGAATCTTTTCGTCTCGATAGACATAGACCGCTACCGGCCGGCCGCCGTCGCCGGTGATGACGACGCGATCCGGCTTCTGCTCGACCGCGAAGCCGGCGGCGGCAAGCACAGCAACGGACGCAGCGAGTAAGAAACAAAGGGGCAAGCGTAAGTGTTTCATAGCGGCAGAGCCTTCCATAAAGACCTTCATCATACTCCTCGCGGAATCGCCCAGTGTTCACCCCTCCCGCAGGTTGTGGCTGCAGGGCTTTTCGACGTAAACGTGTTTCCCCGCCTCACAAGCCAGAATAGAAGCCGGGGCGTGCCAGTATTGCGGGGTCGCAATCACTGAGGCTCCACTGACTTGTCGTCCAGAATCGGGAAGCCCGCGATGCCGCGGTGGACCGTGTACTGAGCTGCCTGTAGCTACGGGGATTTCTCCGCAGCGGGCCGCGCCGGATCGCCACTCTGGAATCGTTCGACCTGTTCGCGCAAACGGCTGTGGCGGTTCTCCTCGGATTGTTGGAACAGGCGTAAGTGGCGCTGCGCCTGATCCGGTTGTCCGGCCCTCCGGTAGAGCCGGCTCAGCACATAGTGCAGGCGGGTGAGGGAGGGATCGCGCGAGAGCGCGGTCTCGTATTGCTCAAGAGCCCTGGTGGTCTCTCCGGTCATTTCGAGCGCGCGCGCCAGTTCCGACCGCAGTTCGCTTTCTCCTGGATTCCGGCGCAGCACCTCTTCGAGCATTTGAATTCCCAGCTCTGGACGCTGCTGCTCAATGTGGACCCTGCCGATGCAGCCCTTGGCCGCGGTCGAGTACGGATTGAGACGCAACTCCTCCTGGCAGACCGCGAGTGCTTCGTCGTATTCCGCGTTCGAGAGAAGATACGAGGCGAGCGCCATGCGGATTTCCGGTTGTTCCGGATCGGCGGCAATCGCGGCGCGGAATTCGTCTAGCGCTTCCCGTTTTCCGCGGATGCGCCACGTCCGGGCTTGTACGAAATGCGCGTGCGCCGATCCGGGGTACTCGCGGAGGAGACGGTCAAAGTAGAAGAGGCTCAGATGTTGAACGAGAGTCCAGCGAAGGAGCCGGATCGCCGGCGACGGCGCAGGTTCGATGCGCAAGGGTTCGAAGGCAGCCTCGGCTCCCGCGTAGTCATCAGACTCCATGAGCTGCCGGACCAAGAGATACCGGGCGACCCAGCCGTCCCTGGACGGAACCGTACCTGCCGGCGTCCCGAGCTTCCGGATCACCGGCGCGGCGGCCGCCCAGCGGCCCACTCGCAAATGCCGCGCGACATCCTTCCAGGCGCCCGTCCGGTCCGTCCGCGTCCGCACCCGCACGGCTTCCCGGACGTCGCGATCAAGCAGCGGCAGGAAGCAATCGGCTTCCGTCACGGTGGGAAGCGACGCCAGGATTTTGCCGTATTCGACCGGAGCGCCCACATCCGTGAGCGAAGCCTTCGGCAGATCCGCCGCGTTCCAGCCTGGATGCGGCGCATCCGGGAGCAGAGCGTTGTAGCGCTCCAGCGCCACGCGGGCCGGTTGCTCCTGTCCCAGTATGAACAGTGCGCGGGAGAGCGCCAACAGGGCCGCTGCATTGGCGGGGTCCAGTTGAACGGCGTGGAGATACTCTCGCGAAGCCAACTGGTGGAAGTCCTGCATTTCGAAAATGCGGCCGGCGAGAAGGTGGCCGAAGCGCAGGTTCGCCGCCTGATCGGTCAGCCGGTGTACTTCCTGGTTCGCTATGCGAAGGTAGAGGTCGCCGAGTTGATAGAGCGTCGCCTGCAGATCCTCGCCTGCTCGGAGCCGCGCCAACAGCAGTTGGCGTGCGCCCTCGAGATTGCCGGTCTGAATGTGGGCGATGGCTAGGTACTTCCTGGTCTCCGGTGTCGCGCCGATCGCATGCGCGGCCTGGAGATGGGGCAACGCCTCCTTGTATCGTTCGACCGCCAACAGGCAAATGCCCAGGAACAACTGCGCTCCCTGCATACGGCGATTGCGCCGAATGCCTTCCTGGAACACGCCGATGGCGTCCTCGTGGCGTTTCTGCAGATACAGCACCACGCCGAGATTCTGGTAGAGCTCCGGAATGCGGTCGGAGAACTTCGCGAGAATCGCGCGATACTCGGCCTCCGCCTTCGGGTAGTCACGGAGATTTTCGGCTTGGCGGGCGGCGGAGAAGCGCTGCTCGATGAACTGGCCGTCTGTATCCGCGGAAGCCACGCCGGCTTGCCCGAGGCAAGCCTGAGCGGCGAGGAACAGGACGAGGAGGAGCATGCATGGCTTCATGGCTTTGCCCGGATCCAATGGTCAGCGAACTCGGTGTGGTGCAGGACACGGGCTTTCGGCATGTGGCAGCGCGAACAATTCGAGGAGGCCTTCGGACAAATGGCGGCGCCCTTGCGTCCAGGAGAGTGGCAGGTCCGGCAGGGAGTGTCGAGAGCCTCCGGGGACGACGCGACATCGTCGTGGGGGTCGTGGCAGACGGTGCACTTCAGGCCGCCGTCCGTTTCATTGAAGCAGCGGCTGAGTACCAGGCGCTGGCTCGGAAAACGGGCCGCGAGCGGGCGCTCCTGAATCTGGCGAATCTCGTCGAAGTCGATCTCGCGCGGAGGGCGTCCATGACAGGCGCCGCATACCTGCGCCATGCGAAATCCGGTGAGCTTGCGGGGATGGAAGATCGAGGACCGGCGGCTCTCGGCCGAGGCTGCGCGGACATGCTGCAATCCGGGACCATGGCAGCGTTCGCAGCGAATTCCCATTTCGTTCCTGGCCGGCACAGGATCATCCGCCAGTGGGCGGGACGTGTGACAGCCGAAACATTTCTTACGATCTTCGTGAGACAGGACCTGACCGAGGGTTTCGGCAAACGACCCCGGGACGCGTTCGCGCGCGCCCGGGGTCAGGTCAAAAGCGCCGGCGCCACGAAACCAGGAAACGCGGCTTTCGACATAGTCGCCTCGATCGTTCACGGTTACCGGCGTGACGGCCTTGGCGCCCGCGCCGAAAGCCCAGCGAAGGTTCACCGAGGTCTCTTCGCCGCCGCGTACCGACGACAAGAGAACCGAGCCGGAGGGATCGAGGCTCAAGCGGAGGCGCGCGTTACCCAGGCGATCCGGCAATTCGAACGGAAGGCCCTGCTTGAATTCCGCTACTTCCGAAAGCGGCCGCAGCGTACGTGCGTGGCTGCTTGCCTCCTGCTTGTCGTATATCCCGGAGTGGCAGTTCCGGCAGGATTCAGCCCCGGCGTACCCGGACTGCTGCTGCCAGAACCGCTCAGGCGTCCACGTCTGCCCGGCGGCGGTTGTCACCGCCGCCTGAAGCAGCATACCGGCGGTGATGCTCCACCGCGCGCGTGCCGGTCTCACACCCACGATTATGGGTCACTCCGTGATGGCCTGTCTACCATTCGACGCGTAACTTCACCTGCATCGCCCGCGCCCCGAACGGCTGCACCGGTTGGATTTCGCCATAGTTCTGCCCGTTGATGTCCTGCCCGAAGCCCGGCGTCTGCCAACTGTGCCGATTGAGCAGGTTGAACGCTTCGGCACCGATCCTGAGCCGGACCAGCTCTTTTATTCGGAACGACTTGGTGATGGAGATATTTTCGTTAAGCTGCGCGCATTGCCGCGACTTGGGATCCACGTTGGCCGCGCTGCCGAGGCGGAAGTCGCCCGCGGGCCGGAACGCGAGGGGTCTGCCCGTCCGCGTCGCCTGGGTGGGATTGCCGGCGTTCAGCACGTAGTTCCGCGCCGGGTTGCCGAATTCAAGATCGCTGCAGGCGATATTGCTGCGCAACGGAACCTGCTCGTGGGGAACCTGATCCGCGCGCGACCCCAGGGTGGGAATCCCGAGATTGAGCGATCCGTTCGATGCCGACACGGGTTGGCCGGACTGGTAGTGCTGCAGGCCGGCGATCTGCCATCCACCGATCACCGCGTCCACCACAGGGTGTGCGCTGCCGAGGAACTTCTTGCCCTTTCCGACCGGAAGCTCATACGTGTAGCTGATCGCGGCGCGGTGCGTGACGTCGAAGCGGTACAAGCCCTTGTCGAGCGCGGGGCTCTCGGTCACGCGGGGAGCTCCGCCGAAGGCGCCGGGGAGCCACTGCGAATCGGTGATGTACTTGGACGTGGTGTAACCGACCAGGAACGACAGACCCGAAGAGAAGCGCTTCTGCACCCGGAGGTTCATGGCGTGGTACGTGCTCGATTTGCCCGACGTGAACCGGTCCGTGACGTTCCCCATGTGCGGGAAAGGCCGCAATGCCTGGAACAGCGGCGAACCGTCGGGGAAGGTGGCGTAGGGCTTGGAGAATCCCGCGGCGCGGACTTCCGGCGAAGTGATGGGCCTCAGCAACAGCGCGCCGAGGTTCCAGAAGCGGGTGGGCAGTTGATTGAGTTCAAGGCGGCCCGACGCGTTCTTCATGTTATTGGCGACGTAGCCAACCTCAACCACCGTGTCTTTGCCAAGGTCGCGCTGGACCGTGAGGCTCCAGTTGTACAACTGCGGGGACCGTCCCACGTCTTCCGGATTCTGGATGTGGTCCAGGCTCTGGCCGTTGCGGAACGTCGGATCGAGGTTGGGCGTCTTGCCCAGGACCGCTTGTGGAAACGAGTCGTCCCACCGGTAGTAGATCGCAAACGGGTTGGCGGGCAGAATGGGGCTGCCGTTGGCCGTGAAGCCGGTCACGTTGTGCGACTGATAGGCCCATGTCTGGACCCCTTGAGCAACTATTCCGGCAAATCCGCGCACCACGGTTTTGCTGTTCAATTGGTAGGCGAAGCCGAGGCGTGGCCCGAAGTTGTTGTAGTGGATCGTTCCCGGCCGGTTGCGGCCGATGCGGCCTTCCCCGATGCCGTAGAACGCCAGCGCTCCCGGCAACCCACCGGCGGCGGGATTGGGTTTGTTGACATCGAAGGTGGTGATGCGTCCCTGCACTTCGCTGTAGGGAACATTGAGGTCCCAACGGAGGCCGATGTTCAGGGTCAGTTTCCGCGTCACGCGCCAGTCGTCCTGGACGAACATGGCAAAGTACGATTCGCGGTGATTGGCGATATTAGGCGCGCCGAGTTCGGCGCTCGCGGGCAGGCCAAGGAAGAAGTCGGCGTAGGTGGCGCCGCCGGAGAAGTCCGTCTGCGACGTGTTCAACTCGAATCCGTGATCGTTGATGCCGCCGCCCCTGCGCCGGCCGCCTCCGAAGTTGTACCAGCCCGTGGCGCTGTCCACGGACCCGATGGACGCGGCGCGGAAGTCATCGATCCACTTGACGTAGGTGGCCCCCATCTTGATCGTGTGTTTGGCGCGATTCCAGGTGAGGCTATAGTCGATCGTGGGCACCCAGTTCTCGCGAAGGGACTCGGGTACCTGGCAGACCCGCATGGCGTTGAAACGGGTGTAGTTGAACTCGATCGTGGGGCACCGGGGATCGAGCGTTCCGGTGATACCGGCCTTGCGTCCGATGTCGTCATTGGCGTTGTTTGCGACACCGCCGCCGAGATTCCGGGTGAAGCCCGCCAGGACCTGCTGGACGACCGTGGGGCCGTAGTTCCGGGTCCAATCGAACCGCGTGCGGTGCAACTTGGTGACGCCGCTCGATCCGAACGAAGCGCCGAGGACGTTGCCGCCGAAGCCGGTGTTGTTGCTGTGTTCGTAAAACCCGGAGATCCGGTCGGATGCGGTGATGTATTGATCGATCTTGATGGTGTTGTCCCAGTTGTCGACCCTCGAGGGCGCAACGCCGAGGAAGTTGTTGATGATGCCAGGACCGGTCGGCTTGGGTAGAACGTTGTCCAGGAAGTATTTGCTAACCCGGCTCTGGCGCGACGCGGGGATGCGGTTTGCGGGGAACTGCCCGAACGTCACGCGCCCGCCGACTGCTCGCGCGTCGAGCCGGTCGTAGATTGGAAGGTTGCCGGCCTCGGAGAAGTCGCCCCCCCGCATCGGGTCCGTCGGCAGGGTCAGGAATCCGCTCGCCGCGGAGATGCGCCGTTTGTACGCCGTGAGGTTGTTAAAGAAGAACGTCTTGTTCTTGCCGTTGTAGAGCTTCGGAATGTAGACGGGGCCACCCACGGCGATGCCGTATTCATTCTGCTTTTCGATTTCGCGGGCAGCTGCCTGCCAGGGGCGCGCGTTGAGTTTATCGTTCCGAAGGTATTCGTAACCCGCGCCGTGAAAGGCATTGGTGCCGGACTTGGTGGCGAAGGTCGCGGTCACGCCGCCCGTGCGGCCGTATTCAGCGGGAATCGAATTCTGGAGGATCTTAAACTCGCCGAGCGATTCCACGGAGGGGAGAGAACCGGAGCCTACGTTGACGGAGGTCGTGTCGGGCGCTTGCCCGTCCAGCAGGATCGCGTTCGAAGAAGCGCGGCCGCCGCCGAACGTGCCGTGTCCGCCGTATAGAGGCTGTTCGGCGAAGGTCGAATTGGTTTGGAACAGCCCCACCGGATTGCGCTTGCCGCCCGAAACGAGCAGGGGAATTTCGTCCTTGATCGCCTGCTCCAGGGCCACACCCACCGATGAGGTGCCCGCCTCCAGCAGGGGCGCGGCGGCCTCTACGGTCACTTCCTCGGCTTGGGACTGCACGGTCAGGGATATGTCCAGGCTGGCGGTGGTGGCTGTCACGAGCGAGATGCCCGTCATGGTGTATTGACGGAACCCGGCGGAGCTCACCCGCAATGTATACGAGCCGTAGGGCAGCAAAAGGAACTGGTAGTATCCGACGTCGTTCGAAACGGCCTCGAACTTGACGTTGGTCGCATTGTTGGTAATGTCGATCTTCGCGCCCGCAACCAAGGCTCCAGACGCATCCAGGATCCGCCCGGTGACGCTGCTTCGCTGGCTCTGCGCAGTCAAACCCGTTGCTGCAAGCAACCCCACCAGCAGCAAGCTAATTACCCTGTTTCGAAGACTCATTGAGATTTCCCCTGTCGAGATTTTTCTGTGGCCGGCCAATAGACAGACCCGTAACAGTGTACAGGAAACTCGGGCTCTGGTGCAAAATCTGGGTTGACACTGGCTTGATACCGTTTCGGTCCGCGGGTCTCGATCGAACCCGACTCCGATCACGTTGCCAACGCGGCTCGCCAGATCTCCGGCATCGTCGCCCCTGCCCCGCCTAGTTTGCTAAATTTGAATTGCCCTTTCTTGATCTTCTCCGCCAGTTCGATACCGCTAATTACAATGGTCGCCGATTCA
>VFZO01000167.1 GCA_016871155.1 Acidobacteriota bacterium | reverse complement strand
GGTCGGAAGAAGCCATCCGCAGGCACTGGCCCGCCCTCGGAAAGGGGATTCTGATCAAATCCGGCACGGGAGTGAGGCGTTGGTGTAGACTGTTGGGGTCCGGCAGACCCAAAATGGAAATCCCGGATCACATCTCTTCGCGGACGGCTCGGATAACGCCGTTGCGGCCGGTCTTCGCCCTAGCATTCGCCCTGGCTCTCCAGGCGCAGCAGGCGGCCCCCGTCTGGCGCAGACTTCTGCCTCCGGGCGAACACCTGGTCCCGGCACGCGAATCCAAGTCGGTCTACAGCGTCCTCATCTCACTCCCGCAGCCCTCGGACCGCTCTGTCGCCGGCCCGGTTGAAATCCAAATCGGCGGGAAACCGATCGCCGCCAAGGCCCTCCATTCGGGCGACGGCGACCTCTATACGCTCGTGCGCGGCGGCGTTCCCGCCGTCGTCCGGCTTGGCGTACCGGCCGCCGTCCAGGTCTTCGACCTGGGCGCGAACCCAAACGTCGAAGCCGAACCGAACAACGCCTTTGACGCCGCCAATCCGATCGCGCTCGGCGCGACTATTTGGGCCTCTGGCGACGAAGCTCCCTACATTCCGTCCCGGCCGTCCGCGAAGATCGAACCCAATCCCCACGAGGATTGGTTCCGCTTCGAGTTCACCTCGGCTCGCCCCAAGCTATTGCACCTCAGCCTGGAGATCGAGGACCGGGACAATATCCCGCTCGATGTCGCACTGTTCCGCGCCGTCAACGGCAAGCCCGTCGAGTACAGCGAAGGCGAGGACCCGGTCACGCTGCCTCATGAAGTCCAGGCCCTGCCCGGCAACAAGTTCACCACCCGCGTGCTCCGCGAGCAAGGGACCTACTTCATCCGCGTCAAACTCACGCACCCTTTTTACCGCCTCCGCACGCGCCTCTACAACGTCGCGCCCTACTCCGATCCCAAGGAGGCCGTGCAGGCTGCCGTCGATTATCTGATCGGCGCGGGAGACTCCTGGCATGCCAACACGCCCCGGCGCGGCGGACTCTTCGATCGCGTCTCCAGCAACCACCAGGAGACTACCCTCTGCGTGGCCTGCCACGTCACGCACTTCACCCAGCGCGCCCAGCTCTACGCGGTCCGGAACGGCTATCAGGTCAACTATCCCCACCAGCTTTCGTTTCTCGCCGAACGTTTCTACAACAATCCCCGGCCCTTTTACGGCTTTGAGCGGGAGGGCGCCGTCTGGGCCCGTGTCATCTCGGCCGCCGCGAACGTCGTTGGCCGTATGTCCCACCTCCTGTCGATCTACGAATCGGAGTTGAGTCTCGACCCCCGCCCGGCCTACCATCAACGCGTCGGCGAATACCTCAAGCTTTACTACAAGGATCGCGTCAAGCTGCCCGGCGACGAGACAAACGGCAACACGCCGCTCGTCTCGGCCTATGAAGTAGCCTGGTACGCCTGGGAGAACACCAGGGATCCGGCTGTCGCCGCGCTCCTGGAGCAGGATCACGAGATCAAGAACACCATCGATCTCTGCTACCAAACCCTCGCGCTCGCGGCGCTCGATAAGCGGAAGTATGCCGCCAAAATCGCCGCGAACGCCGGGCGACTATTGAAGCTCCAGCGCGAGGACGGCCAATGGTCGGCCCGCTTCGACGAAAAGTCGTTCACCGTCGAGTTTCAGACCGGCCACGCCCTCTGGGCCCTGCACGCCGCCGGGATTCCGCGCGACAACGAGCAGGTTGCCAAAGCGATCGAGTACCTGCTCTCGCGGCAACAACCCTTCGGCGGCTGGCTTGATCCGCTGCAGACCTACGAAAATTTCCGCACGCCATTCCGTGAGACCCAAATGGCCGTGCTGGCGCTCAGCGCCTACTATCCCGCCAATCGCACGGGCCGGCCCTGGGGCGAATCTCACTCGGGAACCTTCACAACGCTGACCCAGCTCAACAGCCTCTGGGACCGCCCGTCGCCCCAACGCCTGCGCGAAATCGAGGCGCTCGCCGCTTCTCCGGAGCCGATCATCCGAGCGCAGGCGCTCGAAACGCTCAGCCGGTTCGGCCTCGCCGAGTCGCTCCCGGTCGCCATCCGCGCTTTGGAAGACCCCAGCAAACTCGTCGCCCGCGCCGCGGCGCTCGCGGTTCGTCAGGTCTACAATCGGCGGCCCGGCGTGCCCGCGCAGTCCCTGCTGGATGCGCTGAAATCGCCAAAGGAACGCCTGCGCTGGGGCGCGACTCGCGTCTTCGCCACTCATTTCTCCGCCATCGCCCGCCGCGACGAGTTCGCCGGCCCATTGGCTCAGGCCATCACCGACCGCGCGCCGGCCGTCGCCATGCAGGCGAGCAAGGGCGCCTGGCAGTTCTGGTATTGGTCGCCGGACGTTCCGGCGCAGGCGAAGCTGGAGGACGCGCTGCTCGCCGCCCTCGGGAAGTCCAACCATCCCTGGGTCGAACGCAACCTGCGGGAGGCGGTCTATAACCTCGCCGACGAGAACATCCGCTATCTCTACAACAATTGGGTGCCGGTCCTCGCCAAGCCCGCCGACCGGGACCAGGTCATGCGCGGCCGCCTGGCCGTGGAGGACCGCCTGGCGTCCAAGTACGCCACGGTGCTCGAAACCGGCGCTCCCGCGCAAAGCCGCGCCCTGCTGGCAGCGCTCTCGGAGTTTGAACTGCGACGCGGCGACGTTTACGATCCCACGGCCGATCGAAGCACCGCCTTCCCGGGCGTTTACAACCGGATCGGCAACGATGTCGAGCAGACCGTCTTCTTCGGCCCCGCCAACGACCGCATGGCCAAGGCGCTGCTGCCGTATCTAAACTCCCAGGACCCGGAGATCAAGCGCCTCGCGCTGCTCGCCGCCCAGGTCGTTCGCGATGTTCCCTTCGCCAGGGTCGCTGAACTCGCCGGTCCGCTCAAGGGCGAACGCGCCCCGGTGCTCGCCATCGTCAAGGCCAACCAGCCGCCCGCGCCGCCGAAGTCCGCTTCCGGCGCGCGCGCGAGTTCCACCGGTGCCCGTCCCGATGACGACTATTTCCGCGGCTACGTCGAGCCCGTGCTCACCACCCGCGGGAAGGACGGCCAGGCCTGCGTGCATTGCCACGCCTCCCACACGATCTTCAACGGCACTCTCTCCTCCGCCCGCGCCGTAATCAATCTCGATGATCCCGAGAGCAGTCTCATACTCGTCAAACCGACCTCGAGCGCCGAAACCGAGGGCGTCGTAAACGCCAGCAAAACCGCGCACGGCGGCGGCGTTCGCTTTGAGAAAGGCTCGGCGGAATACAACACGATTTTGAATTGGATTCGAGGGACAAAACCCTAAATGAAACATCCCGCCGTGCCCTTTGTGGCCCCGTTTGCCGTGTTCATGGCACTGCTGGTCCTGCAGCCTTATAACCCCCTCCCCGGTCCCGTCGAGCAGGTCGTCCGTGTCTTGATTCTCGCCGGCGCCATCTGGTTCTTTTCCCGCGGTGTTCTCGACTTCAAACTCGCCGAGCCCGTCATGTCCACGCTCGCCGGCGTTGCGATCTTCGCCATCTGGATTGCCCCCGATCTTCTCATCCCCGGCTATCGATCCAACTACATTTTCACCGTCGTCGGCGCCGTCAAGACCTCGATTCCGTCCGATGATCTGCTTTCGCCCGTCGTCCTCCTGTTCCGCACCGTCCGCGCCGCCCTGCTCGTCCCAATCCTCGAGGAGCTCTTCTGGCGCGGCTTCGTGCTTCGCTGGATCGAGAATCAGGACTTCGAGAAAGTGCCCTTCGGCAGCTATGCCCCCAACGCCTTCTGGATTACTGCCGCTCTCTTCGCCTCCGAACACGGCCCGTTCTGGGACGTCGGCCTTGCGGCGGGCGTCATCTTCAACTACTGGGCCATCCGCACCAAGCGCCTCGGCGACTGCATCCTCGCGCACGGCGTCGCGAATCTCTGCCTCTCGGTTTACACAATTTCCACTGGTAAGTGGGAATATTGGATGTAATGCGCCGCCGGCTCTTTTTCCCGACTCTCCTCGCCCCGCTCGCTCAAGCCCAGCCCTCCCGGCCGAATATCATCTTCATCCTTGCCGACGACATGGGCTGGGGAGACCTCAGTTGCTACGGCAACCGGGGCATGAAAACGCCGGGCATCGATCGCCTGGCTCGCGAAGGCACCCTCTTTACACAGTTCTACGTCGGCGGCTCGGTCTGCTCGCCCAGCCGTACCGCCTTCACCACCGGCCATTATCCGGCCCGCCACCGGGTTCATGGGCACTTCGCCACCGCCGAGATGAACGCCAAGCGCGGAATGCCCGATTTTCTCGATCCCAGGGTCCCAACTCTGGCCCGTCAACTCGGCAAGGCCGGCTACCGCACCGCCCACTTCGGCAAATGGCACCTCGGCCACAACCCCGGCGCGCCCATGCCCGATGCCTACGGCTTCGCCGAGCACAAATCCGTGACCTCCAACGAGACCCGCTGGATCGAGGCCGGCCCTGGCTTCCGCGCCGAGTCCAGCCGCGTCTTCGTCGATTGGTCCATCGACTTTATCACTCGCAATCGCGCCGAGCCCTTCTATCTCCAGCTCTGGACCCTCCTTCCGCACGCTCCTCTGGCCCCCACGCCGGAACAACTCGCGCCCTTCGTCAAGGACGGTCCAATCGGCGGCCACCTCGGGGCCCATCAGATCTATAACGCCTCGCTGCGCGATCTCGATACCCAGATCGGCCGCTTGCTCGCCAAGTTGGATGAACTGGGCCTCGCCGAAAACACGATCGTGGTCTTTTCGAGCGATAACGGCCCGGAAGACATCCACATCCGCAACGCCAGCCACTCGGCCTACGGCTCGCCGGGCCCCTTTCGCGGACGTAAGCGCAGTCTCTATGAAGGCGGCATCCGCGTTCCGTTCCTGGTCCGCTGGCCGGCCAAGGTTCCTAAGGGCGGCGTCAACGACACCACCGTGGTCACCGCCGTCGATCTGCTTCCCACCCTGCTGCACTTCGCCGGCGTCGCGCCGGAGCAAAACGCCGCTCTGGACGGCGAAAACCTCCAGGACGTGTTTGCCGGCAAGCCGCGCCTCCGCTCCCGCCCCGTCTTCTGGGAGTGGCGATTCCAAATCGCCGGCTACTACGCCAACAAGAGTCCCATGCTCGCCATTCGCGACGCCGAGTGGAAGCTCCTCATGAACCCCGATGGCAGCCGCGTCGAGCTCTACAACATTCCCAAGGACCCGTGGGAGATGACCAACATGGCCTTCCACCACCCCTCCATGGTCAAGAATCTTCGGGGCAAACTCCTTTCCTGGCAGCGCACGCTCCCGCCCGGCCCCGTCGATCCGGGCGCCGGTCAACTCGACTACCCGATGCCGAAAGGGAACCTCTGAAGGTTTTCGTATACTACATCGGCCGCGCCAAGGACGCACGCCTGAGCGCCGCCGCCCAGGAGTTCCTCGACCGCGCCGCCCGCTTCGCCTCCTGCCAGATGCGCGAGATTCACCCCGGGAAGTTCTCCATTCCCGAACGTCACCCCACGGCCCGGAAGATCTACCTCGATCCCGCCGGCCAGACCATGGACTCTGCCCGCTTCTCCACCCTTTTCTCCAACGCCGAAATGCAGGGGCAAGACCTCGTCTTTTTGGTCGGCGCTCACGAAGGCCTCACTCCCGCCCAGCGGAAACAGGCCGACCTTCTTCTCTCCCTCGGCGCAATGACCTGGCCTCACGAACTCGCCCGCGTCCTGCTCGCCGAGCAGATCTACCGTGCCTTCGCCATCCTGCGTAACCATCCCTACGTTAGGTAAGAACGATACACCTGGACGTGGTGGTATTATCATCGAAACCCAATCTTTACAGACCGCCGAATATCCACACTACTGAGGTGTTTTTTCGGTCGGCCCTTGCTTTCCGGGCGTGGCTGCGTTATGCTGATGTTTTATGCGGCACCGCACCCCATACTTTCCCTGCCGACACTGGCGGCGCACGTCTTGCGTGTGAGTGGGAACGGCTGCGGTAAGCATAGCGACTTCACCAAACCCACTCGAAAGAGTGGGTTTTTGAGTATTTTGGGTATCCGCTCTTTCGAGGCACAACGGAAATGATCATCTCCATGAAAATCCACAGCAGCAGAGCCGACGTCGACGCGGTTTGCGATCGCATCCGCGAGTTCGGCTACAAGATCCATGCCATCGAAGGAGAGGAGCGCGTCGTCATCGGCGCGGTTGGCGTCGGCGACGTCACCGCCTGCCTCGAATCGCTCGAAGCCATGCCCCAGGTCGAAAAGGCAGTTCGGATCTCGGCGCCCTACAAGTTCGTCTCCAAGGAATTCAAGAAGGAAAAGACGATCATCTCGCTAAAGACCAAGCTCGGTTCCACCGATATTGGCGGCGACGAGTTCGTCGTCATGGCCGGGCCCTGCTCGGTGGAGAGCGAAAAGCAGATCATGGAGTCGGCCGAAGCCGTCGCCGCCGCCGGCGGCCGCGTCCTGCGCGGCGGAGCCTTCAAACCGCGCACGTCCCCCTACGATTTTCAGGGTCTCGAAGGCGAAGGCTTGAAACTGTTGGCCAAGGCCCGCGAGGCCACCGGCCTCGCCATCGTCACCGAAGTCATGGCCGATAAGGACGTCGGCCTCGTCGCCGAGTACGCCGACATCCTGCAAATTGGCGCACGCAACATGCAGAACTTCGCGCTACTCAAAAGCCTCGGCAGTTGCGGCCGGCCCATCATGCTCAAGCGCGGCCTCAGCTCCACGATCAAGGAACTGCTCATGTCGGCCGAATACATCGTCGCCCACGGCAATCCGAACATCATGCTCTGTGAGCGCGGCATCCGGACCTTCGAAACCGAGACCCGCAACACCTGCGACATCGTAGCCGTCCCCGTTTTGAACGAGCTGACCCACCTGCCCGTCATCGTCGATCCCTCCCACGCCACTGGAAAGCGCAAGCTGGTCCCGGCCTTGGCCCGCGCCGCGGTCGCGATCGGCGCCGACGGTCTGATCGTCGAAGCCCATCCCTGTCCCGAAAAGGCGTGGAGCGACGGCGCGCAGTCGCTGACCTTTGAGCAGTGGAACACCATGATGCGCGATCTTAAGCCCTACATGGAGCTCTGGAAAGCCAACCGTCCCGCTCCGGCGCTCGCCTAAGGACAGGACCGGTGAAACTGCGCGGGCACCCCTGGCTTCTCGCGGCGCTGCTGTTGGCCGGTGGCGTGGCGCTCTACGTGGGCATCCGGGCCGTCCGCTCGCGTTCCGATATCCCGGTCGAGCAGCTCATCTCCCAGCTTCCCGCGGAAGACGCCCTGCTGCTCCACATCGATGTCTCCGGCATCCGCAACACCGGCTTGATCGGCGCCGTCGACAACTCGGCCATTGTCGAGGATCCCGACTACCGCCGCTTCGTCGCCGATAGCGGCTTCGACTGGAAGACCGACCTCGATTCCGTCTCCCTCTCCCGCCGCTCCGGCGATTGGTACCTGTTCGCCCGCGGCCGCTTCGATTGGAGCAAGCTGCAGTCGTTCGCCACCGGCCGCGGCGGCCGCTGCTATAACGGCGTTTGCGATTCGGAAGCCGTCACGCCCGGCCGCCGGGTCTCCTTCTATCCGAAGACGCGGAACGTCCTCGGCATGGCCACGTCCCAGCGCGCCTTCGCTGTCAACGATCTGCATAATATCAAGCCCGTCGTCGCATGGCGTCCTCCGCAAAGCCCCGCCTGGATGTCGTTTCCAGGCTCCTACCTGAACGCCAATGAGCCGTCGGCCCCCGGCACCCGCCTCTTCGCCAAGGCCCTGGCCGGCGCCCGCCGTGTCACGTTTCATGTGGATGTGCGGGCCGGAGGCATGACCCTGCAACTCAACGCCGAATGCGCCAGTCCCGAGTCCGCCCAGTCTCTCCACAGTCAACTCGCCGGCGTCACCGCCGAGTTCGCCAAATACTTCGAACGCGTGGGTCAGAAACCGTCCCAGGCCGATCTGAGCGGCTTGCTTCTGAAGGGCAAATTCCAACTCCAGGGATCCAACGTCTCCGGCCAATGGCCCCTGGGCGCTGACTTTGTCCGGGCGCTTCTGGCCGGCGGCGCGTAGTCGCGTGCTCCTCGTCGCCGGCAATCTCGTCTACGACTGGATCGGCGGCCCCGTCGAAGGTTTGACCTTCGACACCACGGTCTGGCCGTCCCACTTCGGCGCGGGCCTTGGCGGCAACGGTGCGGTCACCGCCTACGCCGCGGCCTATCTCGGCGCGGCCGTCCGCCTCGTCACGGCCTATGGGGCCGATGGTCACGGCGAACTCTGCCGGAAGCGCCTCGAAAGCGCCGGTGTCGAATGCGTCACGCCGGAGCCGCCGTCCGGCGAAACGGCCCTGACCATGGGCGTCTTCAACGCTTCCGGCGCGCGTGCCCTCCTGCATCGTCCCGGTGTCTTAACGCACGCCTTATCCACTGTCGAATCGCTCCGCCCCTCGGCCTCGCCCGGAACCACCTGGCTTCACGTTGCCAATCCCTTCAATATCGAAGCGCTCCGCCGCAGCGCCCCGCGATACCTGCGGGAAGCCTGCGAGGACGGCTGGACCACCTCGCTCGACACCGGCTGGGACCGCCAAGGCGAGTGGCTTACCGTCATCGGGCCTTGCCTGCCGTACCTCGAATGGCTGTTCGCCAATGAAGCGGAGGCCCGCCTCCTCACCGGCGCCGCCGATCTCGAAACCGCCATCCGCCAATTGCAAAACGCCGGAGCGTCGAACGTCGTCGTCAAATGCGGCGCCGCCGGCTGCCTGCTCGCCGAAGGCCGCTCCGCCACGGTCGCCGTACCGGCGCACCCCGTCGACGCCGTCGATACGACCGGCGCCGGGGACTGCTTCTGCGGCGGCTTCCTGGCCGCCATGCTCCGTGAACTCGACCCTGTGGAGGCCGCCCGCATCGCGAACGTCTGCGGCGCCCTCTCGGCCACTCAGGCCGGCGGAACCGGCGGCCTGCGCACCTGGCGGGAAATCCAGCGTCTGGCCGGGCTATAAACCCGCGCCCCACTCGGGCGGCCGCTGTTCCAGCAACGCCTGCATCTCTGCCGCCGGCACGGCCGGCGAAAACAGGTAGCCCTGCGCCATGTCGCAGCCGGCGTCCCGCAAAAACTCCAACTGGTGCCTGTGTTCTACCCCCTCGGCCACAACTCGTTTTTCCAGCGAGTGCGCCAGTTGAATCACGCTCCGTACAATCGCCTCGTCGCTGGTCGAGTTGCCGATCCCGTGCAAGAACGACGAATCGATTTTCACCTCCTCGATCGGAAAGTGCCGCAGGTAGGCAAGCGAAGCGTAGCCTGTGCCGAAGTCGTCCAGCACGATGGCCACCCCGGCCTCATGCAGCGCCAGCAGCGACTTCTGCACCTCCGCCGTATAGCTCAACAGCACGCTCTCGGTAATCTCCACCTTCAATCCCTCCGTCGGAATCGTGTGCTCGCCGCACCGCCCCGTCACCGCGTCGTAGAGCGTCTCCTGCTGGATTTGAACGGCCGACAGGTTCACCGCCATCGGCACCTCCAGCCCCTCGCGCCGCCACGCGGAGGCCTGCGCAAGCGCATGCTCCAGCACCCAATCCCCAATCGGAAGTATCAGCCCGCTCTCCTCTGCGATCGAGATCACCTTGGAGATCGGAATACCCCGTTCGGTGGCCCGTGTCCAGCGCAGCAGGCACTCCACCCCGAGAATCTTGCCGGTTGTGATCTCCACCTGCGGCTGGTACGCCGCCGATAGCTCCAAGCCCTCAACCGCGCAATTGAGTTCCGATTGGATCGATGCGCGCTCGCGCGCCTCGCTCTCCAGCCGGTGATCGTAAAACCGGAACGTCCGCCGGCCCGAGAGCTTCGCCTCGTACATCGCCATGTCCGCCGCCCGGATCAGCTCTTCCGCCGTCAGTGCGTCGTCGGGCCCCATCGCCGCGCCCAGCGAAACGGAAACGAACTGCCGCCGCCCATCGAAGTCCAGCGGTGAGCCGAACGCCTGGATGACCCGCTCCGCCGCCGCGCGGACCGCCGCCAGGTCCTGCAGTCCCTCGATGAAAAACGCGAACTCGTCGCCGCCCAGCCGGGCCAGCGTCGCCGCCGCTCCAAGCGTATCTTGCAGCCGCTCCGCCACAGCTTCCAGCACGCGGTCTCCCGTCATGTGACCCATCGTGTCGTTGATGTTCTTGAACCGGTCGATATCCACGAAGAACACGGCCAGCTTGGAGTCCGCCCGGCACCGGCCGATCGCCGCCGTCAGAAACCCCACGAAGCTCGTGTGGTTCCACGCTCCCGTCAGCGCGTCGTGCTCCGCCATGTACTGCAGGCGCCTTTGCAGCTCTTTGGGAGCCGTTGCGCGCTCGCGGACCGTGTCCGGGCGAGGACCGCCGGAGCCGGCCAGCGGCCTTCCTCTCACGGCCTGCCGCGGCGGAAACGGTGCCGCCGTCTCCGGTGGATTCGCGATTTTCCCCGTCGGCCGTCCGGCCGCGCTGTGAGTTTTTGGTGATTTCCTTCGCATAACCCCGCACTGCTTCAAGCGAGTCGAAAGGAAGAGGCTCGGATCCGGTGCATAGTCAGATCCGCCCTAGCCCCAAAAACCGGTGCTCAGCAGCGCCGCGGCCAGACGAACTTACCGAACATTGGGCGAGCCTCAACCACCCGCTCGCCAAATTCTGTAAGACGTTGTCGAGTATAGCCGGAGCCGCCCCCCGGAAGCTATGCCCGCCGAAGCGGGCACCGCAAAAGGGTCTATCGGGACAAGTACCTATCACCCTGCCCGGGATCGAACTCCACGCACTCCGCAAGGGCGCGAGTCACCAACTCCAACTCCTGAGCCATGCCAACGGCGGCGAAAAGGTTACGCGCGTGCTTAAGCTTGGTGCGGCGCCACTCCACCTCGCCCCGCAGGTGGTGAATACTGGCCTGATTCGTCAGGCTCCGGCCCAACCCCGCGCGATCCCCCAACTCCTCGCACACCGCTTCCTCTATCTTGTGCAGCGCCATCGCCTCGTCCAGCTTCCCCCAGGCCTTCAGGATTACCGCCTGATTCCCCCAACACGACTGCAGCCCCGCGCGATCCCCCAACTCCTCGCACATCGCCTCTTCCTTCTTGTGCAGCGCCATTCCGTCGTCCATCTTTCCCCAGGTCTGCAGGATCAGCGCCTGGTTCCCCCAACTTCTCTGAAGACCCGCCCGATCCCCCAACTGCTCGCACAACGCCTCTTCCTTCTTGTGCAACTCCATCGCGCCGTCCAGCTTCCCCCATGCCCTCATGATCAACGCCTGATTTCCCCAACTCACCGCCAACCCAGCGCGATTCCCCAACCGCCCGTACCGCATCTCTGCCGCAACCATCGCTGCGTGCGCAGCGCCAAGCAGTCCGGTCCGCAAGCCCAGCGAGAAAACAAGGCCAGCCGTACCGCCGAAGCTCCTTGCGTAATCGACCACATCCCAATACCCCAACACCTCCTCCGCCTCACCCACAACCCGGACACACCGCCTCCACTCCTCCTCCCATCGCGACAGCCAATCCGAGAAAACCTCCGCATGCCGTCGCCTCAGCGAATCCGAATTCGTCTCGCGAAGCCGCGCGTGCAGCAGCGCATGCAACGAAAACACCTGGGCCTCGCGGTCGTTCACGCGCAGCAGTGAAACCCCAACCAACTCCTCCACCGCCGTGTCCGCCGTCATCCCCGCTACGGCGGCGGCGAACTCGAGCCAAACACCCTCCTTCGCGCAAACGGCGACCGCGCGAAGTAACACCCGCGCCTGATCTGACCGCGCCGCCACCGCCGCATCCAGCAGCGCCGGCAAATCGAACCGTCCATCCCGAAGCGCGCGCCGTCGAACCGAAGCGAGAGCATCGGCCACCGGCTGCTGGTTCTTTCGCAACAGACCCGCAAACGCCGCCATCGCATAAGGGTGCCGCTCCATCTCATCGGCAAACCGCAGCAAGTCATCCATCCGCGAGTGGAAACGAGCGTCAATCGATTCCCGCAGAAACGCCTCCGCCTCTTCCGGCGTGAACCCTCCCACCGCTTGCGAATCGACCGCCGCCGTCTCCAACGCACCATTCCGCCGCGAGGTTAACAGAATCGCCGCCGGCGAACCAATTAGCAGTTGCGCCGAATCCTCATGCCACACGTCGTCGAGAATCAGCAGGAGCGACCGTCCCGCCAACCGCGCGCGGACCGCTCCTGCCTTCGCATCCGGTGCCAGCGTCGACGTGTCAACGCCCAGCCGCCTCAGCAGTTCATCGGCAATCACTGCAACCGGCCGGTCGCCGCAAGCCTGGAACACGACGTTCTCAAAGCTATCCGCAAACATCCAAGCCGCATGCTCGGCGATCGTCGATTTCCCCGTGCCCGGCTCTCCATAAAGCAGCGCCCGCCTGCCCGGCGCAAGCTTCAAACGCAGCCACGCCAACTGCGGCCCGCGCCCCGTAAACCTCATCGGCTCCGGAGGGAGCAAACGAAGCTTCGACGCCCCCATCCCCCGCCGCTCCAACTCGTCAACCACCCTCGCAGGCACGGCGTCAATCTTCGTATCGATCTTCGCCAGCATCGTCGCCACGAAGATGTTTGAGACCGGTTGAGTGTGCTTCAGCTCTTCAAAAAAGTAAATCGAAAAGACCTTGGTCCAATCGCGACGCTCCACGCGCGTCCACCCCTCGCGCCAACAACTCGCCAATGCCGCCGTCTCCCAAACACCCTTAGCCCAACGCGCGCAGTCCTCCTGCAACTCGTCCTCGCCGGCTTGATGAATCAACCGCAGCCGCTCGGCGTCAGGCGCTGTCACTAGCAGCGCAGGCACATCGGGTAGCACCTCCGCTGAAGGCATTCACTGGGCGATTGTCCGCAACTCCTCACGCACCGCGGCCAGCGCGCTCTCCAATAGCGAGCGATCGTCCGTGACCAGGGTTTCTCTCCGCGCCAACAGGATCGCCTGGGTAACCATCTCCTCGGTCGCCAGCAAATAAGCCTTCCGGAGCGCCCGCTGAAAATCGTGATTCAGCTTCGGCTCGGCCCGCTGGAGCCGATCCTTAAACCGCGACCACCCGCCCGAAATCGCGTAACCAACGCCCGCGCCCAACAACTCCGTCGGTAATCCCGCCACTGCGGCCACAACGGCCCCAGTCGCGCCCCCGGCAAGGGCATTCATTATCAACAAACACGGATCGACCATAGGCGTGTCATTTCAGCCTACCCCACTCCTCAGAAAAACCCTTAAAACATTTCCATAAAGAAATGTTTTAAACATCCGATCTATAAAATGTGCGAACGATTTTTCTCCTCCTCGTATCGATCCAAACCCTCCAAGCCCAGCCGGACCGCTTCGGCCTGCCCTCCTGCCCTGGCCATCTCGCCCGCCGTGTCCACTACGCCGTCTGCTTCGACACTCAACTGCGCGCCCCGCTCTGGACCGCCCACGAACTCCAACCCGGAACGGCCAACGCCTCCAAACGCCGCACCCGCTTTCGCAAGGACCGCGAACTCAACAGCCACTCCGCCGCCGCCTTCACCAACTCAGGCTTCGACCGCGGCCACCTCGTCCCGGCCCGCGATCT
>VFZO01000166.1 GCA_016871155.1 Acidobacteriota bacterium | reverse complement strand
CCAGTCGATTCGCGGCGGGCAGCCGGGCAAGATCTCGATGGTCGAAATCCAGGACATGCAGCGCTCGATCCAATCGCTGGAGGCGATCGCAGGGCACAAAGGCGGCGCCGGTGGATATAACTACTCGGGCGACGGCCGCCCGGAAGAATGGCGGGCGGTGCTCACCACCGGCAATCTCTTTGAAGTGCTGGGAGTGTCGCTGGCCGCTGGAGCGAAGTGGCCCGAATTCACAGACCGCCAGCGCGACTATCGCGTGGTGATCAGCTATGGCGTCTGGCTGCGAAGCTTTGGTGGCAGTCCGGACGTAGTAGGGAAGACTATCTCGCTGGATCATGCTCCCGGCTACACTATTCACGGCGTCGCCGGACGAGGCTTCGACTTCCCGCGCGGTATCGCCGTGTACCGTTCCATCGGCGGCTTCACCAACTATGAAAACCGCGAAGTGCGGGATGTCGTCGGCATCGCGCGTATAAAACGTCCGGCGGGCGTGGAGCAGTTTCAGGCCGAGCTCGATGCTCTGGCGCGCCGGATGCAGGCGGATTACCCGGTTTCAAACGAGGGGCTCACGTTCCGCGCGGTGCCGTTCCGGGAGATGTACGCCGGGGATGTTCGTCCGTACCTGTTGTTGCTGTTGGGCGCCGTCGGATTCGTGTTGTTGATCGCCTGCGCCAACGTCGCCAGCCTGCTGTTGTCGCGCGCGCTCGGCCGTGACCGGGAAATGGCGATGCGCGTGGCTTTGGGCGCCGGGCGCGGACAGATTCTCGGACAGTTGTTGTGCGAAAGCGTGGTGCTCTCTGCGGTCGCCGCTGGCTTCGGTGTAGCGCTTGCCTGGCTGTGGATGCGCCTGCTGCGAACGCTCATAGGGTTCGAACTGCCGGAGTGGATGGTGATTGACATCGATAGCCGGGTGCTGCTTTTCAGCGCCGCGATTGCCCTGGCCGCGGGAATCCTGTCCGGACTCGCCCCGGCACTGCAAATTGCCAACAGCGCCCTGGCCGAGACTCTCAAGGAAGGCGGGCGCGGCGGGACAGGTTCACGCGTTTCCGGCCGCTTGCGGGACTGGATGGTGGCGGCGGAAATCGCGTTGGCGGTTGTTCTTCTCGCCGGCGCCGGGCTGCTCATTCGTGGCTTCCTGAACCTGCAATCGCAACAGAAGGGTTTTGACTCGGCGAGCGTCGCGACATTCCGCGTGGCGCTCGGATGGAAACGTTACGGTGGCGAAAAGGTGACACAGTACTACGAGCGCGCGCTTGAGCAGGTCGCGGCGATTCCGGGTGTTCGGGAAACGGCTCTCGACACACTTCCGGCCCTTTCGCGCCAGGAGCAGACGCTCCCGGCCACCGTGCAACGCGACGGGCAGCCGCTTGCGGAGGCACTGCGGAATCCCTACGTGACACACCACACCATTAGCGAAAACTTCTTCGCCTTCGCGCGCATTCCGGTGAAAGCCGGCCGTGCATTCTCCAACTTCGACCGCAAGGACGCTGAGCCTGTGGCGATCGTCAGCGAACGCCTCGCCAAGTCCCTCTGGCCGAACCGCGATCCGATTGGCCAGCGCATCCTCTATAACCCCACTGCGCGCCAACCCGAGTGGCGAAAGGTCGTGGGCGTCGCGGGCAACGTGCAACAGCGGGAGTTGGGAGGCGAGCCGGGGTACGACTACTACATCCCCTACCGGCAGGACGGGTTTGCGGCAAATCAATATGTGCTTGCGCGCACCTCGCTTGGCATGGCCGAGTTCACCCGTCGTGCTGAACAGGCCATGTGGGCGATCGACTCCGAGCAGTCCGTTTTCGACTTCGCTACTTGGGACGAGCGCATCCTGAATGGGATCTGGCAACTTCGCATCTCCCGCATGTTGCTCATGCTCTTTGCCGGAGTGGCACTCGTGCTTTCCGCGATCGGGATCTACGGAGTAATGTCGTACTTGGTGGGCCAGCGTCGCCGCGAAATGGGAATTCGCCTGGCTCTGGGCGCCACTCCGGCGTCGGTGCGCGGGCTGGTGGTTCGTCGCGGCTTGGTGCTGGCCGGCGCGGGTACTCTCGCCGGTCTCGCCTGCGCAGTTCCAGTGGCCACAGCGCTGCAAAGCGCCGTTCGTGGTGTGACGGCCGGCGACCCGCTCATCTTCGTAGGCGCGCTCGGTCTCCTCGGCATCGTCACCGTTGCGGCCTGCGGTCTGCCCGCCTGGCGCGCCTCGCGCGTCGATCCCGCGAACGCGCTTCGGCAAGATTGAGTATCCGATAGGTAGCGCACCGAACTGCGGGTGTGGCGAGAAATGCGCCCGGGCCTGAGCCTCTCGCTTGGCGGCTTCGCAGCGCTGGCGAAAGGCCAAAGCGTCGAGACCGGATCCAGTGCGCTCGGCATTCGGCGGCCATATCGAAAACTACGTCAGCTTTGGCAACCGCGGAAATGCCGCGGGATTCTCTCGGACGTACTCGGCGCACTTGCCGTTTTGGGCCCGCAAAGGCTCCGCCCGTCTGAAAAGCGAGAACGCACCCATTGATTCGCGGAACGGCTTCCGTTTTGCGCGTTCCTCAAGAACGCGGACCAAGACGCAGGAGGCAAGACGCAGGAGGCTTGACTCCCGGCGCACGATGTCATACGTTCTCGGACTGGGAGGGAGCATGAAGATCTCGTTGCTCTGTCTGCTTACGCTGCTGGCGGGCGCGCACCTGCAAGCGCAGAATACACCTAACTGCCAAGTGCGATTTCCACCGAACCCGGTGACTCGCGCGGGGATCGTGAACGAGTTGGTTGCGTTCAGCTTGTTCTGCGACGGCGCTCTTCCCGCTGGTACCACGGAATTCCCGCTCCGCCTGAAATTCAATACCATCATCACCTCACCGCAAGCCATCAGGAATGATACATGGGTGTCGAGCGTCTTCGCTTTGGTCGGGAATCCCACCAGCACGACGTTCTGCTTTACCGGGGTCGATACGTCTTGCGCGGGCAAAAACGCCATTGTCGCTCAGCCTTTAGGCGCCGATACGATTAAGCTTCAGCTTCCCTACCTTTCGTCCCCCCAGGAGTACAAAGTATTCAATGTGCGTGTCAACACCGCAGCCGTGAGTCAATTGAAGGTCGGGGTGCTGGACTCTGGGGTCGACTTTAGTCATCCGCCGATTGCCGATTCCCACACCACCGAGATCGCGGCCGCCCTGCTGAGGCAATGCGAGCCGCAGAATCCGGCTCTGGCATCGAGCGGAGCGGCAACGGCCACTGCTTCGCAGGTCACTGGGCCCACCGCTTCGATCACTTTTAATGAGCGATTGCTAGCGTCGTGGAGGAGCGCGGATGGTCCGGACTATCCAAACGAGTTCGCGCTTACCGAGGAGGGACGTAAATCCGCCAGGGAGCTGCTTGCGGAAGCAGGATTTGTGCCCGAAGAGCCCGACGGGACCTACCTGACCGCGCGGATCCAGGGCACGCCCGCTGGAGTGGACACGTGGTTCCCCACTAACATCCAGAATGGCGCGACGAAGGCGCGCCTGCTCAACCCGGATAACCAGCCCTATCCGAACTCGGTCGATTTCGCGAAAATCGTTGGAGCCAACGGTTTCACCTACGAAATCACGGAGACCAATGTGGCGCTCCGGGAACGGCTAACGGTTCCGGTGCGATTCTCGTTCTCAAACACGTCAACCTTGGGCACCGGCTTCTTGACCGTGCCTCCCGTGTCTGGATTGCTTCCGCCGTACCCGGTGCCGGCGTACTTCAACGAGTCCTCGCTTGAGGACGCACGCGTCGCCTCCTCGCTCTTCGCCGTGGGATCCTGCAACCCGGTGCCGGGGGCGCTCCCGTATGGAATTACCACCCCGTCCGGATCGCGAAACGAAAGGGGCGAACTCGAATTGTCCGGAGACCTTGGGGATTCCCCTGTGAACCGTTTCAGTCTCAATGGGCACATTGTCACCACAAACCCCGCCATCCTGGGTGTGAATCTCACACCCACGGCCACGAACACGCGCCAGGCGACGTCCGCGTGGTTGACAGTCGACCAATCCGGCACTACGACGCCAGTGACGTTCCGCCTCGTTGCCGATCCCACGGGGTTGGCGGCAGGCAGTTACCTGGGCTCGGTACGTGTCACCGGGACCGGGGTTCCGGCGGCGACGGTTCCCATCCGGCTGACCGTGCGGCCGCCCGGTCCCTCGTTCACCCGCTTCGGCGTGACGAATGCGGGCAGCTATTTCGCCAACGTGATTTCTCCCGGTGAGGCGCTGGTAATCTTCGGGCAGCGCTTCGGTCCACCCGAGCTCGCGAATGCGGTGCTTACGGCGGAAGGCAAGCTGGGGACCCTGATCGGGGAAACACGCGTGCTCTTCGACGGCGTGCCGGCCCCGATGATTTATGCGGTCGCGGGGCAAATCAGTTGCCTGGCGCCTTTCGGTCTGGCGGGCAAAATTTCGACACGCGTGGAGGTGGAATACCGGGGCGTGCGTTCGCTGCCGGTAATCCTGCCCGTCGCTCCCGCCGTTCCCGCGTTGCTCACTGCCGATGCGAGCGGTTTCGGAAAGGCGGCCGCCCTCAATCAGGATGGGTCGTTCAACTCGGTTCGGGGTGCGGCGCCGGATGAGATTGTGGTGCTGTTTGGCGTGGGCGGACCGGCAACCAATCCAGCCAGCCAGGATGGAGAGATCACGCGCGCTCCCGTTCCCCAGTTCACCGGCCCGTCGGCGGTGCTCGTTTCAGGTCGTGAGCTGCCGGCCGGTGCGATCGCCTATCTCGGTCCCGCGCCCGGATTGGTGCACGGCGTATGGCAGGCGAACATCCGGATTCCGGCCAACGCGCGCGCCGGATCGAACTTGCCTGTGCAGGTCCGTTTCGGGACGGCTCTGACTCAACCCGGCGTCACGATCTCCGTTCGCTAGCGCGGAGCAGCCCTGGCAGGGTCGCCGGCAAACACGGCTCTATCCAGCATCGATTTGACCTTGCCGAAGACCACGTCGCATCTCGTTTCCCAACTCCTGCCGTCGTCACTCGAGAACGCCGGCTCAGAGCTCCGCGCTCAATGAAACGAGAACCATCAGTTGTCGATTGCGCGCCATCGTTCTACGAGGTTACGTGGCTCGGAAACCCGGCGGCGTGCGTTTAGCTTCGCGCCCGGTGACATCCGTGAACGTGCACTCCGCACCCCGCTCAAGCAATCTCGCCGATTTGCGCGCAAACTGTACAGTTCGGATAATTGAAATGGAGAGATTCAATGCAGCCTTCCGGCAATAACACCAACATCGTGGTTTCCGCGCTGTCCGCCCGCGCTGGCTTCGGCAAGCTGTTGCGCCGTGTGGAAGACGAGCACCAGTCAATCGTCATCGAAAAGCGCGGCGCCGCCAAAGCTGTTTTACTCAGCATTCGCGACTACGTCAAACTTGCCGCTCCCGAACCGGAAGTGCTTAGGCTCATCGGCGAGGAATCGCAACGCAACGGGACGGACAAGTTGACCTCGCGCCAGATCGACCAGATCATCAAATCGACACGCGCCAAAAAGTCGAAGCGAGGATGATCCCCCTCCGTCTGGTCATCGACACGAACATCGTCGTTTCGGCGGCGTTGAGACCCGGCGGCCTCCAGCGGACCGTGCTCTTGCTTGCGACCAGCAAACCGGCCACCCTGTACGTCTCCGCCGCCGTCCTCGACGAGTACCGGGAGGTTCTCGCACGGCCGGAACTAATGATCCGCAAGGGGCTTCGCCTTCAACTCCTCCAACTCATCGAAATCAGGACACGCCTTGTAAAGCCAACGCGCAAGATTGAGGTGACAATAGACCCGGACGACAACAAGTCGCTGGAGTGCGCCGGCGCTGCTGGCGCCGATTATCTCGTAACTGGCAACCAGAAGCACTTCCCAAAGTTCTGGAAGCGGACCAAGGTGATTTCATCGAGGGAGTTCGTGGACCTCGTTGCGCCGCATCTGCTCACGTAACCATCCGTTGTCTTCTTGCAGGCGTAAAGCGTTTCGCCACGGGCGGCTGCGGGGCCAACACCTAAGGGTTGGCCCCGGCAAAAACGGGCGGGGAACTCGGCCAACTCGTGGGCCGGGAATCCCCCACGGCTAGCGGTCAAAAGCTCAACTTCAAACCAAGCTGGATGTTGCGCGGCTGGTTGGCCTGGCCGAGCAACTGGGTGTAGGTCGGGCTGGTGATGCCCGTATTGAGTCCGCCAAACCAAACCCGGTTAAAAGCGTTCACGAATTCAGCGCGGAACTGCAGTTTGATGCGCTCGCGGCCAATCGCCGTGTCTTTGAGAAACGCCATATCCCAGTTATTAATGGCGGGGTTCCGCAGGTCTCCCCAATAGAACGGGAGGCGCCGCGCGGTGAACGGCGGCATGACCGAGAGGGCGCCTCCGTTGAACCAGTTCTGGATCGTGGCATTGTCACGTTTCGGACTGGTTCCCGTCGCCACCGCCTGGGGCAGCGCCACCGCCTGGCCGGTCTGGTAAATGTACATCGCGCTCCACTGCCAGCCGCCAATGATCCTGTCGAGGACGCGGACGTTTGACTTCCAGGCGCGCCCCTCGCCCAAGGGCAGTTCGTAAATCAGCCCGAGCGAGACGCGATGGGGGTTATCGAACTGGCCGATCATTTGCGGCAGGAAGGTATCGCTCGGTTCGACGTAGCGAAGGCTTTCGAGCTGCTTCGAGAACGTGTAGGCCGCCTGCAAGCTCAAGCCGCTGCGGAGGCGATGGTTGGCGCCCATTTGTAGCGAATGATAGACGCTCGTCCCGCCCATTTCGCGGGTGTGCGTGATGTTCTGGAACTGGGGAAGGGGATTAAGAAGTTGCGCAACGGTGATTGTAGGCCCGGCCAGGGCGCTCGGCTGCGGGATCAGGCCGAGGAAGGGGTTGGGCACGCGGGCGTTGAGCCGGGCGCCAAGGCCGAAGAACCTCTGATCAAACGCGCCGCCGGTGCCGTTGGAGGCGTTGTTGATGCTGCGCCCGCTATCGCCGGCGCCGGAAGCGACGATCAGATTGCTCGCGTTTTGTCCGACATAGTTGATTTCGATCTGCAAATCATTGGTCACCGCGTGCTGGAATCCGAAGCTCCACCGGTTGTTCCGGATATTCTTGCGGTCATAGGCATAAACGCTAAGCGACTGGCCGAGGAACGTCCGCAGTCCGAGGCTCGATCCCGTCGGAGGGGTGAAACCATTCGGGAACGGATTGGAAAGAACATCGGCCGGGGTCAACCCGCCGTCCAGGCTGGTGACCATATCGGTCTGGGAGGTGAAGCCGCTGAGGTTGACAAAGGGCTGCCACCATACCGAGTAGAAGATCCCCATGCCGCCCCGAAGCACCGTGCGCGGAAAGACCCGGTAGGCAAAACCGAGGCGCGGCTGCCAGTTCTTCCGATCCGCCACCACGTTCCGCCGATTATTTTCGGTCGCAAACAGCATGCCGCCGCGAACGGAGAAGTTCGCGGGAGTAAGCTCCGGAATGGGATTAGTGGCATAGGCGGTTTTGGCGGCTTGCTCAATGGGATTCGCGACCCGGAAGTCGAGCCCGAAGGTGTTTTTATTGAACCGCTCGGTGGTGCCGAGCATCAGGTCGTAGCGCAAGCCCACATTGAGCGTCAGTTTCGACGTCACCTTGTAATCGTCCTGGAAGTAGAAGCCATAGAAGGGAGACTGCGTTGCCGTAGCCGCGTTGAGGCTCATGAATCCCGACGACGCATTGCCAAGCAGCATGCTGGCGATTCCATGTCCCAGGTTATTGCCGGCCTGAAACGGGTTGGGCTGCGTGAACGCCCGGTTGAAGGTGTACTGGCCGCCGGGACGGTTCGCGCCTTGGGAGTTGTTCTGCTTCACTTGGCCCTGGAAGCCCCACTTCATGTTGTGACTGCCCGCCGATCGGGTGAAGCCCAGATTGTAGGAAAACGTATTCGTATGTTCAAACCACTGCCCTTCGGCGGCGCCGATAAAGAACAGGTCGGAGTTGTCGAAACGGGGGAAGATGCGCTGTTGCATCTGGCCAACCAGCGACGGGGAGAACCCGAGTTGCGTCTGATCGAATTGGGGATAGGTCCCCTGTTGGGTCCAGCGCGTGAAACCGGCCTGGCCGGTAACAACGGTGCTGGGACTCAGTACCCACGCATCGCTGATCCCCATCGAGGTCTGTGCCCGATTGTTGCCGACCAATTCACCAACTCCTTTGCCGCCTATATCCCAGACCGTCGGCGATCCCGGGAATCCCTGATTGGTCGACCAGCGAACGAAGAGCCGGTGGGCCCCGAGGTTGGGATCGACCCGCAGCGAGTAGTTCTCGCCGTCGTAAATCGCAGCGACCTCACTGTAGTAGTTGTTGGCGTTGGTGAAAGCGTCTCCGAGCGACGTTGGGGCGGGATAGCGGGCCAGCACGTTGCGGGCGACCGGATTGATGCGGTTGGCCGGAATGCGCCCGCCCGGAAACAACTGGCGGCTGGCTTGTCCGCCCCCTGTGGTGGTGGTGAGCGGATCGGCGATTTGGAAGGCCGCGCCCGCCACGTTAAAGGTCTGGGAGAAGTCGCCGCTCTTTTGGAGTTCGGTCGGCACTGTGATGCGGAACACCTGAGGCGTGCGGCGCTGCAGTCCTTCGAAGTTAAAGAACCAGAAAAGTTTGTCCTTGCCGTTAAAGAGCTTCGGAATCACCACCGGCCCGCCTGCCGTCAGACCGTACTGATTAAAGCGAAACACCGGCCGCTTGTTACCCGCACGGTTATTGAAGAACGAGTTGGCATTGAGCTTATCGTTGCGAAAGTACTCGTAGAGATTTCCATGGAACTCGTTGGTGCCGCCCCGTGTCGAGACGTTGACGTACATGCCGCCGCCGTGGCCGTACTCGGCGTCAAGCGCGTTGGTCTGCACCGTGAACTCTTCCACCGCATCGACGCCGGGGATATAGGCGACGCGGTCGGAAATGTTGTTGGGAATGCCATCGAGGAGAAATTCGTTGGTTCGGTTGTTGGCGCCCGATGCGGAGGTATACGAAACGCTATCGACATCGATAAGGCCGGTCGTGTTATTCGTAGGGCTGTTGTTGGTGATGCCCGGGGCAAGATTGATCAGCATGAGCACGTTGCGTCCCAGGAGAGGAATGTCGGTGATGGCCCGTTTGTCGATGTTCCGGCTGACGGCAGCCGTGGAAGTTTCAAGGAGTGCCCCTTTGGCGGAAACCTGCACCTGTTCGGTGAGTTGTCCCACCTCAAGCGAAAAGTCGGCCGTCGAGCGAATGCCCGTGCGAACCAGCGTCGGCTGTGTCCCTCTTTTGAACCCGGCCTTCTCAGCGGTAAGTTGGTAGCGGCCCGGGGGGACTAAAGGGAAAAAGTAGTAGCCGCTACCGTTTGTCGTGGCGGTACGGCTCTGATTGGTATCAAGATTGACAAGCGTTACGGGAACGCCGGGCATCGCACCGCCAGTCGAGTCACTGACGGTACCGTCGACAGTGCCAACCGGCAAGACCTGCCCGCTCAAAATGGCAAGCGCACCCGCAAGCAAGAAAACCGCAAACGTCTTGATCATGTCACCGCCCCCTCTGTTCCGGCTAAGTCGACTGGACCTCTGGCAGCATCGATCGGGACGAACCGGAAGCCCCTCGGAATATACAGGAGGCACAGGTGGCGGTCAAGGGGGCTTCTCCGCGTCTGCCGTGCTGAGAGTATTCTTTATCGCTGGTCACTGGAATCCAGTCGCTGCGCGGGGGCGAATCCGTCAACTTAAGTGCCCGGCAGCGGATCCACGCCGGCCCGTGCGATCACCTTTCTCGGTCCCTCGCCCGGATTCGTGTACGGAGTATGGCTGGCAAACATAACGCGCGCGCTGGATCGAAGTTGCCTGTGCAGGTCCGCTTCGGTACGGCCTTGACCCAACCCGCCGTTACGTTCTCCGTCCGCTAGGGGGGAGCAGCGCTGGCGGGATCGCGGACGAACACGGCCCTGCCCAGCAACTATTGGGCCTTGTGGAAGACCATGACCCAGTTCGTTTCCCAACTCCTGCCGTCGTCGCTTGAAAACGCCTGCTCCCAGCGCGGCGCGTTTCGATCTCGGCTGTCCCACAGAAAACGCACCTGGATCGGCGTGCCGTTGAGTGTGTCGTTCGCCAGGAACGTGCCGATGCCGTCCACGAAGTGTCCCTTCACCGGCGGATCAAGCGACGCCGGGTAGCGTCCATCGAACCACCAGATGGACCATTCCTTGCTCTTCTCGTCAAAGGTGCGCACAGTGATCGCGTGGTAGGCGCCACCGGGCAACGCAAGGTAGTTCTCATCGGTGTTGCCCATGCCGTTCAGAATTTTTCGGCACGACGCAGTCCCGGCGAACTCCTCCCACTCGTTCGACCCGGCCAGCCGGTCTTTCAACCGGCGGTGCGAGACAGCCCAATTTCCGATGTAAAAGTCAAAATCGAGCGGCGAAGACATGTTGGGTATTTCCGTATTCCAACAGCATCACAAGACGTGGCGAAGGCAAGCTCTCGAAATCGCGCCGTCAGAAAATCACCTTCACCCCGGCCTGGACCACTCTCGCTGGTGTCGCCGTGGCATTGATCGTCCCAAACGCGGGCGACGTGAACGTCACGTTCGGCGGCGCTAGGTTCACCCGGTTGGTGGCGTTGAACGCCTCGCCTCGCAACTGCATTCGCACCCGTTCGGTGAACGAAAAGTACTTGTGCAGCCCGAAATCCAACTGCACCAACCCCGGTGATCGCACGTCCGGCAGCACGCGCCCAACATTGCCCAACGTGAACAGCGGCGGCGTCACGAATTGAGACGTGTCGAACCAGCGCGCCGTCGTCCCGCCGTCAAGCTTTGCGCTGCGGCCCGTGCTGTTGGGCCGGTTCGCCGCGTTGTTGTTCGCGCCGCGGATCGCCAGCGGCAATCCGGCCTGTAGCGTCAGGATCCCGCTTAACTGCCACCCGCCCAGCGCGACATCCAGCGGACCCCGCATTGCGAACCGCTTCCCCTTCCCGAACGGCAGTTCCGCCAGATAGCCCGTCACAAGCCGCGTGGACACATCCGCCGGAGAAATCGAGCGCTCGGCGATACGGTCGTACGGGTTCTGATAGTCCGTCACCCCCGTGTTGTATCCCGCGAACCCGGCGCTCAGGCTCGCAACCGTGTCGTCGATCACTTTGCCGAACGTGTACGCCACGTTCACAGTGTGCCCCCGGCTCATGCTCTTGCGTGCGTTGATCTGCAGCGAATGGTAGATGGAGCTGCCGAACGTCGGATTACGGCGCGTGATGCCCTGATAAGCCGGATACGGCAACAGTAACTGGCGCCGTGCGACCGTACGCCCGAACACGCCGCGTTCGAACAGAGGGTTCGGGACCAGCGTCTGTAAGTCGAATCCGAGGTTCAGGAACTGTGGATGCAGCGCATTCTCCGCGATGCCGAGCGCGCCAATACCCAATCGAGTCCCCTTCGACGCCGCGTACACGGTCTCGACGGTCCAGCCTCCCGGCAGCGCGCGTTGTACGCCGAAGTTCCATTGCTGCGTGTAGCCGACGCGATCGTCCGCTGTTCGTCCTTCCGCGCTCAAGCCCAGGAAGCTGGCCGCGCCCTGTGAACTCCTCAGCGGCTGCAAAATCGCGCGCGGCCCCTGAGAGAGGTAGAACGTGGGCCGCGGTCCGATGCTCGGGTCCGAAAACGGCGTGGTCTGGCTCCAGCCAAGGTTCGTTTCGAAGCTCTCGAAGATGCCCTGGTAGAAGATCCCGTAAAAGGCGCGAACCACCGTCTTCGCGTCGCGATCCACCGTATAGGCGAAACCGAATCGCGGACCCAAGTTGTTACGGTCCGTCGGCACCGGATGCCGCCCGTAGTCGACCCCCGCGAATTCCACTACTCCAGGCAGGTTTGTCACAGGATTTGTGCGAAAGAAGTTGAAGTTCGAGCGCTCGTTGAATACGTCGTAGGCGTTGCCTTCGATGTCGTAGCGCAGGCCAATGTTAAGCGTCAGCTTGCGGTTCACCCGCCAGTCGTCCTGCACGAACGCGGCGAAATACTTGCTGCGTTCGTGGCGCTTGCTGCCCACCGTAAGCGAGCCTGAATTCACGGCGCCGAGCAGGAAAGTGGCTACGCCATAGCCGGTATTCTGCGGGGCCTGCGGATTGTTGGTCAGGTCGCGGTTGAAGTTGAACACGCCGCTCAATCCGCCGAACTGGAAGCGGTTGCGGCGGATGGTCCAGATCTCGCCGCCGAACTTCAACGTGTGCGCGCCCATGACCCTGGTGATCGACTCGTGCAGCGAAATCGTGTGCAGGCCCCCGTCGACGGTCTGCCCGCCGCCAACCGTCGTGAAGTCCGCGATGGCGTGATTCGGAAACTGGACGCGGGGAATGATCGCCGGAAAGTTGAGGCGGTCGAGGTCGGCGCCTGAAGTCGGCGGATCGCGCACAATGAGCGTTCGGACGTAGCCCGCGCGAAGCTCGCTAAAGGTCGTGGGACTAATCGTGTACGCCCAACTGGCCACTTGCTGCGAATAGTTGCGGTCGAAAATGTCGTTGCCCTCGCCGGCGCTGAGGTAGTTCCCGAACTGGCCGTCGGGCCGGATGACGTTCTTGTTGTACGCGAGCCGGTAAGTCAGGCGATGCTGGTTGCCGATGTTGTGGTCGAAGCGGCCGATCCATTGATCGTTGTTGGTGAGCCGTCGCGTCTGCTCGCCGTAGTTGTTGATGTTCGTGATAGCGTTCGTGGGCGTGCGGTTCGCCGGGGGAACGTCGCGGACGATCTGCGCGGAGATGCGGTCGAAACGGCTTGCGGGAATCGCATTGCCAGGGAATGGCGTGCGGACGAAACCCGCGCCCGCGGGATTCGTGGCGGTGCTTTCGGGATCGAAAATCCCGAGGACCGTACCGTTTGCCAGCCGCGTATCCGAGAAGTTCCCGGCGCGCTGCAGCGTTGTAGGCACGCTCAATACGCTGTTTTGGTAGGTGATGTAGCGATAGCCCTCGTAGTTGAAGAACCAGAACGTGCGATTGCGTCCGTCGTAGACCTTCGGAAGCCGCACCGGGCCGCCCGCGGATCCGCCGAACTGGTTGTAGCGGAACGGCGCCCGCGTGGCGGCGAATGTATCTTTCGCATCGAGCTGGTTGTTGCGCAGGAACTCGTATAGTGTGCCGTGAAGTTCGTTGGAGCCGCCCTTGGTCACCATGCTGATCGCCCCGCCGGTGGTGCGGCCGAACTCCGCGGGCGACCCGTTGGTGTACACCTTGAACTCGGATACCGCGTCGACGCTTGGGGAAACAGCCGCTTCCTGGCGTTCGGGCGCGGCGTTGTTGGCGCCGTCAAACAGAAGTTGATTCATCGATCCGCGCCCGCCGCCGATGGCGACGTTGGTCGTCACGAAACCCGCCGGATCCGCGAAGCCCGAATTGATTCCGGCCTGCTGCGTCACACCCGCGGTCAACTGGATCAGCGACATCACGTTGCGGCCGTTGAGAGGCATTTCGACAATACGCCGGTTGTCGATAATCTGGCCGAGCGACGAGGTTTCCTGCTCGATCGTCTTGGCCTGTTCGGTTACCTGAACGCTTTCGGTCACCGCGCCGAGTTCGAGTTGGA
>VFZO01000165.1 GCA_016871155.1 Acidobacteriota bacterium | reverse complement strand
CGCCCCAGCGGACGACGTCAAGCCAGTAGCGGCCCCATCGCTCCCCATAGCCCGGGTCCCGCAGCAGGCGGTCGACAAGCTTTTCGTATGCCATCGGGTCGGGGTCCGCCGCGAAGGCTTCGATCTCTTCGTAGTCCGGGGCGAAACCCGTCAAGTTGAGCGATACGCGCCGTATCAAGGTCCGGCGGTCGGCCTCGGCGGAGGCGCTGAGCCCATTTGCTCGCAGCGCGTCGCGGAGAAATTCATCGATTGACGAATTCGACTTTCGAAGCGGCTGGAATGCCCACCACTTGCCGGCCTTGGAAATATCGATACCAGAGCTGGAGATGACCGCGGACTCCCTCGGATCAACCGCACCGGACTTCACCCACTCCTCAAAGTCCTGGATGACAGCTTGGGGAAGTTTCCCGGCCGGAGGCATTTGCAGATTCGGAGACTGGAATCGCAGCGCTTCGAGCAGCTTTCCCGACGCGACTACGCGCTTGGTTCCGTCCTTCGTGTCGAGCGCCAAGCCGGCCATCGGCGACTTCATTTTCGCCGAGTGGCACTGAAAGCACTTGGAGGCGAGGACGGGTCGAATCTTCTTCTCGAAATGCTCCAGGCGGAAGTCTTCCTGAGCATGCAAGAGCAGACCGCCGGCTAGGAGTCGGAGAATCATCGTTCACTAGCGATTCTATTCGAAAGTGCCGCGCTGGCCAAAACGAGAACGGCGGCCAGCATCAATGCGCCTTCAAGTCCAATCCCGGATCGGAGAGCCCCTGCGCCGTACGCCGCCACTCCTCCTACGAACGTGCCAGCGAAGTTCAGGAGACTGTAGGCCGTCGATCGTTCGTCGCCGGCCACGACATCGCACAGCACCGGCATGACATTGCAGTCGTACATTCCGCGGCCGAAGCTATAAAGCATCAGCGCGCCGAGAAACAGCGGCGCTGTGTCTGCGAATCCACCCAGGAGCAGAAACAGCCCGCCCGTCAACAGTCCCACGGCCTGTGCAAAAGCGCGTCCGCGCTTGGATCGCCGCGCTAACCGGTCCGCCAGAAAACTACCCGCGGCCATGCCGGCGAGCCCGGGAATCTGTGTGAAGACTGTCGCCGAAAGGCCCGCGCTCTGGAGCGAAAATTGAAACCGGTCGTAGAGATAGAGAGGCATCCAGGTCGCCACCATCCAATTTGCGAAGGAGATGGCCGCGAAGATCGCAAACACCGGCCAAAAGCCGCGCGCGCCGGCGACCGATCGCACGACGCGGCCGTAGTCCGGAGTGGCCGCCGAGTGAACCCCCGGCGCCGGCATGGCCTTCAGCAGAAACAGACCGTAGAGGCAGCCGATGGCGCCGAGAAGAAAGAAAACGTTCCTCCACCCAAACGCCTGACCGATGGCCGCGCCCGGTCCGCCTCCAAGCAGAATTCCCATGTAGATTCCGCTTTGGTGGAGGGAGACCGCGCGCGACCGCACCGCATCCGGCAACGCCGCCGCTACCAGGGCCAGGGCCGCGGGGATGTAGAAAGCTTCGGTAATTCCCATCGCGGCGCGCGTCAATCCCAGCGTCATGAAGTTCGAGCTTATGCCGGTCAGAGCCGTCACGATTGACCACGCGCCCAGGCTCGCGAGAATGACGCGCCTGTGGCCAAATCTCTGCGCTACCCAACCCGCGAACAGGCTGCAAGCCGCGTAGACCCACAGGAAGACCGCGCCCAACAGGCCGATCTCCGAATCGCTCAAATTCAGTTCTCCGCGCAACAGCGGCAACAGGGAAAAGATCACCTGCCGGTCCAAGTAATTCAGCAGCGCGACAACCCAGAGCAGCAGGACAAGCGCCCAGCCCTGATTCATCGTTTCCGGTCCAGATCCGCAAGCCGGAACCGCAGCGATACGACGTAGGGCGCTTCGCCTTCCGTCCAATGCCCATATGTGGTCGCCACGATTGTGTCGTCCGGCAGGCGCTCCAGGGAAGGATAGGCGCAGTCCGCACCCTTGTGGTTCTTCATTAGCCGGACACGGTACTGGCCTTCGCGGCCATTGGCCAAATCGCCGTAGGTGCCCACCCATCCCACCCAGTCGCCCTTCGTGGCGCTCTCCAGGGTTGTGTCCCGAAAGCTCAGGAACAGACGGCCACCGCGCGCATAGACCCCGGCGTGCCGATCCCCGGTTAGCGCCGCGGGCAGTTCCCGCGGTTCGCTCCACGTCTTGGCCTCATCGTTCGAAAACGTGACAAACGAATTGAATTTCCGGCTGTTCTCCCGCAGCAGCATCGCCAGTTGCTTGCCGTCCGGTGATCGCACGATGCCGGGCTCACACAGGTGGGCGCGCGAATGGCGGGCCACAATTTGCGGAGGGTCCCAAGACAAACCAAGGTTGCGTGAGATAGCTTTGTAGACAACAAAGGCGCGCGAGCCGGAATCGGCGGGCCCGAAAAACCTTCCGTCGTCGTGAAAAAACGCAGCCAGGGCACCGTCACGAAGGGTGACGACGGCCGACATCGCGACGATGCCGCCAAACGCGCCAATCGGTTGCAAGGGCGTCCAAGTGGCGCCTTCATCTTCGGACCGGCTCATACGAATAGGGTGCAGTCCGGAAAAGAGTATCAATCGTTTGGGACCTACCCGATGGATCGTTGGCGTCTCCAGCGAAGTGGCCCAATTTTCGGGAACCGGCAACCGTTCGGACCACGTTTTGCCGCCATCCGGCGAGCGTTTCAGCAGAATGGCGCCTTTGCCGTGGCCTTTCGGATAAACGCAAAGGATCGTTCGCCGGTCTCGCAACAACGCCGTCGTGGGATGGCCTAGATATTGGCCGGCTTCGCGATCGACGACGGTCTGCCGGGACGACTCGCCGGAAATGTCGACAACCGGAATCGTGTAGCCGCGGGGCGCCGCCGTAACGGCAAACGCAGTACCCAGGAATTCTCTGCGACGCACCATGTAGACTCTCTAAGATACACCCAATGGCTCAAATCACAGGCGGCGTACTCCCAGCACTGCTTACCCCAATGGATTCGAACGGCGCGTTTCTCCCCGCTGCGATGGAACGGCTCTGCGCGGCGCTGTACTCGACGCCAATCGACGGCCTCTACGTTTGCGGACAAACCGGTGAGGGCTTGCAGCAGCCCGTGGAACAGCGAAAGCGTGTTGTTGAAGCCGTCGTGAAGAATTCGCCCGCTGGGAAAAACGTGATGGCCCACATCGGTGCGCCCGCTACGGAGGATGCAATCATCCTGGCGCGCCACGCCGAAGCGGTTGGCGCCCAGTCCATAAGCGCGCTGCCACCGGCCGGGTCGTATTCGCTCGAAGAGGTCCACGCCTACTACGAAGCGATCGCCAACGCGACTGGCCTGCCGCTGTTTATCTACTTTTTTCCCGGCTTCGCCGCCAGACCCAGCGGCTTCGACGATTTGCGGCGGCTTGCCGCAATTCCCGGCGTGGCCGGCCTGAAGTTCACCAGCACCGACCTCTTCACGCTTTGGAAATTGAAGCGGGAAGGCGCGGTCATCTTCAACGGTTTCGACGAGATTTTCGTGGCGGGCCTTTCGATGGGCGCCGACGGTGGCATCGGTACCTTCTACAATGTCGTTCCCGAATGGTTCTGCGGGATTCATAGACTATCGAAGGAAGGGAAATGGGACGAGGCCCGCGAACTGCAGACTCGCGTAAATCGCGTCATCGAGCTGGGCTTGAAATTCCCAGCACACGCGGCAACGAAAGAAATGCTGGCGTGGCAGGGCATTGACTGCGGCTTCACGCGGGCCCCGCGTGCGAATTTGACCCAGGAACTGAAGGCGGCCCTCCACGGCGAGTTGGATGCCCTGGGGATTCCAAAGCGGTGAATCCTTTCCCTCCCCGAATCATCTGAACCTGGGGTATGGATAAGTTGTTTGAACCGCTCACGATCGGCCGCATCACGCTGCCCAATCGAATCGTCATGGCTCCGATGACGCGCAGCCGCGCCAGTGCGCAGGGCGTCCCATCTGAACTTGCAATCGAATACTACAGCTCTCGTGCTCAGGCGGGTTTACTCGTAACGGAGGCCACCCAGACCAGTCCCACCGGCCAAGGCTACGCCAGAACGCCCGGTCTGCACAACGACGAACAATCGGCGGCGTGGAAAAAGATTGTAGACGCGGTTCACAAGGCGGGGGGCCGGATCTTCCTGCAGCTCTTTCACGTCGGCCGGATCTCCCATTTGGCGAATCGGACAAACGATGGCCCGCCGGTTGCCCCCTCTTCGATTCCGGCCGCGGGCAACGTCTGGACCGATACACTCGGCATGCAGCCTTTTGATTCGCCCCGCGCGCTTGAGACCGCCGAGATACCAGCCGTTATCGAGGAGTTCGCCTCCGCCACCCGGCGCGCGATCGGGATTGGCTTCGACGGTGTTGAACTTCACGCGGCCTCCGGGTATCTGCACATGCAGTTCCTTTCGTCGAGCACCAACAGACGAACGGACGCCTACGGAACCAACCGCCTGAAGTTTGTGGTGGAGACACTGGAGGCGATGGTGGCGGCCGCGGGCGACTCCAAGCGGGTTGGCGTGAAGCTGAGTCCCGCCATGCCGTTCAACGACATTTCTGACGACACACCCCACGAGACCTATTCCGCTTTGACCCGTTCCATCAACCCTTTACACCTGGCCTATTTGCACCTGATGCGGGTTCCGGGCTTTGAGATCGCGCCGGCTTTGCGGGCTGCGTTTACAAACGGCGCTTTTTTTCTTGGCGGGGGTTACGACTACGAATCCGCACAACGGGAACTGGCCTCGGGCGGTGCCGGGGCCATAGTCTTCGGAAAGCCCTTTATCGCGAACCCGGATCTGCCGGCGCGATTTCGGAATTCGATTCCGCTAGCCGTGCCGGACTCTTCCACCTTTTACACTCCTGGCGCTAAGGGCTATATCGACTATCCCGCCGCTCCTCGCGTTTGACGCCTCTTACACCCATTCGCTACCCTGTTAGGAACCTCGGTAGAGGAGCGAAGGCCACGAAGAATCCGTACGCAGTTTCCGCCGCGCGGAAGACGGTTCAAAAGGGCAGCTTCGCCGAAACGCATTGGCCTCGGCGGCGAGGGAAAGCGTTGGGGAGTTCGGCTAATACCGGCTCACTGTCATTCGGACGAATCGCGAAATGTGAATCGGCGTCCAGATGGCGCGCTACGGAGATGGCACTCGTGCCCTCCCTGCGGCCTCTACTCGAAGTAAGGAATTTCATGCACGTCTTCGAGCTAACGCGAGCCCTCATCGACCTGGAGTCCATCACCGGCAACGAAAAAAAAGTCGGCGATTGGCTCCACGGCCATCTGCAGCCCCTCGTGATCAAGTACGGCGGGAGCTTGGAGAAGATCGAGGTCGAGCCTGACCGGAACAACATCCTCGCGATGTGGGGCGATCCAATCGTGACGATGTCAACGCACCTGGACACGGTTCCGCCCTTCTTCGCATCCTCCGAAGACGACGAGTTCATACATGGGCGAGGCGCCTGCGATGTAAAGGGAATCATCGCCTGCATGGTGCAGGCGGCCGAAACGCTGCTGGCCAACGGCCAGCGCGGCTTCGCGCTTTTGTTCGTTGTCGGTGAGGAACGGAATTCGGCTGGCGCCTACTTCATGGCCAAGCGTCCACGCGGATCGAAGTACCTGATCAACGGCGAGCCCACCGAGTGCAAACTTGCGCTGGGTTCGAAAGGCGCATTGCGCTACGAAGTATCCGCGACGGGGCGAATGGCGCATTCGGCCTATCCGGAGCTCGGTGAATCGGCAATCGAGAAACTGCTCGACGCGCTGGAAAAGATTCGCAAAATTGAGTGGCCCTCACACCCGGTCCTTGGCCCGTCGACGCTAAACATCGGCTTGATCTCAGGCGGGCGCGCCCCGAACGTCGTCAGCGACCAGGCCAAGGCGGAGTTGCTTATTCGCCTCGTCGATGATCCGGCGCCCGTCCGGGCGGCTGTTTTGCAGGCCTGCGAAGGCTTGGCCGATGCCAAGGAAATTCTCTGCATTCCCGCGATCCTCATGGAGGCCCGCGAGGGCTTTGCCACTGGCGTCATGAAATACACCACGGATATTCCCGCCTTCGACGGCAAATGGGGAAAGCCGCTGTTGCTGGGTCCCGGCACGATACACGTTGCCCACACCAGCCGGGAGCGCGTGCCAAAGCAACAACTTCTACAGGCCACGGAACTCTATACGCAACTGGTTACCCAACTCATTCAGGAAGAATCCGCAAAATGATCGTCATGAAGTTCGGCGGGTCCTCGGTCGAATCTGCCGCCGCCATCGAGCGCGTCGCCTCCATCGTGAAGTCGCGGCAGGACCGCCAGCCAGCCGTCGTTGTCTCGGCGATGGGAAAGACGACCAACCGACTTCTGGCCATTGCCGAAAAGGCGTGTGCGAGTGATCGCGCGGAGGCGGCCCGTTTGCTCGAAGAACTCGCGGCGTATACGATCACTGAGGCGCGGCCCGTGTGCCGGGCCGAGGATTGGGCCGGACTCTCTGATTTCATCGACTCCCACTTTCAGGAGCTCTCCGCATTCCTCGACGAACTAGCGGGTCTTGGCGAGTTCCCGCCCCAGTATGTGGATCTCGTCTCAAGTTACGGGGAGCGGCTTTCCTCGAAAATTGTCGCCTGCGCGTTCCGCTACTTCGGAATGCCGGCGGTGCACGTGGATGCGCGAGAAGTCATCGTCACAGATCGCCGCCATACGCAGGCCGCACCGCTCTATGCGCGCACCTATTTGAAGCTGGAGGAGCGCGTCCGGCCCATCGCCGCGCGGGGCGAAATCCCCGTGCTCGGCGGCTTCATCGGTTCTACACAGGACGGATTTACAACCACGCTGGGCCGTGGCGGCTCGGACTTCAGCGCCGCCATAGTCGGTGCGGGCATCGGGGCGGAGGAGATTCAGATCTGGACCGACGTGGATGGAATGTTGACCTGCGACCCGCGCATACTGCCGGGCGGCCATCGAGTAAAGGTGATCTCCTTCGGCGAAGCGGCCGAACTCGCCTATTTCGGAGCGAAGGTGCTGCATCCGGCGACCGTTGTTCCGGCGATTGAAAAGAACATTCCGGTCCTGATTCTCAATTCGCGTAACCCGGCGAATCCGGGCACTCGCATCGTCGCCGAAACCGTGCCCTGCTCGAATCCCGTCAAGTCGATCGCGTGCAAGCGAAACATCACAATCGTCAACGTGCAGAGCCTTCGGATGCTAATGGCGCACGGTTTTCTGAAACGGATTTTCGACGTGTTCGATCGCTTTCAAACTTCAGTGGATATGGTCACTACATCCGAGGTCAGCGTGTCGTTGACCATCGACAATACCGCGTATCTCGACGAAATCACGGCGGAACTGAGCAAGATCGCCGAAGTCTCCACAGGCAACTCCCAGTCGCTCATCTGTCTTGTCGGCGACAATATCCGCGATACGCCGGGACTCGGTGCGCGGGCCTTTGGCGCGCTGAAGGACGTGAACATCAGCATGATCGCGCAGGGAGCTTCCAAACTGAATTTGAGCCTGCTGGTTGCCGACACGGATCTCGGAACTGCCGTCGCCGCGTTACACAGTGAGTTTTTCTCGACGCTCGATGATAAGGTATTTGACGCATGAAACTCGCGCTGGCAGGCTATGGAAAGATGGGCCGGATGCTGGAACAACTCGCTCCAGAATACGGCTTTGACGTGGCGCTCATTCTCGACGTGCATAACAATGCCGGCGGCGAAGGAATTCACAAGGCGAACTTCCAAGGCATCGACGCAGCGATCGAGTTCTCCACGCCCGAGGCCGCCGTAGCCAACGCCACCCGCCTCGCGGCGATTCAGGTTCCGGTCGTAATCGGCACCACGGGATGGCTTCAGCACCTGGACGCCGTGCGCATCGCGGTGGAATCGAACGATTCCGCCGCTGTCTGGAGCCCTAACTACTCGGTCGGCGTTAATGTCTTTTCGCGGCTCCTTCGGGAGGCCGCTCGCTTGCTGGCGAACCAGCCGGAATACGGCGCCTGGGCGTGGGAGATTCATCACGATACGAAAAAGGACGCGCCCAGCGGCACGATGCTAAAACTTGTGGAGGACATGAAACACGCCGGGTACTCGCGCACGATCGATATCTCCTCCAATCGCGCGGGGCGCGTTCCCGGCACTCATGAAGTCGGCTTCGACTCGGCGGCCGACACGATTACGCTGCGGCATACGGCCCGGAGCCGCGAAGGCTTCGCCCGTGGCGCGCTCCAGGCGGCCAGGTGGATCGCCGGAAAAAAAGGATTCTACGAGTTCAGCGAAACTCTATTTCAGTAACTACAAATGAGGTACGGTATGTTTCAAGGTTGCGGAACCGCATTAGTCACCCCATTCCAGCAGGATCGATCGCTGGACGAAGCGGCGCTGCGCGCCTTGGTGCGCCGGCAGATCGCGGACGGCATTCACTTTCTTGTCCCATGCGGGACGACTGGCGAGAGCCCCACGCTCTCCCACAAGGAGCACCTGCGCGTCGTCGAGATCACCTGTGAGGAAGCCAAGGGCAGAGTGCCGGTCATGGCCGGCGCCGGCGGTTACAACACCGCGGAGGTCGTCGAATTGGCCAGGGAGATCGAGGCCATCGGCGCGGACGGTTTGTTGAGTGTCACCCCTTACTACAACAAACCCACGCAAGAGGGTCTCTATCACCACTACAAAGCGATTGCGTCCGCGACCCGGTTGCCGATTGTCGTCTACAGTGTGCAGGGGCGCACTGGCATAAACGTTGAGCCGCTCACGCTAAAGCGGCTGGCCGCGATCGACAACATCGTGGGTGTGAAGGAGGCGTCTGGCAATATCTCGCAGATGGCTGCGGTGGTTCATCACGTGCCCGAATCGTTCGCCGTGTTGAGCGGGGACGATTCCATCACGATACCCCTAATCTCACTTGGCGGACGCGGCATCATTTCGGTCGTCTCCAACCAGATTCCCGGGCCAATGTCGCGATTGGCGCAAAAGGCGCTAGACGGCGACTTCGCCGGTGCGCGCGCACTGCAGCGCCAATACCTCCCCCTGATGGAGGTGAATTTCTGCGAGTCGAATCCAGGCCCTGTTAAGTACGCGTTGGCACGTATGGGGCTTCTGGAGCCGGTTTGGAGATTGCCGCTGGTGCCGCCGTCCGAGGCGAATCAGAAGAAGATCGATGCGATTTTGGAACAGTGCGGCCTGCTGGCCGCGGAGGGCGCCGTTGCTTCTCGCTGAACGAATTGAAAATGCCTTCGACAACAAGCCGGCCGCCTATGGCGAGGAACACTTCCGGCTGTTCGCCGAGTTCAAAAGCGCCCTGAATGCAGGCGAAATCCGCTCTGCGGAGCCGGACCCCACGACTCGAACCGGGTGGCACGTGAATGCATGGGTCAAAAAAGGAATTCTGCTCGGCTTCCGCCTGGGCTCCATCGTCGACATGTCGGTGGATGCGGAACGGCAGCCTTTCTTTGATAAGGCAACGTACCCCGTCAAACGGTTCGACGCTTCGAGTGGTGTGCGAATCGTGCCCGGCGGATCGTCCATCCGGGACGGCTGTTACGTAGCGCGGAGCGTGACCTGCATGCCCCCAATGTACATTAACGTGGGCGCCTACGTCGGCGAGGGCACTATGGTCGATTCGCACGCGCTGGTGGGCAGTTGCGCGCAGATCGGAGCGCGGGTTCATCTTTCGGCCGCCGTTCAAGTCGGCGGCGTGTTGGAGCCAGTTGGGGCCTTGCCGGTCGTGATCGAGGACGATGTCCTCGTGGGTGGCAATTGCGGTGTCTACGAAGGAACTGTGGTAAAAACACGCGCAGTGCTGGGAACGGGAACGATCCTGAATCGCTCGACGCCCGTCTACGATCTCGTTAACGGTTCCGTGATTCGCGCCACCGATGACGAGCCCTTGGTGATCCCGGAAGGCGCCGTTGTCGTTGCCGGATCGAGAGCGGTCACGAGCGGGCCGGGCAAGGAATGGGGCATTTCGCTCTATACTCCAGTCATAGTCAAGTATCGCGACGCCAAGACCGGCGCTAAGGTACAACTCGAAGACCTGCTCCGATGAAATTCCTGCTCGTACTAACCGCCTCCATCTACGCCGCCGAGCCCTGCTCCACCGGCACGCCGAACTGCCTGGACAAACTCCAGATGGGCGATAAAGGCCGGTTCGTGTCGGTATACCGGTCCCATCCGATCGACAAAGGCGGCAAGGAGTTCACGCGCGTTCTCGTTTCCATCCACGGCGCCGGCCGGAACGCGGACGACTATTTCCCCTCGGCGATGGGCGGTGCCTATCTCGCGGGCGCGCTGGCCAACACGCTTGTCGTGGCGCCGCGATTCGCTGGCGGCGGCACGGCCAATTGCAAGGATCCGCTTTCCCCAGGCGAGATCGCGTTCCGATGCAGTGGCGACAACGATTGGCGCGGCGGCGGCCCCGGCGTCGACCAGCCGGCCGTGACCACCTACGGCGTAATCGATGAACTCATCCGCCGTTTCTCGGATAAAAAGAAGTACCCAAACGTCAAATACATCGTTCTATTCGGACACTCGGCAGGCGGGCAGTTTCTGAGCCGCTATGCCGCCGCATCCAGCGCTGAGCCCGCCGGCGCCGCCATTCGGTATGTGATTTCCAATCCGTCGAGTTACTTGTATCTGGACGCGTCACGGCCGGGGCCTGTGCAGAGTTGCCCCGACTACGACAAGTGGAAGTACGGCTTGAACGATCGGGCCGGCTACGCGGCCGCGGTCCCGGACGAACGAATGAAACAGAACCTCGTCCGGCGCGATGTTGTCTATCTGCTGGGCGAATATGATGTTACGCCCCAGTTTGGCTTTGATTCCTCTTGCGGCGCCATGGCGCAGGGACCGAACCGGCTGAAGCGCGGACGGGACTATCACGCCTACATCAATTCGAAATACGGCGCCAAGCACAAGCTGGTGCCTGTCCCGAACTGCGGCCACAACGGCCGGTGCATGCTCGTGGCCAATGAAGCCCGCGAAACGTTGTTCCCCTAATTGCCGCGCGCGGCCTTTTCCAGCGTGTCCAGCGTGATGGCGGCCGCGCGCTCCCACGTAAAAACGGCAGCGCGTTTCCTGGCCCGCGCGGCCAGCGTGTTACGGACCGTCTCGCTCGCGGCGAGTTTCTCCATGGTGGCGGCCAGCGCCTTCGTATCCTCCGGAGGAAACAACAGTGCCGTATCGCCCGTCGTGTCCTTCATTGGACGGACATCGGAAGTGATGAGCGGGACTCCGGCGGCCATCGCTTCGATGACAGGCATCCCGAACCCTTCGAACGTCGAGGGAAACACGGCCATTCGTGCCCGCGCATAGAGCGCCATCACGCCGGCTCGGGAGAGCCACCCGGTTACCGTTACGGACTCCCGCACACCGGCCTCGTCAATACGGCGCTCCACGGCGTCGGCATGGAATCCGCGCATACCGGCTAAAACCATCTTGTACTCTTTGCGTTTCAAACGAAACTCGGCGAATGCGTCGACCAGCCTCTCCAGATTTTTGTGCGGATGCAGAGTCGAGACGCACAACACCAGCGGTTCGACGTTCTTTCGTTCCAACGTATAGTATTCCGGCTCCACGCCGGGTTCGGCGGCTTGAAGCCGGTCCAGCGGGTAGCCATAGACCGCATGAATATCTTCGCGCGAAGCTTCGGAGACCGTCATTAAACGCGCCGACCGCTTGGTCGAGAGCCAAACCATCAGGCGCCATGCCTTCAGGTCATTCGGCTTAAAGTACTCCGGATGATGGTGGTGCTGCAAATCGTGAATCATCGTCACGTTTGGCTTGGTCAGTAGCGCCGGCGACGTAAATCCCGGATTCAGCATAACGTCGACGCCCGCCCGCAGCGCCTGCCAAGGCAATCCGGTCTGTTCATAGAGCAAGCGCATCGGCCGCGACGTTCCGCTCACGCCGGTCTCCACCACGGTCAATGCTCGCGACTCATATCCAACGTCGCGGCCGAACTCCCGGTTCGTGAAGAGGAATATAGAGTGTCCGCGCGGTTTGGCAACCATGGCGCGAAGCAAATTCCGGAGGTAGACCTCCGTTCCGCCCACGCCGCCTGGAATCAGGTACAGCGCATTGACGCCGATTCGTAGCGGCATAACTACTGCTTGCCCTGCCCCGCGCGCCGCTGCCCGGCCAATGCTTGACGCAGCCCCGCTTGAGCCGACGACTCCTGCGGTTCTATCGATATCGCGTGTCGAAACGCGGCCACTGCCGGATCCCATTCGTTGCGAGCCATGTGCACGTTTCCCTTATACACGAAAGTCGTTTGGAATCGAGGGTCGATCCTCTCGGCCTCCCCAAGCGCCTCCAACGCCCGGTCGTAGCTGCCCCGTTTTCCGTGCACCATTCCCATCAACGCGTAGGCGTGGGCGTTGCGCTCTATCTTCGCCGCGGTTTCCAACTGGCCCAAGGCCTCTTCGGTCCGGCCCGCGCAATCGGCCGCCAGCGCCCAGTCCACATGCAATTCGTAACTTGGCGCGGCTAACTTCGACGCGGCTGCGTACTCCCGCGTAGCGTCCGCACATTGGCCACTTTGATAGTACGCGTAGGCTAGCTGAAATCTGGGCCGGTATTTCGCGGGCGATCCCGCCACCGCATTCTTCCACAATTCGACGCCGCTGGACCAGACATGATTGCGTTGCCAGGTAAGAAACGCAAGCACGGCGCAAATTCCTGCCATGACCGCCGCCGGCATCTTCTCACGCCGCCGCAAAACGTCCACCAAGCATAGGGCCAAGGCGAATACCGGGAGGTACATCCTCCTCTCGACCAGCACGTCCTGGATCGGAACGAACGACGACGTCGGAGCCAGCAGCACCAGGAACAGAAAGTAGCCATACGCTGCGAGCGGATATTCGCGCCGCTTGATCCATGCTCCCGCGGCGAGACCAGCCAGTATCAGCAGGCCCAGCCATGACAACTCATCGCCCAGCGAGCGCGAAATCACCACGCCGTGGTCGACGTTTTGCCCTGCCGGTAGAACAAATAGACGCAGGTATGTGACGACGGAACGGAACTGTGTGTACAGATAATCAGCCGGTGTCAGATCCTTCATCCCAAAGCCTGCCGTCCGGGCGCCCGCCAACACTCGGGTGAACACGACATAAACGCCCAGCGCGGCCCCAAGCAGGATCGGCGCGTACAACCGCCAGTTGTCCCGGATGCCTCGAAGCGTGAAGCCCGGATTGAAGAAGTAATCGGTGAGCAGCAGCACGGCCGGCAGCACGGCGGTGTGTTCCTTCGATGTGATCGCGAACAGAAAGAACAGCATAACCAATGCCGCCTCTGAGAAACGGATCGATGCCTCCTTTCGGTAAAGAAACACAGTCCACGCGACCAAAAAGAAAAGGCCGCTCAATATCTCCGAGCGGCTCGCCACGTAACTGACAGACTCGGTTTGCAGCGGGTGCAGAACAAACACGGCCGTGGCGAAAACCGCAAACCATTTCGCCCGTTCCTGAAGCACGAACCCGGTAATCTTCTGCGCCACCAGCCAGACGAAATACGCGCAGGCGATGTGCAGCCCCAGGTTCGTCCAGTGGTAGTAGAGCGGCTCCTGCCCGAACATCCGGTAGTTCAGCCAATAGCTCACGTTCAGCGTCGGCCGCACGCCCACAACCCACGATCGCAGTGGGGATGCGGCGAAGTTTGGAACCAGAA
>VFZO01000164.1 GCA_016871155.1 Acidobacteriota bacterium | reverse complement strand
GCGTGTCGCCCGGAGTGAACTGGAAAAACCATTTCAACTTGCCGGTGTCGAGATCCACGGCCACGACACCGCAGGAGTACCAGTTGTCGCCCTTGCGGTCCCCGCCGTAGAAGTCCGGCCAGGGGTTGCCCGTGGTCCAGTAGAGAAGATTCAATTCGGGATCGAACGTGCCGGAGAGCCAAGTGCCCGCGCCGCCGTACTCGACATAATCGCCCCAAGTTTCCGAGCCGGGCTCACCCTTTTTCGGCACGGTCCAGAAGCGCCACACCTCCTTGCCGGAGTTGGCATCGAAGGCGGCCAGGAAGCCGCGCATTCCGGTGTCGCCGCCGCCGACGCCCACGATCACTTTGTCCTTGGCGGCGAATGGAGCCATGGCGGCGAAAACGCCGTCCTTCTCCGAATCCGCGTACTTCACCTGCCAGTTGACGGCGCCCGTCTTGCGATGCAGCGAAGTAAGATGGCAATCGCTGGTGATGAAAAACACGCTGTCGCCCAGCAGCGCCACGCCGCGATTCACGTCGCTGCGCTTGGCGCGGGTGTCGCGCCACTCCCAGATCAGCCGGCCGGTACGCGCGTCGAGCGCCCGGACCTCGTTGGGAGCGGTCATGTACATCACGCCCTGATAGACCAGCGGCGTGGCCTGGAGCTTTTGCGCGCGCGGCACCCGGTAGACCCACTTGGAAACGAGGGAGCCGGCGTTGGCCGTCGTGATCTGCTTCAGCGGCGAATGCCGCGTGCCCTTGTAGTCGCCCGCGTAGGTGAGCCAGTCCGCGTTCGGACTCTTCAGAATGTCTTCGTATTTCACCTGCGCCGGGGCCGCCATGGCCGCTAAGAAAATGAGTAGTTTCATGCTAATTACGCCCCAATTCCACTGGCCGCACGGTCTGCTTGCCGAGGTACGCGACCAATCCGTCCAGCTCTTCGCTGCTGAGCGCTTTTCCCAGCGCCGGCATCATCGAGTCCTTGGCGATCTCCATGGCGGCGATGTCTTTCACAAGCAGCAGGTGAAGGTCGCCCTTCGCATCCAGAAGTTGCAAGGAGTAGTTGTTGCGGTTCTTAATGACGCCGTCGAGCTTTTTTCCAGCCTTCAGCGTGATCGACGCTTTTTCGAATCCTTTCGACCCCTGCGAACCCGGTTCGACAATGGCCATCCGGATATAGCCGGCTGGGCGGGTACCGCCCACGTTGCTTAGGTCCGGGCCGAGCTTGCCGCCGCTGCCGCGAATCGAGTGGCAGCCCTGGCACCTTCCCTTGCCCCAGAATATCTCCTTGCCCAGGTCCGCGTTTCCTTGCAGCGGCGCCTCCGCGGCGGGTTCTCGCAGCGATTTCACGTACGCCGCCAATTGCCACAGCTTCTCCTCGGGCATCGAGGACGGCGGCATGCCGGCGTTGGGTACGCCGTCCCGAATGAGTTGGAACGTCTGCTCGTCGGTGAGTGTGTGCCACATCACGCGGCCAAACGCGAGGTTGGGACCGCGGCCGCCTTGTCCTCCGGGCCCGTGGCAGCCGGCGCAGCCGGAGTTGAACATTTTCTCGCCTTCGGCGATCGCTTGTGGATTGCCTATGGCTGGATTGCGTTTCTTCTTATCTTCGTCCTGCACGTGCTGCGCCAGGAGTGCGAGGGATACAAGGAAGAGTGCTGCGATTTTCATGGCCGATAGCCAGGGTATCGCATCCTAGGCGTAGGTCACTTGCCCCAAAATGACGGCGCGCTTCGCGCCGGTCGCGCTCGGCACGTTGCCGGGCCGCCGCCGCCATGTTTCCCTGGCCATTATGGCGAACGCCACCGCCTCCTTCGCCTCCGCCGGCAAGCCGAAGTCGTCCGTCGTCATCACAGTGGTGTTCGGCAGCAGTCCGCGCAGGTGATTCATGATCATCGGGTTCTTCGTGCCGCCGCCGCCCGCGATCAACTCGGCGGCCGGAAAGTCCGTAATGCTCTCGGCGATTGTTAGCGGCGTCAACAGCGTCGCCGTGGCGATCAGCACGTCCAGCGGCAATTGTGTCGCAAGCAGCTGTTGAATAAACTCCTTGCCGTACTGCTCGCGGCCGCAACTCTTTGGCGGCTTCTTCGAATAGTAACGGTCCCGCAGCAAAATCCTCAGCAGTTTGGCGTCCGGCTTCGCCTTCGCCGCGATCCGGCCACCCGCATCGTAGCTTCGCTTGCCCTTGGTCGCGATCCACACAAGCTGATCGATAACCATGTTGGCCGGGCCTGTATCGAACGCTACTACGTTCTCCGGCGCAGCCCCCGCCGGAATGAGGCTGACGTTCGCAATGCCGCCCAAATTCAGAAGCACGCGATTGCGCGTTTTGTGCCGGAACAATAGATAGTCGAGGAAGGGGACCAGCGGCGCGCCCTGGCCGCCTGCAGCCATATCACGAGGCCGGAAATTGTTCACGACCGGCACGCCGGTGCGCTCCGCGATCACTTGCGCCTCTCCAAGTTGCAGCGTGCATGCGGGGCCGTGAAAAATCGTCTGACCATGGCAGCCGATCAACTCGACGCGAGTGTTCAAATCCAGAATGGAACGTGCGTAGATCTCGCCCAGTTCGAAACCGAGCGACGCCACTTCACCCGTGTGCGCAACGGCGTTTGAGACCGCCAGCAGCCGTTCGCGGAGTTTCTTTGGGTACGGCTTCGATTGAAACTCCAGCAGCTTCCAGCCTTTCGATCCGTTCAATTCCACCGCCGCGACGTTGACACCGTCGAGCGACGTTCCGCTCATGATTCCAGCGACGATCATTGCAAGTCCTTTTGTAGTTCAGCCAATATTTGCAGCGCTTCAATAGGCCGCAGTTCATCGAGTTTCAACGCGCGAATCCGCTCGGCGATACCCCCGTTCACCGGTTCGAACAGGCGTATCTGCATATGCCCGCGCTCCGGCCGGGGCTCGGCGCTCTCCACCACGGACTGCTCCGCCCGCTCATGCAGCGCCAGAATCTCTCTCGCCCGTTCAATCACGCTGAAGGGCAGCGCCGCCAGGCGCGCGACTTCAATACCGTAGCTTTTGTCCGCCGCTCCGGGCTGCACTTTGCGCAGGAACAGAATTTGGTCCCCGGCCTCTTTCACCGCTACGTGCAGGTTCCGCACGCCTTTCAATTTTTCGGATAATTCGGTGAGTTCGTGATAGTGCGTCGCGAATAGCGTTCGCGCGCCGATGCGGTTGTGAATGTGCTCCACCACTGCCCACGCCAGCGCTAGGCCATCGTAGGTGGCCGTGCCGCGGCCGATTTCGTCGAGGATGACCAGCGACCGCTGCGTCGCCGTATTCAGAATCACGGCGGTCTCGGTCATCTCCACCATGAAGGTCGATCGCCCGCGCGCCAGATTGTCCGCCGCACCGATTCGTGTGAACACCCGGTCGACGATCGGCAACACAGCCTCCGCCGCGGGCACGTAAGAACCCATCTGCGCCAGAATGCTGATCAGCGCCGTTTGCCGCAGGTACGTCGATTTGCCGCCCATGTTCGGACCGGTAATCAGGCCAAGAAACTCGCCTCCGGAGTCGAGGAAAACGTCGTTGGGGATGAATCGCTGGGCTTCGCGTTCGGTAAGCTGTTCAATCACCGGATGACGCCCGGCGGCAATCTTCAACTCGCCCGTTCCGGTGAAGGCCGGCCTTGTGTACTTGTTCTCCGCGGCCACCTGCGCCAAGCCCGCGCTCAGATCCAAATCCGCGATTGCATTCGCCAACGTGCGAATACGCTCCGCGTGCGCGGCCGCGAAGGAACGAACCTCCGTGAAGAGTTCCCGTTCAATCGCCAGGATCTTCTCCTGCGCCGCCAGGATCTTTCCCTCCAGCTCTTTCAATTCCGGCGTCGTGAAGCGTTCGGCGCCCACAAGCGTCTGTTTCCTGTCGTAGTCGCCGGGAGCCAGGTGCAGGTTGGCCTTGGAGATCTCAATGTAATAGCCGAATACGTTATTGAACCGGACCTTCAACGACGAAATGCCCGTGCGCTGGCGCTCCCGCACCTCGATGTTCGCCAGGTACTGCTTCGAGTTGCGGCTAACGTCGCGCAACTCGTCCAGTTCCGCATGCACGCCATCGCGAATTGTGCCGCCGTCGTTCAGCGTGGCCGGCGGCTCGGCGGCGATGGATGCAAGGATCCGCTCTCTCGCTTCTGCCACTTCGTCGAACCGGGCATCGCCCAGCAGCGCATTGAGTTCCGGAACCCGCGCCATGCTTTTGCCGAGCGCCAACACCTCGCGCGGGCCAGCCGTTCCAAGCGTGACTTTTGCCAACAGCCGTTCCAGATCGAGCACCTGACCCAGGATCCGCCGCACCTCGGCGCGCAGAATCGCGTCGCGAAGAAACGACTCGACGCCGTCCAGCCGCGCGTTGATCTCATCCACACGCAGGGATGGACTCAACAGGCGGCGGCGCAGCAATCGCCCGCCCATTCCCGTCATCGTCGTGTCCAGCACACTCACCAGCGTCGACTCGCGCGACTCGCCCGCGAACATCGGATCCACGAGCTCGAGGTTGCGCACCGTGACCGCGTCCAACACCATGGAGTCGCCGCGTTCGAAATACCGCGGGCGCTCCACGTGGTCGAGCGCAGCCCTCTGCGTGTCTCGCAAATAGTGCAACACGGCGCCGGCGGCGGCCGTGGCCGGGCCTCGCCCTTGCAGGCCGCAGCCGTCAAGACTCAGCAGGCCAAAATGCTCCTTCAGAATGCGCTCGCCGTAGTCCAAGTCAAAGACCCAGGCGTCCAATTTCGTATTTGTCTTGACGCCGGGAACCGAAACGCCCTCGGCCACCAAAACCTCCCGCACATGCAGACTCTCCAGCAGCGGAGTCGATTCTTCCGGACCCAACTCGGTGCACTTGAACTCGCCCGTCGAAACGTCCACGTACGCCACGCCCGTCTTGTGCACGGCGGCCAAATAGTTGTTCTCGCGCGAGCGCAACATGTTGGAATCCGTCGCCGTGCCAGGCGTTACGATTCGCGTCACCTCACGGCGCACCAGTTTCTTGCCCGGACCCGGCTGCTCCATCTGCTCGCAGATCGCGACACGGTGGCCCTTGGCGATGAGGCGCGCCAGATAGCCATCGGCCGCGTGATAAGGCACGCCGCACATGGGCACGGGCTGTTCGGCGTCTTTATTCCGCGACGTGAGTGTGATCTCCAATTCACGAGCCGCCGTAACGGCGTCGTCGAAGAAAAGCTCGTAGAAATCGCCAAGCCGGAAAAACAGCAGTGCGCCGGGCACTTGCTGTTTCACGGAGTTATACTGCCGCATCAGCGGCGTCGAACTATCGGTCATCGCTAGGCGTAAATGCCCCGTAATTTGATCGCGAACGCAACGCGGTCCAATGCCAGCATGTAGGCGGCGGTGCGGTTTTCCACGCCGTGCTGCTTCGAATATCGCGCGACGTCGTAGAAACTCTCCACCATGATCTCTTCCAGCCGGGTATTCACGAGGTTTTCGTTCCAGAAATACGCCTGGCGGTCCTGCACCCACTCGAAGTACGAAACCGTAACGCCGCCCGCGTTGGCGAGAATGTCCGGAATGACGAAGATTCCGCGTTCCTCAAGAATCTTGTCCGCCGATGCCGTAGTGGGGCCGTTGGCGCCTTCGCAGACGATCTTGCAGTTCACCTTCGGCGCGGTGTCCGAAGTGATCACATTTTCCTTCGCCGCTGGCAGCAAAACGTCGCACTCCAGGAACAGCGCTTCATCGCGGTCGATGTTGGTGGCTCCTTCGAAGTCGAGGACGGAACCCGTCGCCTTCTTGTGCACCATCAGCGCTTCGATGTCCAGTCCGGCCGGATTGTGCACTGCGCCGTCATGTTCGATCACGGCGATGATATGGATGCCTTCCTTAGCCATCAAACGCGCCGCCATGCCGCCCACGTTTCCGAAGCCCTGAATCACCACGCGCGCTTTCGTGGGAGGGATGTGGAACTGTTTCAGCGCCTCCTTACTCACGAACAGGCAGCCGCGGCCCGTCGCCTCCGGCCGGCCGCGCGAACCGCCCAGGTTGAGCGGCTTTCCGGTCACCACGCCCGTCGTGGTCTCGCGCTTGTGCATCGAATAGGTGTCCATGATCCATGCCATGGTTCGCTCATTCGTATTCATGTCGGGCGCCGGAATATCTTTCTCCGGCCCGATGATGTCGATGATTTCCGCCGTGTACCGGCGCGTGATCCGCTCCAATTCAATATCGGAAAGTATCGATGGATCGCAGATCACGCCGCCCTTGCCGCCGCCGTACGGCAGGTTCACGACAGCGCATTTCCAACTCATCCACGACGCGAGAGCGCGCACTTCGTCCAGTGTCACGTCCGGCGCATAGCGGATGCCGCCCTTGGCCGGCCCCCGTGCAATCGAATGTTGCACGCGGTAGCCGGTAAACACTTCCAGGCGGCCATCGTCCAGCATCACGGGGATCGCGACCGTTAGTTCCTTCGCCGGTGTTTTCAGAACTTTCCGCATTCCGTCGTCCAGGTCCAGACGGTCTGCGGCATTTTCAAATCGTTTGGCGGCGTTCAGCCACGGATTGAGTTCTTCGGCGGTAACCATGAATTCTCCGCCTTCATTATGGCACCTAGGGCCGCTTGGCCCGCTTCACATCCTCGCGTCCCAGCAGGTAGGCGCGCCGCTGGTCCACGAATTGTTTAATACTGATTCCGCGCTCCAGTTCTCCGTCGATCGATTGCGCGAAATTCTCCGGCTTTCCCACCATGCGGGTTTCGATCTTCACGTCGGCCTCCAGCATCGCCTTCCACCTCGCCGTGATAGGCCCGAGCTTCTTCCAGTCTAGCCAGTCCTCGGCGATTGCGCGGACGTAGCCGGTGTACCGGGCGCGCAACTCCGGGACGGCCAACAAGCGGTGCAGCAGCGCCTTTTCCGGGTCGTCGGAACCGGCGAAGATGTCCAGGTCCACGCCGCCGCGCGCGCCGGGACCGTCGGGTGTCCGGAAGGACTCGTTCACATCGTGAGGAATAATGTGGAACTTGCCCGATGGTTCCATGTAGATGTTGTAGTCGCTCGCTCGCGTCCAGTACCCGTCGGAGTTGATCAGCACGTTCTCAAGGGCCAGGAATTTCAGGGCGCCGTCGACATCCACGATCGGCTCCAGCGCGCCTTCCAATTTCTCCGGCGGCGTTTCAGTCAAGACCTTGGTGAGGTTAATGAACGCAGCCCAGGACTTCGGATCGTCCTTTGACTTGATCTCGTAGATGCGCTTATACTCCTCCACATTTTCGCCTAAGTGGCGCAGGCCACCCCGGCCTCGCGGGCTGCCCGGAACTTTCCAGCGGGCGCCACCGGACGCCTTGAAGTGCTCCTTGAGAAAGTCCGCATTGAACTGCTGCACGCTCGGATAGATGCCCCAATTTTCGCCGTTAAGCACGACACGCGTGAAATTCGCCTTTGGCATCGCGATATAGTTTTTCGCCACTTCGGCGTAGAGCGCGTAGCGCATCATCGACGGATCGCCGTTCGAATTCAACAGATTCAGAGTTCGATAGCCCAGCAGCCGCTGATCCTTGTTGACCCAATCGAGCGACAAATTCAGGGAGCGTTTCCGCCCGGCCGGCACCATCATGAACGACGAAGCGCCGCGGAAGTGAACGCCAACGTCTTTGTAGGCCTTCCCGTCGACGGTCAGCACGGCCGGCATCTCCACGTCGGTGTTATTGAACTCGGCCATTTCGGCTTCCCAATCGGGCGTGTCGAACTCCAGGAACAGCGTGCGCAGAACGGTCAGATCGTAAAGTGGCTCCTTCCCGTAGGTCTTCACGTCCGCGGGTGTCAGCTTCTTTCCAGGCGTTCCCGGCTCCAGGCGCATAAACCCGGGAGGTCCAAACCCTCCACGCATGCCGGGCGGGGGTCCGCCTGGGGGTCCGCCTGGAGGCCCGCCTGGAGGCCCGCCGTCCGGACGCGGCCCTCGAAATCCACCGGGACCGCCCGGACCGCGGCGGGGCCGGGATGCGAGAGCCTTCCGCGCTTCGGCGCGCTCCTCCTTACTCAGGCGGCCGTCGCCGTCCTTGTCGTGGTCCTTGACAATCTTCTGCTCTCCGCCGAACGGCGGGCCGAAACCGAACGGCGGCTGTGCGAACGCTACGCAAACAAACAACAAAAATCGCATCTTATTCTCCATCCTGTCCGCGCTGTTGCCAGCGCACCTCTTGAATTCCTTCCAGTTTGTTCAACCGCCGGACTAGCTCCTCCGGGGCCTTTCCCGGGCGCGGCGTCACCGCATAGATGTAATCGATCGCCCCGCCCTGCTTCACCGTCGCCACTGCCAGAACCTCCCGGCCTAACAGGCACTCGCGCAGGATGTCCCCAATGGCGGACTCCACGTCCACTCCGATTGACGCACGCAGCCGTAACTCGTGAGCGTTTCCGGTTTCGACCGGCACCGTCCGGCGTGCCGCCAAGGCAAAGGCCGCACCGCCGACAATGACGATGCCCGCTCCGGCCAGCCAGTACGCTTCGGCGCCCGCTGCCATTCCCGCCACAACCGCGAAGATCACAAACGCGGTGTCTCTTGTGTCACGGACGACCGTCCGGAATCGCACGATCGAGAGCGCGCCAACCAGGCTGAACGCCCGGGCGACATTGTCGCCGATGACCTGCGTGACCATTGCGATTAACCCGGCAAGCAGTACGAAGGTCGTGGGGAGGCTCGTCCCGTCGCTCGCCGGTTGACTCGTACGTCGATGGATCCATGCGACGGTGCCGCCCATGATCACGGCGGCCAGGATTCGAACGGCAATTGACCAATCGAACGCAAGGTTCACCTCGCGAACTCCAGCGCCTGGGCGGCGGCCCGGTATTTCGACAACGGTGCCGGTGTGAGCGCGAACGTCTCCATTAACTCCTTGAACACAGGCGGCATGGCCCTTCGGAATTTCAATTCCAAAATGGCGTGGCCCGGAAGGACTGGTTCCCCGCGCGCGCCGCAAAACTCGTGGCGGTCGATTGACGCGGCGCGCAGGTCCTGATCGATCGTCAGGCGGACGGGGCCGAGATCAGTCATCTCCATCCGGGCGGTGCGGAGATAGGAGATTTGACAAATGGGCCGCAGTCCGCGGAGGCGCAGCCGCTTTTGAAACCACACACCCTGCCAGTCCGCTGGCGGATTGTTTAAGTCGATTTCATCCAAGCCAACCAATGAGCGCCGCTTGGTAACCAGCGACCGGGTCTTGAGTTTCCTCTCCAGGAAAACGCGGGATGCCGTGCCGTAGCGGCGCACCCGGTATTTCCCGCGCGCATAGGACCCGCGCCGGTGGAACACGTCGAACCGCGCCGTGTCGAAATACAAACTCGTCACTCGGTATCCGTCACCCAATTCGACGTCGGAGTTCGGATCGGCCTGCAGCCGCAGCCGCGCCCACTCGCGAATGCGGCTTGCCTTCGCCTCGTCAAGCAGAAACTTAATCTCGTGCGCGAATTCGCGGGTTTCCCAAACGTTCTCGAAAGTGGCCATCGGTTTTCCGGTCACCCTATTGTCACCGGGGCACGGCCAAATCGTAGTCAAAGTTTTGTTAAATCGGGATCAGTGCGTAAGCGCGTAGGTGACGTAGTTGACGCCGATCCGGATGCCAAGCGCCGAGTACTTCTCCGGGTAACGCGGCTCATCGGCCAGGTGCCAGGAGTCGCCCAAGTCGGAATTGAACGCCATCGCAACCACAATCCGGCCTTTTGCATCGCGAATCGCCCGCCAGTATGGTACCGTGCCGTCGGCTCGATAGGGTGTGCCCCGGCTCATCAGGCTGCGAAAATTTCCAACCTGGTATCGCTCCCGGATGTCGTAAACCGTCTGAAAGATCGGATCGGAGGCGGCCAGATCTTCAATCTGCCCCTGCGGAAATACCTTTCGGATCCCGTGTTCGAACACGAGCCACTCTTCGGTTCCGAAAAAGCTGTCGCAGAAAAGGAAGCCTCCGCGTAGCAGGTAGTCCCGGATCTTCGCCGCTTGCCGGTCCGTCAAGTTCCAGGTTCCCGGCATCGAAACGTGCAGGTACGGCCAATAGTAGATATCGTCGCCGTCGTCCGGGTTCACCGGCTGCTCCACGCTGCGCGTGTCGATTCGCGTCAATCGGCGCAGCGCGGAGGCGAAGAAGCGGTCGCCCTTCGGATAGTCCACTGTCCAGGTCGTTCCGCCTTGCAGCCAGTCGCCTCCGCCAAACCGGCCCCGTCCGGATGGGTACATCAGCCGCCCAAGAACGAACTCGGCTTTCGTCGCATAGTCCGGCGGCAGCGTAGCGTCCGAGGAGGCGCCCTCCAAATGCTCGTAGACGCGAAACTCCCTCTGTGCCCAGATCAAGGCCAGGGGCACGAACACAACGGCGAGCCTGCGGAACGTGGCGTACACTTTCACTAATGATCACCAGAAGGGGATTTGTTCTCGCGGCGGCGGCTGGAGCGGCCGCGGCGAAAAACTATAGCGGTATCCGGTTTCGGCAATTGTCTCATGGAAAGTCTTCCAGGCGATATCTCTGGATTCATGGCGACGAAACCACCGCCGGCAGCGTGTTGGCCGCCCACATGAAGCGCTTTAATGGCAAGGCTTGGCTAGTCCAGAGTCCAACGCGAGTTATCAAGACTTTGACGCTCCAGTTCGATCCGAACCGCATGTTTAACGACGATGGACTGGACAAGAATCTTCGCCGGCTGAATCCGCAGGCAAGCCAGGCCGAACGCGCGCAAGTGATTCGGACCGTGGCCAAGGACCGCGAAAAATTTCTAGCCGAGATTACTCCGCCTGGTGATGGCCTGCTCATCGTCCTCCACAATAACGCGCGCGGCTACTCCGTGAATGACGAAATTCCAATCTCGGCGGCAGTGTCTTTGAAAGCGCCGGGCGAGCCCAATGACTTTTTTCTCTGCACGCGGCGGTCGGACTTCGACAAAATCCAATCGTCGCCCTACAACGCCGTGCTGCAGGACGAGCCTCGCGGCGACGAGGACGGGTCGCTCTCGCGTACCATGGGGCGCCGGTACGTTCGTTACATCAATTTGGAGACGGCGATCGGCCGCGCGGACAAGCAACGGGAAATGATCGAGTGGCTGGAGTCGAACCTCCCATGATCTCCTTTGACCGGATTCAGCGGGCGGCCCAGCGCATCAATCCCGTATTTCTACACTCCCCTCAATTCGTCTGTGAGCCTCTGTTCCACACTCTTTTGAAGGTCGAAACCCTGAACCCGATTCGCTGTTTCAAAGGGCGCGGCGCGGAGTGGCTGCTGGAGACGCTCGAGGTTCGCGAGCCGCTCGTATGCGCCAGCGCCGGGAACTTCGGTCAGGCCATGGCTTACGCGTGCCGGGCCCGCGGAATTCCGCTCACCGTCTACGCGGCGGCGAACGCCAATCGGCTGAAGGTTCAGCGAATGACGGAACTCGGTGCGGAGGTTGTTCTGACCGGCGAGGACTTCGACGCCGCCAAGCTCGCCGCCCGCGCCTCCGGTGGCAGGTTCATCGAAGACGCTCTGGAACTCGCGACGGCCGAAGGCGCGGGAACGATCGGTATCGAACTGGCCACGGCATCGTTCGACACGCTGCTGGTCCCGCTAGGCAACGGAGCCCTGCTCGGGGGCGTCGCCGCCGCGATTCGGGCGCTGATGCCAAACGTGAGAATCGTCGGCGTGCAAGCCGCCGGCGCGCCTGCTATGACGGAGTCGCTCATGCATGGGAAGACGATCACACATCCGTCCATCTCCACCATTGCCGACGGAATTGGCGTCCGAATTCCCATTCCGGCTGCGCTCGAATATCTCGACGGAGCCTACGACGAACTGCACCTGGTCAAGGAGCAGACCATTCTGAAAGCCATGCGTCTGATCCATCGCTACGCCGGAATCGTCGTGGAACCCTCCGGCGCGGTAGGCCTTGCCGCGATGCTGGAGGACCCAGAGTCTTTTCGCGGCCGGCGCAACGCGATTATTCTGTGCGGCGGCAACCTGACTGATGCCCAGATTCGCGAGTGGCTCGCGTAAACTCTTGGGATGCTCCGCTTCTTCTTCCTGACGATCGCGTACGCCCAGCCGCCGGGGGCCAACTACGACGAAGCGAAGGTCCCGCGCTACACGCTGCCGGATCCGCTGGCAAACACGCGCACGGCCGGGGACTGGACGAACCGGCGGCGCGCCGAAATTTTGAATCTGTTTTCCGGTGAGGTGTACGGCCGCACACCGGTCCGCAAAATCGACGTGAAGGCCGAGATCCTCGACATCTCGAAAAACGCGCTTGGCGGTGCGGCCACGCGGAAGCAGGTGCGGTTGCAGTTCCCCAACGGCCATTACGCCGAAGTTCTGATCTTCCTGCCGAACCACGTGAAGGGTCCTGTGCCCGTCTTCCTTGGTTTGAACTTTACCGGAAATCACGCCGTGCACAAGGACCCGGCAATTCGCGTCACTAAGTCCTGGATGCGCGCGAAGGATAACAACCACCAGGCTTCGGAGAAGGAGCGAGGCAACGGCGCCTCGCGCTGGGAGGTGGAGCACGTGATCGCTCGCGGCTACGGCACCGTAACGGCCTACTACGGCGACTTCGATCCCGATTTCGACGATGGTTTTCAAAACGGCGTACACGCGTTGTTTCCGGACAAGGACTGGGGTTCGCTGGGCGCTTGGGCCTGGGGTCTTAGCCGCATCATGGATCACTTGGAAACGGACAAGGACATCGATTCCAAGCGCGTCGCTCTGCACGGCCACTCCCGTATCGGCAAGGCGGCGCTGTGGGCCGGTGCGCAGGACGAACGTTTCGCCATCGTGATTTCCAACAACTCCGGTGAGGGTGGCGCGGCGTTAGCCCGCCGGGTATTCGGCGAGACCACAGAGCGCATTAATACCGCCTTTCCGCACTGGTTCACCAGCCGCTACAAGCGGTACAACGGCAGGGAGAGCGAGATGCCAGTGGATCAGCATATGCTTCTGGCGTTGATCGCTCCGCGGCCGCTCTACGTCAACTCTGCTGTTGAGGATCAATGGGCCGATCCGCGCGGCGAGTTTCTCAGTGCGCTCGCGGCCGATCCGGTCTATCGGTTGCTTGGCACGGAGGGCCTGCCGGCCAAAGAAATGCCGCCCATTGAGCGGCCCAGCATTGGCCGCATCGGGTATCACATTCGAAACGGCAAGCACGACGTGACGCTCTATGACTGGACGCAATGGATGAACTTCGCCGACAAACATTGGCGCTCGCCGTTTACCGGCCGGTGGAACCTGGAAGCCGGACCGAACAAAGTGTATTGGATCGGCTACGACACCGGGCACTTCTTCGGGGCCACCGGCGGGCGTCTGGCGGAAATGAAAGACGTCGTGTCGAATGGCAACGAGCATCGGTTCCGCGTGGAACGCACCTTTGACGGCGGCCGGAAGGTGGAAGCTTTCGTTGTAGCCCGCCGGGACGGCGACCGGTTAACCGGCTCCACGACCGTTGGCGGCCGCGAGACGCAGTGGACCGGAAGCCGCGCACCTGTGCTTGCGGAGCACGACGACGGCACATGGCGGAAGGGCGATCCCGTTCCGCTCACGTTTCCGCTCAAGAGCGGCTGGGTGCAGCAGGACGGCGTGCTGAAGAACACCAACAATAAGGCGCCAACGCTGTTCACCACCGAACACTACCGGAACTTTGAACTCCACGCGGAGTACCGGCTCCAGAAAGACGGCAATAGCGGAATCGGCCTCCGCAACCACTATGAAGTGCAGTTGGAAGACGACTTCGGCAAGGCACCCTACGCGCACGGCAACGGCAGCGTCTAC
>VFZO01000163.1 GCA_016871155.1 Acidobacteriota bacterium | reverse complement strand
ATTCCAGTGGGTAGTTCCCCACGCCTCGCTTCCTCGCCACTCGCAGATCCTTTCGCTGCAAAGTGTGACATTCGCGATTGTCTCAATTTTGGGGTTCAGTCCAGCATTCTCTCTTCACTTGTGATAGATTTGTCCGCATGCGACTAGCCTTGACCCTGGTCGCCCTTGGCGTCAGTGCCCAAACGCGCGAGACGAATCCTTACACGCTCGCCGACCAGGACGCTTTAGCGAAGGGCCGGCGGCTTTACAGCTTCTACTGCGTTTTCTGTCATGGGATGGATGGCGCTTCCGGCCGCGGTTCGCAACTCGCTTCCTCTTACCGCAAGCACGGTTCGTCCGACCGTGAGGTGTACCGCACTATCGCCGACGGCGTGCCCGGCACGGAAATGACCGGGCATCCTCTCGAAGAGGATGAAGTCTGGAAGATTCTGCTTTTCGTCCGTCAGATTGAACAGAACGCATCGGGGCGAGGCCAAGGATGCCGGGCCGGCGCCGGCGATCCGGTGAAAGGCGCCGCCGTTTTCCAGAGCGTCTGCCAGAATTGCCACAGCGCGGCTTCGCGGCTGGGGCCGGACCTCGCGGCCATCGGCGCAACGCGCTCGCGAGAGCATCTGCGCGAGTCGATCGTCGAACCGGACAAAGTCATCTCAAGGGCGTTTCGCGCCGTGCGCGTCCGCACCGCCCAGGGCGAGGCCGTACAGGGGCTGCTACTCAATCAGGACGAATACACAATCCACCTGCTGGACGTGCGGGAGCAAGTCCGCTCGTTCCAGCGGAGCGGGCTCGCCGCTGTCGTGTTTCCAAAGGAATCTTTGATGCCTTCGTTCGCCAAGTCGCTGAGCGCGGGTCAAATCGATGACGTGCTGGCTCATCTGTGCGGAGGCAAACGATGACGGAACGCTTCTTGCTTGCGGCACTGTTGGCTCAGGCCGCCGCCGCCCAAGTCACTCATCAGCAACTGATTGACGCCCAGAAAACTCCGCAGAACTGGTTAACGTACTCGGGCGACTATCGCTCTCAGCGGCACAGCGGACTTGCCGCTCTGACGCCCGCGAACGTGAAGGACCTCGAGATCAAGTGGATTTACCAGGCGAAGATCGTCGAGAAGTTCGAAACCACGCCTCTAGTAGTGGACGGCGTGATGTACATCACCCTGCCGCCGAGTGATGTCGTGGCGCTGGATGCCGCCACGGGCGTCCGCCTCTGGGAGTACAAGCGCGCCATGCCGCCGCTGCCGCAGGTCTGTTGCGGCCAGGTCAACCGGGGCCTGGCCATCCAGGGCGACCGCCTCTTCGCCGCCACCGTCGACGCTCATGTCATCGCCCTCGACCGCAAGACCGGCCGCCTGTTGTGGGACACGGAGATGATCGACTATCGGGCCGGCTACTCCGGCACGCATGCGCCGCTCGTGGTGAAGGATAAGGTGCTGGTAGGCGTGGCGGGCGGCGAGTACGGCATTCGCGGCTTTATTGACGCCTACGACGTCGCCACCGGCCAGCGCAAATGGCGCTTCCATACGGTGGCTGGTCCGGGCGAGTTCGGACGGGAGACGTGGGCGGGCGATTCCTGGAAAACCGGCGGCTCATCGGTCTGGATCACCGGCAGTTACGATCCGGAACTCAACCTCACCTATTGGGGGACCGGCAATCCCGGCCCGGACTGGAACGGCGATGTCCGCCTGGGTGACAACCTGTTCTCCTGCTCCGTCGTCGCACTCGACCCCGACACCGGCCAGCGCAAATGGCATTTCCAGTTCACGCCGCACGACGAGCACGATTGGGATGCCACCCAGATCATGATGTTGCTCGACCGCCCCGTGCGCGGGCAGAATCGCAAAGTGCTGGTCACAGCCAATCGCAACGGCTTCTACTATGTCCTTGACCGGGCGACGGGTGAGTTTCTGCACGGCCGGGCCTATGTGAAGCAGACGTGGGCCGTGGGCCTCGACGAGCGCGGCCGTCCGGTGCGCGCTCCAGGCAAGGGCCCGACGCCGGAGGGCAATCACGTCTACCCCGCAATTGCCGGCGGCACGAATTGGAGCTCTCCCTCGTATAGCCCCGCCACGGATCTCTTCTATGTCACGGCGCGCGAAGGCGGAAGCCTCTATTACAAAGGTGAGGCGGACTACAAGCCGGGCCGCCGCTTCCAAGGGGGCTTCGTCAACAACGAACAAGTGTCCGGCGATTGGTACGGCGCGGTGCGCGCACTGGATCCTTCCACGGGCGAAGCCAAGTGGGAACACAAGCTGCGGGTTCCTTCCATTGCCGGCGTGCTCTCGACGGCGGGGGGCTTGCTTTTCGCCGGGACCGAAGACGGCTACTTCAAAGCGCTCGACGCGCGCGACGGCCGCGACCTTTGGCATATGAACCTCGGCGGCCGCGTGAGGGCTTCGCCGATGTCGTTCGCGGCCGGCGGCGAGCAGCGTGTGGCCATTGCCGCCGGCAGCGGGTTATTCGTATTCGGGCTTCGCTGACCGGGCGGCTCGCGGTAGAGCGAAAGGGGTAATTCATGCGTACAATGATCGCGATGGCCGCGCTGAGTCTGCTTGGCGCGCAGCTGTTCGCTCAAGGCAGCGCCACGGTAGTCGGCGTCGCCACGGACTCGAGCGGGGCTGCCGCGCCCGGTGTGCAACTCACGATCTCGAATGTCAGCACCGGTATATCCTACCGGACGGTTTCGGATGGGGCAGGACGCTACAACTTCTCGCGGCTTCCGGTAGGCGATTACCGCCTCGAGGCGAGCGCCGAAGGCTTCAAGCGCGTGCAGCGGAGCGGGATCAACCTCACGGCCGAACAGACCCTGACCGTCGATGTTGCGCTGGAGGTAGGCGCGGTTGCGGACTCCGTGGAGGTCACCGCCAGCGTGTCGGCCCTGGAAACCGCGACCTCGACCATCCGCACCGTGGTACGCCGCGAGCAGATCACCGACCTGCCTCTGAACGGACGCAATGCGCTCCAGTTGCAGGCGTTGCTGCCTGGGGCGGTGAATCACACCAGCGCCCGGGCAAGTTTCGCGCAGGAAGGCGGATATTCGGTAAACGGTGCGCGCGGTACCGACAACAACTTCCTTCTCGACGGCGGCCAGAACGTCGACGTGTTCACCGGCTTCGCAACTTCTCTGCCGAATCCGGACGCGCTGCAGGAGTTCAGCGTGCTGTCGTCGAGCTTCAGCGCCGAATACGGGCGCGGCGCCGGATCGCTGGTGACGGCCGTGACCAAGAGCGGCACCAATCAGATCCACGGCACCGCTTACGACTTTCTGCGCAACGACGCACTCGACGCCCGGTCGTTCTTTGCGCACCGCGGGCTGGTGGCGAAACAGAAGCTGCGCCGCAATCAGTTTGGCGCGTCCGCCGGCGGGCCCATACGGCGGGATAAGTCGTTCCTGTTCGCCTCCTGGGAATCGCTGCGCGAGCGGCGTTCGACAACGCGGACGGACCTGATCGTTCCCACCGCCGCCGAACGGGCCGGCGATTTTTCCGCAACGGCGCGAAGGCCTTTTGACCCTGCCACCGCGAACCGCCTGCCCTTCCCCAACCACAGCATTCCGCTTACCCGGCAATCGCAGGCCGCCCGGGCCATCGTCGATGTGCTCGTACCGCTTCCCAACTTCGGTGCCAACCAGTTCATCTACAACAGCCCGGCCACCGACGACCGCAATCAGGTCATAACCCGCTTCGACCACAACTTCACCGACAACGACCGTCTTTACCTTAGCTATTTTTTCAATGACACCATCGGCACGCAGAACTTCACGGTACCGCTTTCCGACGGCTTCGCGAATTGGACGAACAATCGCGGTCTCGTCAACTACACCAAGGTCATCACCCCGGCGCTGCTGAACACTTTCAGCTACACCATCAACCACCTGAACTTCGGCCGGGGCGCGCTTCCGATTCTTCCGGACAAGTATCCGGGCGAACCGGGCAAACTGGCTCCAGGTTTCCGCTATGACTACGTAGGCGTGCGGACAAAGTCGGCGACGCCGCAGTTCCCGATGAATACGCGGCTCGGGCAGGTCGCCGGCTACTATGCGATCACCGGCGAAAATTACGTCGGCTTCGACCCCCATTCGCACGAGGTGCGCAATACGTTGACCTGGACCAGAGGCGCACACCTGATCAAGATCGGCGGCGAGTATGCCTACAACGTCGCGAACCGCGAGGCGAGCAACGAATCGGACGGGCAGACGTTCAACTGGAGCGGATTGCGGGCCGGCAACGGTTATGCCGACTACCTGCTGGGGCTGCCGGCGAATTTCACGCAACAGTCGTTGCTGCGCTCCGGGAACCGCTATTCGACCACCGGCTACTTCATTCAGGACGACTGGAAGGCGGCGCGTACCCTCACGTTAAATCTGGGATTGCGATGGGAGCCCAACTTTGCCATCTCGGACGCCAACAACGAGATGGTGACTTTTCAGCCCGGCCAACGATCGACCATCTATCCGAACGCGCCTCCGGGATTGCTGTATCCGAACGACCCCGGCATTCCCCGCGCGACGATCCCTTCGGACTGGAACAACTTCGCTCCTCGCGCTGGCTTCGCCTGGCTGCCGTTCGGCCCGAACTCGAAAACCAGCGTCCGCGCCGGTTATGGGGCGTTCTTTAACACCTCCCGCGGCTTCCTCCTCAACGAAGCGCAAATCAACCAGCCCTTCGTGCTCCGCATCCGCATCAACGACCCGGCCAGTTTTGAAAATCCCTGGAGCGGGTTTCCGGGAGGCGATCCGTTCCCGTTCCGTCCGCCAACCTCCGCGGAGGAGCGCCGCGCGTACCGTTTCGTTACGCCCACTACGATCGCGCGCTACTTTCCGTTCGACAACGCCACTCCGTACATGCAGCAGTGGAACTTCACGCTCCAGCGCGAAATCGGCGCCGGCAACGTCGTGACGGCCGCCTATGTGGGCTCCAAGGGAACCAAGCTTCACATCAACTACGAGGAGAATCAGGCGGTTTTCGTGCCCGGCGCCTCGACCACGGCGAATATCGACGCGCGCCGGCCTTTCCGTGATTTCCAGAGCATCGTGGCGGCCGCTACCGCCGGCACGTCGAGCTATCACTCCATGCAACTCAGCTTCAACCGCCGCTTCGTCAAAGGGTTTTTCATGATGGCCAACTATACCTGGTCGAAGTCGCTGGATCTGCAGTCGGTGGATCGCAATGTCCCGCTCATTCAGGACCGGCGTAACATTCGAGCCGACCGCGGACCGTCGGATTTCGACCGGAGGCACAACTTTGTCACTTCCTTCCTCGCTTCCATCCCGATGCCGCGGAAAACGGGACCCTTTTCGCGGCTCACCCAGGGGTGGCAGGCCAATGGAATCGTGACCGTTCTCAGCGGCGGGCCCCTTACCGTGATTCCCGGCAACGACCGGGCGTTGCAGGGCGGCGGCAACCAGCGCGCCGATGTGACCGGCGATTGGCGCCTTGCCCCGGGCCGGAGCTTCGATCAGCAGCAGGCTCGATATTTCGACACCTCGGTGTTCGCGGCTGCCGCGCTGGGCCAGTTCGGCAACTCGTCGCGAAACCTCGTCTACGGACCCGGCCAGTACAACCTGGATCTGGCGTTGTTCAAGAACACGAAGCTGACCGAGCGCTTCAACCTGCAGTTCCGCTGGGAACTGTTCAACGCGCTGAATCATGCCAACCTCGGGGATCCTGTCGTGAACCTGATCTCGCCGGCCTTCGGACGGATCAACACCGTTACCGGGCCGCGGATCATGCAATTAGGCATGAAGGTGATCTTCTGATAAACCGCCTTCGATGCGTGTCCCTGCTGTTGCTTGCTTCATGTGGTGCGGTCCCGGAACGTAGCCGCAGCGGCCCGCCGGTGGTGGCCGAGACTCCGGCCCGGGCCAGAACCCCGCAGGGGCAGTACATTTCCTGGAAGGAACACCTGATCGACAACGAGGCGATCAACGGTGGCGTCGCGGTCCGGGGAGGGGACGGTATTCAGATGGCCGATTTCGACAAGGACGGCCACAACGATTTTGTCACCGTGCACGAGGACAGCGGCCACGTGCGGATTGCCTTCGGCTCGGCCAACCCGGACCAATGGGAACGGATTACCCTGGCCGAGGGCGCCGAAGCCAAAGCCGCCGAAGATGTGGCCGTGGCCGACCTGAATGCGGACGGCTACCCAGATCTGATCGTGGCTTGTGAATTGGCGCATCTGCTCTATCTGCAGAATCCGGGCAGAGAAGCGCGGGTCCGCCGGTGGGAGCGCGTGATTCCCGTGAATTTCCAGGGCCGCGGCTCCTTCATCCGCGTGTTTTTCGCCGATTTAAACAAGGACGGCCGTCTGGAAGTGGTTACGGCAAACAAGGGGGAACAGAACCCTGTGATCAAGCCAGGCGACAAGGAAGGGAAGGAACATCCGCTCAAGGAAATCTCCTGGATTGAGCCGCCATCGGATCCGCTGCGGCCAACAGGATGGATCGAGCATGTACTCGGCCGGACCAAAGTTCCTGTCAATGCCCAGCCAGTAGACCTGGATGGCGACGGCGACTTGGATGTGCTGGCCGGCAGCCGGTTCGAGCAGAGAATGTGGTGGTATGAAAACCTGGGCGGCGCAAGGCCCGCGTTTCGCGAGCGGAGGATGGAAGTCGAGGGCGGGGGACGGCTCACCGCGTTCATGGCTGCCTTTCGCGATCTGAACGGAGACGGGCGGCTGGACATCGTGCTGTGCGAGAAGCCCAATGTGTTGTGGATCGAGCAGCCCGCGGATCTGAACCGTCCGTGGCGGCGGCACAACATCGGCGGCATCGCTCCGGATGCGCCGACGGGAATCCAGGTCGCCGACATCAATGGTGACGGGAACATGGACGTGATCACCGGCGCCTATTCGGGCTATCCGCGGGACAGGGATGGGGACGATGTTACCTCGGAGAGCGTCGCGGGCCGGATTGCCTGGTTCGAGAACCCCGGTGATCCCGCCGGAGCCTGGATCCGCCACGACATTGTGCGCACCAAGCGCGGCATGCACGACGGATTCGTCGCATACGACCTGGATAAGGACGGCGACATCGATTTCCTGGGCACGCGCGGCAACAGCAGTAATTTCGACGGCGTGTTCTGGTTGGAACAGGTGCGGACCACCGCGTCCGTTCGCGCGTTCGTCCCGGCGCGCAAGGTAGAAAGCATGCATCTGCCGCTTCCGAAGGCGGAGTGGGCGAAGTGACTCCTTACCGCCGCGATCTCGAACGGCTCCCGCGCGGGGGCAAGGAGGACTTATTGTGTTGACTCGCCGGCAACTTCTCGCCTCTCTCGCTGCCGCGGCGCCGCGGCCCAACCTGATCTTGATCTCCTCGGATGACCATCATTACCAGTGTCTGGGTGCGGCCGGGAATCCGCACATCGCGACGCCGAACCTGGACCGGCTGGCGTCACGGGGCGTGGACTTCACCCACGGCATTGTCAGCACGTCGCAGTGCTGCCCGAGCCGCGGCATTCTGCTTTCCGGGCTTGAGACGTATCAGTCCGGCCTGATGTCGAACGGATACAAGGCTTTCAGGCCCGATTTCGGGCCGGCCGTGGTTGAGCAGCTCCGCCGTGCCGGCTACGCCACGCACCTCGTCGGCAAGTGGCACATTACGAACTCTCCCGCGGCCTGCGGATTTTCACACGCGCCCCTTTGGATGCGCGGCGGCAGCAGCAAGTACATCGATCCGGAACTGAGGCGTGGTTTGGATGGCAAGGACGAGACCGTCCGCGGCCACATTACGGAGCTGTTCTCCAATACGGCGATCGACGCGATTCGTGGGGCTACGCAGCCTTACCTGATGTGGCTGGCCTATAACGCACCACACACTCCCTACACAGTCGTGGATGACTTCCGGCCCAGGAATCCTCAACCGCCTCCCGTACATCCGAAGGACGCCACCGAGTTCGACTGGTCCACGTATTACGCGGTCATCTCGCACTTGGACGCTCATGTGGGCCGCGTGATCGAGGCCATTGAACAGGCCGGCCAGTGGGAGAACACCCTGGTTGTATTCCTCGGTGACAACGGATTCCTCTGCGGGACCAAGGGACTGGACGGCAAGGTGCATCCCTGGGAGGAGTCCCTGCGCGTGCCGTATATCGTTTCCGGCGGCGCCGTCAAAGCGCGAGGGAAGAACAACAGCCCCGTAGCGAGTATCGATATTCCGGCGACGCTGCTTGACTACGCGGGAGTGCGTCCCGCGTACGCGCTCAGCGGCAGCAGCTTGCGCCCGGAGTTGACCGGACGGCCGTCGCGGCGTCAGCATTCTTTCGCGGCCTGGACGGATGGGCGGCCCGAGGGGCTGGCCACGCGCCAGGCCGTGGAACCGTATCGCGTGGTGCGTTCCCGGACGCACAAGCTGATCGTTTGGGAATCCGGCAAGCAGGCGCTGTACGAGATTGACAGGGACCCGGGCGAGACAAACAACTTATTTTCCGAGCGCCAACAACTTGCCGCGAAACTGCGGAAGGTTCTCGCGCGGCGCATGCGGATGACGAACGATCCGGCGCTCAGTTGGCTCAGCCGCTGAGTGGGCGAAGCGCCATTGGGAGCCTTCATGGCTGCGGGCCCGAGCGTGACACGATCATGATAGGCGAACAACAGGTCCGGCCACTCGGAGCCCTCCAAAATTCGATGCGAGGTTCGGCTTTGCCGCTTGATCCGTCACCTACTCCGCAATAGAGATCCCAGGCTGTTCAAGGAGCACGGCCTGGATGTGCATGTCCCCATTGTTGCCTAACCTGGACCTCCCCGGGAGCCGTACTGCCAGGGGGCCATAAGCTAGGATTTTAGGGGAGCGATATGCTGCCCTATTTTGTTGTACCGAGGCTGACGCACTATAGCCTCCTGGCCGCCGCCGTGCTGCTCGGCCACGCGTTGCAGCGTTACCGCGCCCGCTCGCTTGGCCTGAATCACCAAAATCTCGTTTCGTCTGCGGCAGGAGTCCGCCAACCTCGGTTACCTGCTCCGGCCGCCGCGTTTCCGCGGGACCCTTTCCATGGCCCCGTTGCTGCCCGATCCGAAACCGGTGTGCGGCGCGCTGCGCGGTACTCCGTATGCCGGTGAGCTCGACCGCCTCGCCCGAGAAGTAATCGAAGGCCGGTTTCCCTTGTTCGGCGAAACGCTCGACACCGGCCCCGATATCCGCTGGAGCCGCGACTACAAGGCCGGCAAGGAGTACCCCAACCGCTGGTTCCGCCGTGTTCCCTATCTCGACTTCCAGCAGGTAGGCGATCACAAAGCCATCTGGGAGCTGAACCGGCACCAGCATCTGGTGCTGCTCGGGCAAGCCTGGCGGATGACGGGAAAAGTGTCCTATTTGAACGCCATCGCCGCGCACCTGGAGCACTGGATGGACCGCAACCCTTACGGCCATGGCATGCAATGGACCTCGGCGCTGGAGGTGGCCTTCCGTCTGTTGAGCTGGCTCTGGGCCTGGCATCTGGCGGCCGAAGTGCTGCCTGATCCGCTCCGCGCGCGCTGGGCGGAGGCCATCTATCAACATGGCGTCTTCCTGCGGCACAATCTCTCGGTCTACTTCTCGCCCAATACCCACCTGCTGGGCGAAGCCGTGGCGCTGCACGCGGCCGCCCGGCTGTTCCCCGCCCTGCCCGGCGCCCCCGAATGGCGCGCGACGGCCGGCCGCATCGTCGCCGAAGAGATCGTCAACCAGGTGCGCGGCGATGGCAGCCACTTCGAGCAATCGGCCTACTATCACGTCTACGCCGTCGACTTCTTCCTGCTGCACGCACTGCTGGAAGACACGACGGCCGCCTACCGGGCCCGGCTGGAGAGGATGGCCGGCTATCTGCGCACGCTGTTGGGACCCTCCGGCACAATCCCGCTCCTTGGCGACGACGACGGCGGCCGGCTGTTCCACCCCTACGGCGAGCGGGCGCGATTTGGCCGGGCCACGCTCGCCGCCTGCACCCGCTATCTCGCGCGGCCCGATTGGCCCAACGCCCTGGAGGATCGCGCCGAGTTGGCCGCCTGGTGGCTGGGTCCGAATGTGCTGGAGGGTCCCGAGACCGCGGAGGCTCCGTGGGAAGGCACGGTCTATTACCCGGATGCCGGTTTGTTCAGCCGGATTCTCGATGGCCGGCAACTGCTCATGGACTCCGTTGGTTTCGGAGCCTTTGGCGCCGGCCACAGCCACGCCGGCGCGCTTTCCATCGTCCTGCGCCAGGGCGAGACCGAGATCCTGATAGATCCCGGCACGTTCACCTATGTCGCCGACCCGGCCGAACGGGAGCGCTTCCGCTCCACGGCCGCTCATAATACGGTGCGGTTGAATGGGCTCGACCAGGCCGAAGCGGCGGGTCCGTTCCGCTGGCACGGAAAGCCGCAAACGGAGTGCCACGGCTGGGGCGAGGACTGGTTCGAGGCCAGTTGTGTGCAGCGCGGCCTGCGCCACCGCCGCCGGATGGAGTGGCGCGGCGGCGCGATCGTCGTCACCGATCACTGCGACGCGCCGGGCATGGCCGCCTGGCACACGCCGCTGGAGGTCCGGGAGACCGCCGCCGGGGTGTTCGACCTGGGCGGCGTGGCGCGGCTGGAGATGGCCGGCGGCCACCCGGAGCCGGCCTGGCGCAGCCGGGTGCATGGCTCGAAAGAGCCGGCCACGGCCATCCGGGCGCCGCTAGTGGACGGGCGGCTGGAGACGCGGATTACGTTTCCCGGGTAGGCGTACACGTCACGCAACAGCAGCAAGGCCGTTCTTCGCAACCAGCGACAGCAGCTTAAGCGAAGCTCCAGAAGGCTTCTTTTCACCGCGTTCCCATTTGCTCACCAAACTGGTGGTCACGTTCAGGTAGGTGGCGAAAACGGTTTGGCTGACATGTTCCCGCTCACGGATAGCCTTGATCTCTTCGGCTTTAGGGGACGGACCGGCGTGAGACACGCCTCATCGAAATGCCGCATCGTCTGTTTGTCGATGGCCCCAGCGTCGTGAAGCGCCGCCATGGTTTCATGGATGGCCGCCATCGCGTCACTCTTATAGTTCTTGCTCATCGGTTTTCACCTCTTCAAAATCGCCCTTCTTCACCAGTACTGCGAACTGCCGCTCCGTCAACGCCAGGACGTGCTTGGCCGCCTCTCTGAACTCCCTTTCCTCGCCGGAACAGGATGCCGGCGTCCATCTGTCCTTTATCGCCCCGATCCACCTTGATGTCTACAGTTTGCGGCTCGTCCCGCTAATTACTCGATTGTGTTCTTCGGCTTCACTTAACGGCAGTTCCCCTCAAGGGAACGAGTCGCGCTGTGTAGACGATACCGGTACGGATTCCGCCGTCCCGCGCCAAGCCGCAAAACTCTTTTACAAGCCGTTCACGAGAATACGACGACTCCCCAGGTCCCCGGACCGCATACTCCTTTCGTGGCCATCGAAAGCACCGGCTACAAAAGGCCGGTACCTCCGGCAAATCTAAACGGAAAGCACAATTGAGGACCTCGCCCATGAACACCACGACTATTTCCGCAACCGCGATTCTCGCGCTCAGCTCCATCCTGACCGCGCAAGCGATTCCCCCAGCACTTGGACCGCCCGCGGCTTCCATCGCCAACGGCACCAAAATTCCTGTCCTATGGTTCATGACCGAACCGCTGCGCTCCGAATTGTTCGTGAAAATCAACGAGTTGAATAATGAGTTGAAGGCAAAGGAAGAGATCGACAAGGTCCGGGCGTATGCAACGGCTTCGGTTTCGACGAACGGAATCTGGACGTCGGCCACTGCTCTTCCCGGCGAACCCAACCACCGCTTCGTCAACGTGCCGCACCACATCACGATCACCATCAGCGGCATCGCCGAAAAGAAGGCGGGGCTGTGGGTACCCTACCCGTGGAACCGGACGGTCATCGTCAACACGGATATGATGGCCTTCTGCCGGGGCTGGGAGACCGGAACGGGCCAGGTCACCATCGAAAGTAACAGCCAGACGCCGTACCTGGACGCGGATCCGTCGTTTTCCGAGCAGTTCGTCAACTTCTTTTTAAACCATTCTCTGACGGCCAAAGTCGACGCCAAGGTCCGGGCGGCGCTGCGGAATGTACAGATTGAAAGTACGGCTTCGGGAGTGCCGTCGGAGTGTAACGCCCTCACCTACGACAGCGGCGTGGCCGGACCGGACGACGACAAGATCGTGTGGCAGAAGCTGCTGCCGTATACCTCGCTGCTTTCGCCGTCGTTTTCTGTGAAACCGGTGAAGATCAAGCGGCTGGCGGCGCGAAATTTAAATGGCGGCGTACTGTACGACGCCGTGGAAACTCCGCTTGTCGATTTCTGGGCCGGCTACACCCGGACGTCGTTCCAGGTCAACTCGATGACCGAGGGACAAGAGATCTCCTTGGCCGCAACGCCCGCCATCACGACCCGGATACCCAACGGCGCTTCGGTGCTGTTGACGGTCGCGAGCATGAACTACAGCGGCAACGGTTTGGAGGATAACGCTTTCCGGACGTTTAATGGCGCGGCGAATTTCGGAATCGGCACGCAAACCATCATTCTGAAAAAGGTCTATACGACGATCACCCCCGGACAGAAACCGGTGAAGTGGTATGTTCCGGCCTACGAGATCACGTTTACCGTAACGCAAGCGGGCGGACTCGCGCAGATCGGACCGGGTTTGATTTCGCGGTGAAGCATCCGCAGGATCGTATCGAGAGGGCCGCGCCATGCGGCCCCTCATTCGGTGTGGGCCACCCAATTTGCAGGTCTCACTTGATCGCTTGGGTGGTATTATCGTTGCGTTCCAGGCGGGCATTCCCAAGAGGAATTATGAGACTGGTTCCGTTCCACATTGCAACGACGATCCTGGTGTTCTTGACAAGCGAAGCTCAGGCCGTGGAGCTTGGCCAGCCTTCCCGGACTTCGATCACTTCAGCAGGGTGTCCCCGGCGCTAACGGATTCAACCTTCTCACAGGATTCTCTTAAGTAGGAGATCTCTCCCACAATGACCACTTTCGCGCTCTCCAACCGCAGAAATTGGATTCAAGGTCTCGGCGCGCTTTCCGCCTGCGCCCAATCCGGCCGCCCGCAACGTCATTTCGTGGTGGTGGGTGCCGGAATTTTTGGAGCATGGACAGCCTATCACCTGTTGCGTGCCGGCCAGAGGGTGACTCTGATCGACCAATACGGACCCGCCAACAGCCGCGCCAGTTCCGGGGGAGAGTCCCGCATCATCCGCGCTCGCTACGGTAACGATGTTGTCTACACCAGCTTCGCCCTCCGCTCTCTCCAGCTTTGGCAACGATTCCTCAACGAGACTTCACTCCATCGTCTCTACCATCGCGTCGGCGCCTTGTGGATGGCACGCCAGTCTGACCCCCGTTTCGCCGCCCACCTGCAAACCTTGCGAAAGTTAGGCGCCGAGGTCCACAGTTTCGACAACACGGAACTGAAACGGCGTTACCCGCAAATCCATGTGGATGACGACGTCGCCGCGATCCTCGAACCGAATGCTGGTGGCCTCATGGCCCGGCAAGCCGTGCAAGCGGTCGTGACGGAATTTGTCAAAAAAGGCGGGGTCTATCGCCAATCCCGTATTCAGGAACCTGCCGGCACAAGCCGCCTCCAAGAACTGATCGACCACCGATCCGAGAGGATTGCAGGCGATGCATTCGTTTTCGCCGCCGGCCCTTGGCTCAAGACTCTGCTTCCCGGCGTTCTCGGTGATCGAATTTTTCCCACCCGCCAAGTCGTCTTCTTCTACGGCCCGCCTCCCGGAGATTCCCGCTTTGCTCCTCCCGCCATGCCCGCCTGGGGAGATGCTTTCAGCGACTTGCC
>VFZO01000162.1 GCA_016871155.1 Acidobacteriota bacterium | reverse complement strand
CGTGAAGCGTTTGTCGACTATGTGGACAACACAATGAAGACCGCGGCCTGCGCCGACGGCATCGCGCCCCTGCCTTCGCTGACGCGGCGGCTGAATCGCGCGGAGTACTCGGCAACGATCCGCGACCTGCTGAACATCCCCGTCTCCGCCGGCCATGCGCTTCCGCCGGACGGCGCAGGCGGCGAGGGGTTCGACAACGCGGGCGAGACGCTGTTCCTCTCTCCGATTCACGCCGAAAAGTTCTTGGACGCCGCCGCGGAGGCGCTGCACTACGGCGTGAAGGACCCGCGTTCACGTGTGAAGTTCATCGCAGCGGACCCGAACTCCGGCCTGTCTCACGAAGAGGCCGCGGAAAAAACGCTGCGCCAGTTTTTGCCGCGCGCGTTTCGCCGCCCCGTGAAAGCGGACGAGGTGGCGGCCTACATGGCGCTCTACCGCACCGCCTACGGCCGCGCGAACTCTTTTGAGGCGGCGATCGTCAAGACGTTGCAAGCGGCAATGATATCGCCGCACTTCCTGTTCAAGCTCGAAGAGGCGAATCCGGGAACCGGCCCGCGCCTGCTGGACGGCTATGCGCTGGCCTCGCGGCTGTCCTATTTCCTGTGGGGCTCCATGCCGGATGAGGAGTTGACCGAACTGGCGGCGGCCGGCAAACTGCGCGACCCGGAAGTCCTGGGTGACCAGGCGATTCGCCTGCTCCGAAATGAACGCTCGCGAGAATTTTCCGAGCAGTTCGTCGAACAGTGGCTGGGCATTCGAGAATTAGGCCGCGACATCAAGCCCGATCAGAAGTTGTTCCCCGCTTACTACAACGAAGAGATTTCGTCGGCCATGCGCTATGAGCCCATTCTGTTCTTTCAGGAGTTGCTCGCCAAGGATCTGCCGCTCGACAACTTGATCGACTCCAAATTCACGTTCCTGACCGACAAGTTGCAGCGGCACTACGAGATCACTTTGAAGGACCGCCTGCGCCAGCAGCCGGTGCGCGTGGAACTCCCGGCGGGCACCCATCGAGGCGGACTGCTGGGCATGGCGGCCATCCTGGCGGTTTCGTCGTATCCGAACCGGACAAGCCCGGTGCTGCGTGGCAAGTGGATTCTGGAGAACCTGCTGGGCACTCCTCCGCCCCCGCCCCCGCCGAATGTCCCGCAGCTTGCCGCACACGACGGAAAGGTGCCGCAAACACTGCGCGAGCGGCTGCAGTTGCACCGCGCCAACCCGAATTGCGCGGGCTGCCATGCCAAGATCGATCCGCTCGGTTTCGGCCTGGAGAACTTCGACGTCCTCGGACGTTGGCGCTCCGAGGATTCCGGCAAGCCGGTGGATGCCGCGGGCGAACTCGCAGGCGGAGCGAAGTTCAACGGCCCGGAGGAGATGAAAGCGGTTCTGCTTCGGCAGAAAGACGTGGTGATTCGAAACCTTGCGGTGAAGATGCTGGGTTATGCGCTGGGCCGCGGCCTAACGCTGGAGGATCACTGCTCGGTGGACCGGATCATGGAGGCCGTAAAGGTGGACCAGTACCGCGCGCAGCGTCTTATACTGGAAGTGGTCAAAAGTGTGCCGTTCCGGTACCAGCCGGGCACGGCCGCCAACCAGTCCGCCGAATAGGAAGCGCATGCCTTTCCAACCGATTTCCCGACGAACCCTCTTGCGCGGCTCAGGCGCCGCTGTTGGACTGCCGTGGCTGGAAGCCATGGCCTCGGCGAAAGAGAAGGGCCCGGTGCGGCTCGCAGCCCTTTATTTTCCAAACGGCGTAAATGAAACGAACTGGACGCCGGAGGGCGAGAAGCGGAACTTCCGGCTGTCGCCGACGCTTGCGCCGCTGGAGGATCTGAAGAACGAACTGCTGGTGCTCACGAACCTCTGGAACAAGAACTCGGTGGGCGGCGACGGGCACTACGTCAAGATTTCCGGATGGCTCACGTCGACGACGATCACCAAAACGCTCGGCGTTGAGATCAGCGTGAACGGCATTTCGGTGGATCAACTCGCCGTGCAGAAGGCGGGCAAGCAGACGCCCATCGCGTCGCTGGAACTCGGCGTTTCGCCCGTGACAACGGGCGTGGACCGCAATGTCGGCTACACGCGCGTCTATGGCTCCCACATCGCGTGGTCTTCGCCGGCCACCCCGCTGGCGCGCGAGTTGAATCCGCGTTCTGTCTATGAACGGCTGTTCCGTGCGGTGAGCGGCGAAGGGGACTCCTCGAAGGACAATCTACTGTTGCTGGACCGCGTTCTGGCCGACGCAAAGAAACTCCGCGACAGTTTAGGCGCCGCGGACAAGCATCGTTTGGACGAGTACCTGTCGGTGATCCGCTCGCTGGAGGACCGCATTCAGCGGGCCGCCAGCCCGGAGCGCTCATCATGGAAACCGCGCGCCGCTCTCGACCCGAAGGCGATGCCGGAAGCCGAACCCAAGACCTACGCCGAGCACGTCAAGCTGATGCTCGACATGATGGCCTTGGCCTTCCAGACCGATACAACACGCGCCGCGACTTTCCTCTTCGGAAATGAAGTCAGCAATCAGAATTTCTCGTTTGTCGACGGCGTCAAGGGCGGCTACCACTCGCTTTCGCACCATGAGAACAAGCCGGAAAATCTGGCGCAGTATCAGCTCATCAACAAGTGGCACGTGGAGCAGTACGGCTATCTTCTGCGGAAGCTGCGCGACATGAAGGAAGGCGAGTCGAACGTTTTGGAAAACTCGATGATCCTGTTCGGCGGTGGTATTCGCGACGGCAATAAACACGATCCGCACAACCTGCCGCTGGTGCTCGGTGGACGCGGCGGCGGCCGCATCGCCAGCGGCCAGCATTTGGTCTATGAGAAGGATACGCCGCTGGCCAATCTGTATACCTGCATGCTGGACGCGTTCGGAACGCCGGTGGAGCGATTTGCCGACTCAACGGGCAAACTGCCGGGTGTACTGGCATAGGGGCGATTGCCGCCGGGCCGCGATTCAAGTAAAATCGGACGACTCAGAACGTAGGAGGGGATTTCCCATGCGTCGTTTTGCCTTAGCCGGTTTGGCATTGCTGCTAGTGCTGGCTCCCAGCGCGGAAGCCTCGAAGCGAAAGCTGTCCGTGAACACGGAAACGCCCGAGGGCGCGAAGTTAAAGCATCTGACCGATGAAGCCGACGCCGCAAAAAAACTGGCGTTGATGGAAGCGTTCGCGAAGGAGCATCCGGCGCACGAATCCGCCACCTGGGTGCTTGGTGAGATGCAGGCGCTGTATACGAAGGCGAACGACTTCGACAAGGTGATCGGTTCGGGGGAGAAAATTCTCGCCTCGGATCCTGACGACATTCCGGTCTCCTACGCCTGCCTGAAGGCGGCGGAGGGCAAGAAGGACGTCGCGCTCATCAAGAAATGGGCGGCCGCCACGTCCGTCGCCGCTCGGCGTGTTGTAGCGTCGGCCAAGCCGGCCGATGAAGACGAGGCCGAGGTTTGGAAGTCCGCGGTGGATTACGCGAAACAAACGGATACCTACACGGAGTACTCGCTCTACGCGGCGGCGCTGCAGTCCACCGATCCGAAAGCGCGTATCGAATTGGGCGAAGCGCTGGAGCAGCAGAATCCGAAGTCTCAGTACGTCGGGATGTTGCGGCCGCAACTGTTCATCGCCTATCAGCAGGCCGGAAATCAGGCCAAGGCGCTGCAGACCGCGGATACGGGGCTGGAGGCCGATCCGAATAATGACGACATGCTGATTTTCGCGGCCAGCAAATACTATGAAGCGAAGAACCGCGACAAGTGGTCCACGTACGCGAAAAGGCTGGTCGAGACTCTACCCGCCAAGCCGGCTCCGCAGGGAGTAGCGGAAGCCGACTGGAACAAGAACAAGACCATCAAGCTGGGACTCGCGCAGTGGATGCTAGGAGTCGCCGCTTCAAACGAACAGAAGTGGAGCGAAGCGGACGGCTATCTTCGCGCGGCGCTGCCAAATGTAGTGTCGAATCAGAATCTGGCCGCGGAGACTCTGTTCCACCTGGCGCTGGCGAACTACCGGCTCGGCGATCCGAAGAAGGATAAGGTGCGGATCAACGACGCGCTGCGGTTCAACTCGCAATGCGCCGCGATCCCCAGTCCGTTCCAGGCCCAGGCGCGGAAGAACATCGCGGCGATCAAGAGCGCGTATCGAATCCCTTAGTGCCCGGCGCCCTCGGCGAGCGGAACCACCGGTTTCGCCGCCGCGGTGATTTGCGTCAACATCTGTTCCTTGCGGTAGATGAGCGTGGACGTGTTGTAGCTGGCGATCTCGAATCCGTGCCCGTGGGTGACGGCATCGGTCGGGCAAGCCTCCACGCAAAACCCGCAGAAGATGCAGCGGCTATAGTCGATGTTGTAAACCTCGGCGAAGCGTTCCCCGCCGCTCATCCGTTTCGTGGCGGTATTTTCGGCGGCCTCGATGTAGATGCACTGCACCGGGCAGGCGGCGGCGCAGAGGAAACAGGCAACGCATTTTTCCAAGCCGCTCTCGTCGCGCTGCAGGACGTGGACGCCCCGGAACCGCTCCTGGAATTTGGCCGGCGCGGCCGGGTAATCCTCGGTGATGGTGGGCGCCATCATCTCCTTGAACGTAACAGTGAGGCCTTTGGCAATCGCAGCCGCGTTGCCAAGTACTTCCGAGATCTTGGATGCCATTGCTTTCCAGTTTACCTGATCGCTCCGAACCGGAGCTAGCGGCGAGAACCTCAACCGGGCTTGAATACCGGCACGCGGTCCGCCTCTGAGAACAATCCGCCGCCGGCCAGGTTTTCCAGCACCGCTTTGTCGAATCCCGTGCCGGACCACGCGATCTCACCCCCGGCGCCGATGTCGAATAGCGAAGGAACGTGGGTAAGTCCATAGGCGCGGCTCACCGCGTAGCGACTGGCCACTGAGTCGATCAGTGTCGGCAGCGCAATCTTGAAATCCGAGTGAAATTCGCGGGTGCCTTCGGCATCGTCCTGCGAGATCGCCACAACCCTCCGCCCGCCGCGATCGGCCAGCCGCTGCAGGTAAGGAAAGGTGAGTTGGCAGGTGGGGCAATCAATTTTGAAGAAGGCCAGCAGCAGCGGCCCTTCCGTCAACAGATCCCGGAGTGCCCGCGGCCGTCCGTCCAGGTCGTTCAAAGTGAATTCCGGCGCCTGCATTACTAGTCCTTCTTTCGTTGCTGCAGAAACGTAAGAATGTCAAAGCGCTTGATCTCCCGCCCTGGAAAGAAGCTATTGACCGCGCTCTGCTCCTCGTCAAAAACTTCAAAGACCGTTTCCAGCTTTGTCAGCACCAGCAGTTCGATATTCCGCCGCGTCAGGTTCAACATCTTCACCGCGCCGCCGGCCTTCCGGAGAGTGGAGAAGCTCATCACCAGCGCGCCGAGCCCGGAAGAGTCGATGTATTCGACTCCGGCCAGATTCACGATCGCATTGGGCGCGCCGGATGCCGCTATGGCCTTCAACCGTTCGCGGATCTGATCGGCGCTGTCACCGGCCACTATCTGCCCTTTCGCGTCCAGGATCGTGATTCCCTCCCGGACGCGCTCTGAGATGGTGAGGTCCATAGCTCCTATTGTCGCGCTTCGGCCAGGCTGCGATGGGCGGTGGACCTGCCGGCCTCTTGCAGCTTGGGAATCTGAACAAGGAATGCCGTTCCCTTGCCCAGCTCGCTGGTGACCGTTACTTCGCCGCCATGCGCCTTTGCAATCCACGACACGAAGCTTAGGCCCAGGCCCAGACCCTTTCGCGTTTCGCCGGCGCTGACCCGGTAAAAGCGTTCGAAAATGCGCGGCAGGTGCTCCGCGGCGATTCCAATTCCGGTGTCGGAGACGGAGAGCGTAACATGGGTGTCCGTCTCCGCAAGCTGTACATGCACGGACCCGCCGGGGTTCGTGTATTTGATCGCGTTCGAAAGCAGGTTCGTCACCAGCCGTTCCAAATGCGTCCGGTCGCCGCGCACCAACCCAACGGAGGGCGCGTCGACAACAAGGCGGACGCTCGCGTCGGCAGCCACAACGGTGAACTGCTCACCCAACTCGGCGACGATTTCGGACAGAGAGACCTCGTCGTTCCTTATCCGGATCTGCCCGGTCTCGGCCTGCGACAACAACAGCAGGCCGCGGACGATACTGGACAGCCGGTCCACTTCCTGCAGCGCCGTCGCGATGGCGTCCCGGAAATCGCCCGGCGTCCGCGCTGTCATCATCGCCACCTCCAACTGCCCGCGAATAATGGTGATGGGGGTGCGCAACTCGTGCGAAGCGTCCGTTGAAAAATGGCGGATCTGATCGAAGTTCGTCTCCAGCCGGTCCATCATCGTATTGAACGCTTCGATCAGTTTTTCCAGCTCATCGTTCGCTCCGCGGCCCTGCAGGCGCAAATCTAAATTGGAGCCCGATATCCGCTGCGCCGTCTCGGCGAGTTCGTTCACTGGCCGCAACGCGCTTCCCGCAATCGCCCAGCCGGTCAATGCGGCCGCCAGCAATAGGAACGGAAGGGCCAGGAAGAAATCGCCCGTGATGGTTGCCGGCAGCGGGCTGAAATCGGTGACCCGCCGTCCGATCGCCAACAGGCAAGACTCGTTCCCAGACCGAAACGTTCCGTACCGTAGCAGAAGTACCGCTCCTGAGGGTTCCGTCTTTGTTCGCCAAACTGTTTGGCCGCTTTCGAAAATGGCCCGCAGTTCGCTGGGAGTCTCGACGCCGAAAATCCGATAGCCGTTGGCGGCCTCGAGAATACTGCCGTCCGGGCCGGCGATGAGGAGGTTTCGCCGCAGCCGGTCCACGATGAAGGAGTGGTCCGGCTTGCGCGGGTCCACGGTCCAGGTGGCCTGTCCGTTCCGGATATCCAGGAAGCCGGCCGCCGCGTCCCAATCCTCGTCTATCAACTCGCGTTGCAAACGGTCGATGGTGTGGGTCAGATCGTAATGGAACACAAGGCCCACGCCGCCCAGCAGCAGCCCGAAGACGACCACATAGCTGATCACCAGCCGGAAGCGCAAACTACGCAGCCCCTGGCGGATACGTTGCGAAAACGCCACGAGCACGCCCTCAGACTTTGTTGTCGGTTGGAATCTCGATCATGTAACCGATTCCCCGTACCGTCTGAATCAACTTTACAGGATAGCGGTCATCGATTTTGCTGCGCAGGTGGCGGATGTAGACATCGACGATATTGGTCAGCCCGTCATAGTCCATGTCCCAAACGTGCTCCACGATCATCGACCGGCTCAGTGGCTTGCCGCGATACCGCATGAGATATTCGAGGATGCTGAATTCCTTCGGCGCCAGGTCAATGGTCTCGCCGCTGCGGGTGACCTTCCGGCGCAACGCGTCCAGCACCAGGTCGCCCACCTGGAACCGCTCCGGCATGGAGGCGCCCCGGCGGAGCAATGCCTTGCAGCGTGCCAGAAATTCGGGGAAGGCGAACGGCTTCGGCATGTAGTCGTCGGCTCCGAGCTCCAATCCCTTAACGCGGTCGTCCACATCGCCGCGCGCCGAAAGAACCATCACAGCCGGTGTGGACCTGCGATTCCGGATGCGCTTCAACAAGTGCAAGCCGTCCATGTCCGGCAGGTTCAAATCCAGAATGATTAAGTCATAGTCCAGCGCATGAAGCATCTCCATGGCGGCTGCGCCGTTTGGAGCCACCGCGACTGTGTAGCCGGCCCCTTCCAATCCTCGTCCGACGAAGTCGGCGATTCGCTTCTCATCTTCAACCACTAAAACTCGTGCCGCTTCGGTCAGCGGCGTTGGAACGGGTGGCGTGCTCATGGCTGCATTCACTACAGGGAACCTCTCATTCCGGCTGCACAATCCTTCCATTATAAGGACTTGAGTATTACGGCAAAGGTGACGGACTCTCGATCCTAATTCGGTAAAATTATGTTAAGAATTCTGCGGATGTCACGTATCTCGTCGACAGAGGACGGATTCTCAATCGCTGTCCGGTCACCCTCGGGCAGTCCCAGCCAAGCCGCTCGAACCATGCGCCGCATGATTTTCCCGTTCCGCGTCTTCGGCACCGACGAAACGAAATGAAGCTCTGCCGGTCGCAGTGGTTTACCCAGTTCAGCCGCAACCGCGTCCTTGAGCTCCGCTTCGTTGACCGCACCGTTTCGAACCACGAAGGCGGCGATGGCGTTGCCAGTTCTCTCGTCTGGAACGCCGATAACAGCGGCTTCAACGACGTTCGGATGCGCCACTAAAATCGACTCGATCTCCGCGGGGCCGATCCGTTTCCCGGCGATCTTAAGCGTGTCATCGCTGCGGCCGTGGACAAACCAGTGCCCGTCGCCGTCGATCTCGGCGAAGTCGCCGTGACGCCACAGACCTGGAAACATGGACCAATAGGTTTCCAGATAACGGCCGCTGTCGTTGTGAAAACCGCGGGCCATGCCCAACCACGGCTTCCGAATGACAAGTTCGCCGACCCCGCCACGCACCGGGATACCGTGTTCGTCAACGACGTCCGCCGCGATACCCAGACACGGGGCCGAGAAGCCGCAGGGTTTATTGGGCAGCAGCGGATTGCTCAACAGGATTCCCCCGGCGACCTCAGTGCCGCCCGAGTAGTTCATGATCGGCCGGCGCCGGTCCCCAGCGGCGTCGAACAGCCAATTCCACGGCTCCGCGTTCCAGGGTTCGCCGGTGGAACCAAAACAGCGGAGGGCGGACAGGTCGTATCGGCGGACCAACTCCGTTCCATGGGGTTGCAGCGCGCGAATCAGAGTTGGAGATACACCCAGCACCTCCACGGCGTGGCGGGACGCGAACGCCCACAAACGCGCTGGATGCGGGTAATCTGGCGCACCTTCCAGAATCGTAATCGTGCCACCCAGCAGCAGCGTCCCGTAGACGAGCCAGGGCCCCATCATCCAGCCGATGTCGGTAATCCAGGCGATGCGGGTGCGCTCTCGCACGTCGAATCCGAAGGCCATGTCGGAGGCGCCCTTGATCGGAAAACTCGAGTGCGAATGGACAATCCCCTTTGGCTTGCCTGTGGTGCCGGACGAATAGATGATCAGCAGCGGGTCCTCCGCCAGCGTTGGGCAAAGCGAGCTGTCGCCCGGCATTTCGCACAAATCCGCCCAGCGAATGTCGCGGCCCGGCTGCATCGGAACCACGGCCTCCGCCAGGCGCTCCACCACGATGATATGGCGGAGATCCGGCAGCCGTTCTGCCGCGGCATCCACCACGGTCTTCGAAGGAAGTGTCTTTCCGCGCCGCGGAAATGCGTTCGCCGTGACGATGGCTACGGCGCCAACGTCGCGCATCCGCTCCTCGATCGCGCCCGGCCCGTATCCCGTGAACAGCGGCACGGCCACCGCGCCGATGCGGGCTAGGGCCATCAGCAGCGCTGCGGTCTCCGGCATCATCGGCAGGTGCACGCCGACGCGGTCGCCCTTTCCGATGCCGATGGCACGCAGCCCGCCGGCGCAGTTGAGCACCGCCACCCGTAACGCCTTGTAACTCCAGGAGCGCGTGGAACCCTCTTCGCCTTCCCAGGAAACGGCCGGTTGCTTGGCGTCCTTGCCGCGTAGACAGACCTCGGAGATGTTCAGACCGCCGCCCACCAGCCAGCGGCACCACTCGATGCCGTCACTCGTGTCCAGCAGTTGGGTATACGGCGGGTCGCATTGGACGTCGAGAAATCGCAGAAGCTCCCTGGTGTACCACTCGACGTCGTCGATCGATTTTTGATAGAGCGTCGCGAAATCCGCCACGCCGCACTGAGCCAGGAAAGCGGTCAACCGGGCATTTTTGACTGTCGCGTCGTCGGGCCGCCAAGCGATCGGAATGGTCATTGCGATTCCCAACCATTATCCTGGAGGAAGACCTACGCATGGACTCCTCGACCAACGCCCTGCTCTTCCACGAAACCGTGGAGGCGCATGGACACCTCATTGACTCCCACATCATGGAGCGGATTTTCGATACCGTCGTCGAATGCCAGGGCCGCTTTGAAGTGGAAGTGTTCCAGATCGGCCGGACCAATAGCGACGCCTCGCATTTGCGTTTGCGTGTGGAAACTCCTTCTCGCGAGCAGATGGACCAGTTACTTGGCCAACTGCTGGGATTCGGTTGCACGCCGGTGGACGGCGGCGACGCCGAGACCCGCGTTGTCGAGCGCGACTGCTGCGCTCCGGAGGATTTTTATTCGACGACGAATCACCGGACCGAAGTGCGCCACGGCGGCCGGTGGATCCACGTACAAAAGCAGCGCATGGACGCCATGGTGGTGGTGCGCGGCGGTGAAGCGTTCTGCCGCCGCCTTCGCGATTTGAAGGCCGGGGATGCGGTCGTCACCGGCATGCGCGGCATTCGGGTGATTCCGGAATCGAAAGAGCGCGACCGGCTGGGCTTTGCGTTCATGAGCAACGAGATCTCCTCCGAGCGTCAGGTGGAGACCGCCGTACGCCAGACCGCGGCGCTCATGGAAAACGTCCGCCGCGAGCGAAAAAAAATCGTGGTGGTGGCCGGTCCTGTTGTCGTCCATACGGGCGGTGTGGAACCGCTCTCGAAACTGATTCGCGGCGGATGGGTGGACTCACTGCTGGCGGGAAATGCGCTCGCCGTGCACGACATCGAGGCTTCGCTGCTGGGAACGTCCCTGGGCGTTCGCGTCTCCGACGGGCGGCTGGAAGAGCACGGCCATCGCAACCACATGCGCGCCATCAACGCCATCTGGCATGCGGGCGGCATACCGGGTGCCGTGGTCTCGGGCCGCCTGCAAACCGGTGTGATGTATGAGTGCGTGAAGGCCGGCGTGCCTTTCGTTCTCGCTGGCAGCCTGCGGGACGATGGTCCGCTGCCGGACACGCTCACCGACATGAACGCGGCGCAGGATGCGTACGCGAGGCATCTGGAGGACGCCGGTCTGGTCATCTGCCTCAGTTCCATGCTTCACTCCATCGCCACCGGTAACATGTTGCCCAGTTGGGTGCGCATCGTTTGCGTCGATATCAATCCAGCCGTGGCGACGAAAGTCAGCGACCGGGGCACCGGCCAGGCCGTCGGAGTCGTCACCGATGTCGGCCTGTTTCTCGATCATCTCTCGAGAAAGCTGGTGCAGGCATGAGAAACAAGACTTATAGCGACGAACATGCCTCGGCCGGCGTAAAAACGGAGCTGCCGGCCATCGAAACCTGGCCGAATCAGTACGGCGCCGATTATGAGATTGAAATCGTTAATCCCGAGTTCACCTCCGTGTGCCCGAAAACCGGTCTTCCCGATCACGGCACCCTTACTCTACGCTACACGCCGGACAAGCGCTGCCTGGAGTTGAAATCGTTAAAGATGTACTGGCTCGAATACCGGAATCTCGGAATCTTTCAGGAGAACATCGTCAACAAATTCCTGGCCGACGTGGTTCGGCACGCCGCCCCGGTGCGCGCCACCGTTGTGGGCGACTTCACACCGCGCGGTGGCATCGCAACCGTCATCACGGCATCCTACGAACGAAAGGCCCCAAAACGTGGACGCCGGTGAGCTGGACCGTGCGGTCCGGGAGATTCAAGAAAAAATCCGCGCCCGGCATCCCAGCGGGGAGCACGGCGGCTTCGGGATTCCTCTCGCCGATCTGATGCCGTTGGTTCACGCCCGCGACGCCGCGGAGGCGAAAGTCGCCGCCATCGGCACCGTCAACCCGCGTCCGCTAGGCCTGAAGAACGGCCTCATTCAGGCCTGGAAGCGCTTCGTCGCGCGCGCGCTCGACTGGCATGTGCGCGAACAGATCGAGTTCAACCGCGCGCAGATGAACTGCGTGCAGGCGGCCATCGAAGCGCTCAACGAACACAATCGCGCTCTGCAGCGGATCGCCGCCGCACTGGATAGCGTCCAGACCACGGTGGCGCAGCGCATCGACGCGGCGGAGACGAGAAGCGCGGACTTGGAAGCGCGCGCCCGCGAACTGGCCGACATTCGAACCCACTGGCACGAATGGCGCATCGAGTGGGAGCGGAAGCTCGCCGTCAACGAAACGCAGTTCTTGCGCAGCGTCGCCGATCTGCAAGGCGGCTTCACGCACCGCTCCTCGCTTATGGAGGCCAACTTTCGAGAAACCGCCGCATCGCAGCATCGCGACTTTGAGGTTGCGTTGCAGCGAGCCAGTCAAGAAGTCCAGGAGCGCGTCTGGAAAGACCTGGACCGCATCCGCACCGAGTACGAGCGGATCATTCACAGCGAACTCCGCACGGTCCGGCAGAAGGCCTTCGCCGCGGCTGCCGTGGCCTCCGCGCCGCCCCCGGCGCACAGCTACGATTTCCTGCGCTTCGCCGAGCGCTACCGCGGGCCGGAGACCTACGTGCGCGCCAACTTCGAAGCCTATCTCGGCTACTTCGCGGGCCGGACGCGCATCGTCGACCTTGGCTGCGGCCGCGGCGAAATGCTCGAACTTCTGCGCGAGAAGAACATCCCGGCGCTCGGCATCGACGGCGACGAGGAGTCGATTGCCATCTGCCGTTCCAAGGGGTTGAACGCGGAGCGGCACGACCTGTTTGCGTGGCTCGACACCCAGGCCGATGGCGCGTTCGACGTGTTGTTCTGCTCGCAAGTCATCGAACATCTGCCGCCGCTGGAACTGCCGCGCTTCGTGAATAGCTGCGCCGCGAAGTTGGAACGCGGCGGTGTGCTGATCTTCGAAACGCCGAATCCGGAATGCCTGGCCATCTTCGCGTCGCACTTTTATTTGGACCCCTCGCACCACAGGCCCGTGCCGCCTACGCTCGCGGCATTTCTGATGGAGGAGGCCGGCCTGGGCCGCCTGGAGGTGAAGCGCCTGGCCCCGGCCGTGGACTCCATGCCGTCGCTCGCATCGCTGCCCCAGGACTTTCGCGAAGCGTTTTTCGGCTGCCTGGACTACGCCATCGCCGGTGTGAAGCTGTAGCGCGGCGCTCGACGGAGCGCGCCTCGTGCCGCTAGCCGATCTTCACGGACCGGCCGCTCACCGCGGACTCGTGCGCGGCGATTGTCACTTCGTTCACATGCCAGATGTCGCGGAACGGCATATCGTTCGGTTTGCCGTTGAAGGCGTGCTCCAGAAACTGGATGAACACGGAGCGCTCCTCCGGCAGGTCTCGAATTACCTCCGGCTTGGCGCCCTCTCGCAGCAGCGTGACACCGGTCGAAGCCATGTATTCGATCACGCCCTTCGATCCTGCGATTCGCACGCGGTCGTCGCCATGGGTAGGCGAAGACTCCGGCCGGTAGTAGTCCATGTGCAGCGTGGCGGTGCCGCCGTTGTCCAGCCGCAGCGCCGTCGTGGTTGTGTTCTCCATCTGACCGATGCCGGCCGGCGCGGCCACTTGCGACTGGAACGAAAACGCCTCCACGTAGTCGCGGCCCGCCGTCCAGCGCATCAGGTCGAACATGTGGATGCCGATCCAGAGAATCGTGCTTCCATACGTCTCCCGTTCCCTGAACCAGCGCAACCGGTTCCCGGCCTTATAGGATTTCTGCGAAGAGATCATGCCCACCGTTCCCACGGCGCCTTCCGCCACCAGTTTCTTCATCGCCAGAAACTGCGGTTCGTAGCGGAGGGGAAGGATCAGCGCGGCGGGCTTGCCGGACTTCAGCATCGCCTGCTTCGCTTTTTCGTAGTCCGCCCGGGTGGTAGCCAACGGTTTTTCGGCGATGAACGGCAGCCCGCGCTGCGCGACCTCAATTACGCTGGCCGCCCGGCCGCCGTTGGTGGTGCATACGCCCACCACGTCCAGCGACTGTTCGTCGAGCATCCTTCGATAGTCCGTGTAGGCCTTTGCCTTGGCCGCGACGGGACGCTTGGCGAATTTTTTATGCTCCTCGGCATCGCTTTCCGACCATGCAACAAGCTCCACATCCGGCAATTC
>VFZO01000161.1 GCA_016871155.1 Acidobacteriota bacterium | reverse complement strand
TAGCTGGGGTTCGCAATCATCTTGCCGTCCACACAGCCGACGCGGAGACCGGCCAGCACTTCATGGAACGGGATGTCGGAGATGGCGAGCGCGGCGGCGGCGCCGACAACGGCCAGCGGGGCCGGATCGCGTTCCGGCTCGGCCGAGATCACCATGGCGATGATCTGCGTCTCGTGCTTGAAGCCTTCCGGGAACAGGGGCCGGATCGGGCGGTCGATCAGGCGGCTGGTCAGGGTCTCTTTCTCCGACATGCGGCCTTCGCGCTTGATGAACCCGCCGGGAAACTTACCGGAGGCGTAGGTGTACTCGCGATAATCCACGGTGAGCGGGAAGAAGCTCACCCCTGTACGCTCCTTGCCGGAGGTGCAGGCGGATACGAAAACAACGTTGTCGCCTGAGCGGACGACGACCGAGCCGTTGGCCTGTTTGGCCATAACGCCGGTTTCGATCGTGATCGGGCACCCGAAAACGTCGATCGCTACTTTGTGCAGCATGTGATGTCCTTGAAACTGAATTCAGATCAAGGAGACGGGAGTCACTCTATGCGGCTGGTCCCACTCACCGGAGCGGGTTTGCCGGGCTTAACCACATGCCCGTACCGTTTGGAAGTCCACTAGCGGCGGATGCCGAGGCTCGCGATGAGCGTTTGGTACCGTTCAGGGCTCCGGCTCTTGAGGTAGTCAAGCAGACGCCGGCGGCGGGCGACCATTGTTAGGAGGCCGCGGCGCGAGCCGAAATCTTTCTTGTGCGCCTTAAAATGCTCGGTCAACTGCAGAATCCGAGTGCTTAAGATCGCTACCTGAACCTCTGGCGAGCCGCAATCGCTCTTATGGGTTTTGTACTTCGTAATAATCGCCGACTTTGCCTCGTTTGCCAGGGCCATGAGAATGCTGTGGATACTCCTTAGTCTTACCTTAATCGCTTTATGTCAGTTTTCATGGTACCACGAGATCTCTACGGCCGCATTCGAAGCGCGCCGTCCAGGCGGATCACCTCGCCGTTGATCATCGGGTTTTCCAGAATCGCCATGGCCAACTGGGCGAACTCCTCCGGACGGCCCAGCCGGGGCGGGAAGGGGACCGTCTGGCCCAGTTCCGCCTTCACCTGCGCCGGCAACGAGGCCAAAAGCGGCGTGTCGAACAGGCCGGGGGCGATGCTGGCGACTCGAATTCCTTTGGACGCGAATTCGCGGGCCAAGGGCAGCGTCAGGCCGGCTACCCCCGCCTTCGACGCGGCATAGGCCGCCTGGCCGATCTGTCCGTCGAACGCCGCGATCGATGAGGTCAGAACAATCACGCCGCGCTGCCCTTCGGCATCCGGCTCGTTTTGCAGAATCGACGCGGCGGCCAGCCGGACAACATTAAACGCGCCGGTCAGATTCACCTGAATCACGCGTTCAAAGCTTTCAAGGGGCATTGGGCCGTCGCGGCCCACGGTGCGCCCGGCCGAGCCGACGCCCGCGCAATGCACCACGCCGTGCAGACCGCCGAATTCGGACACGGCCAGGTGGATGGCGCGCTGCACATCGCCGTGCACCAGCACCGAGCCCTGCACGGACGGCGGCGGCGCCGCTTGCAGATCGAGGACGATGGGCGTTGCACCGCGCGCGCGCAGCGCGGCGGCGACGGCAGCGCCGAGGCCGGACGCGCCGCCGGTGACAAGAAACGCTTTTCGTCCGGGAAACATTCTCTTTGAGGATACGACGGGTCCAGGGGCGCCGCCGAGCCAAAACATAATCGCTATACTTTGTTCAGCGCCCATGCCTGCCATCGACTGGTTCCCTCTCTGGCTTAGCCTGCGCGTCGCCCTGCTGGCCACGCTGGCGGCCGCGGCTATCGGGATTCCCGCCGCCTACGCGCTGGTGAACCGGGAGTTCCGCGGCAAGGAGATTGTCGACGCCGCCACGACGCTGCCGCTGGTATTGCCGCCCACGGTGCTCGGCTACTATTTGCTGGTGGTGCTGGGACGCAATAGCTGGCTGGGAGGGGTTTACGAGTGGATCGCCGGCGAGCCGCTGGTGTTCTCCTGGCAGGCGGCGGTTGTCGCTGCGGTGCTGCACTCGGCGCCGCTCTTGATCAAGTCGACGCGCGCGGCGCTGGAATCGGTCGACCATGTCTATGAGCGCGCGGCGCGTACGCTGGGCGCGCCGGAGCTCGAGGTCTTTCTTCGCGTAACGCTGCCCCTGGCCCGGCGGCCGATCCTTGCCGCCGCGGCACTGGCCTTCGCCCGTTCGCTGGGCGACTTCGGCGTCACCATCATGTTGGCGGGCAATATTCCCGGCCACACCCAGACTGTGGCGGTGGCGATCTACGATGCCGTCGAGGCGGGCGAGGGCGCCACGGCACGCGTGCTGGTGATCGTCGTCAGCCTGCTGGCCGTTGCGCTTCTCTCTCTGGCCAACCGTCTGACGCCACGAAGGGCGCTGTAATGCTCTCGGCGAAGATCAAGAAGGTTTTTCCCGGCGGCTTCACGCTCGACGTAGCTTTCGAGGCGGCCGACGGCGTAACGGTGCTGTTCGGCCCCAGCGGCTCGGGCAAGACGCTCACGCTCGATTCCATCGCCGGGTTCGTCCGTCCCGACGAAGGCCGGATTCTTCTCGACGACGCGATCCTCTACGACGGCGCGGCCGGCGTCCAGATTCCGCCGCAGACGCGCCACTGCGGCTACGTGTTCCAAAACTACGCGCTGTTTCCCCATATGACGTTGCGCGAAAATCTGGAGTTCGCCGTTCGAGCCCGGAAGAACCTGGACCGCCATAAGCGCGTGACGGAGATGCTGGAGCGTTTTCAAATCGCCGAGGTCGCCTCCCGCCTGCCGCATGCGCTATCCGGCGGGCAGAAGCAGCGCGGGTCCATCGCCCGCGCGCTGTTGGCCGAACCCCGGCTGGTGCTGCTGGATGAGCCGGCGCAAGGGCTGGACGCCATGCTGCGCCAGGAACTGTACAGCGTGCTGCGGGAGGTGGTGCGCGACTTCCGCACGCCGATATTGCTGGTCACGCACGATCTGGAAGAAGCCATGGAGGTCGGCCACGCCATGCACGTATATCGCGAAGGCCGCATTGTGCAGAGCGGCACGCCCACCGGCGTCGCCGGCATGCCGGCCTCGGCCGCTATCGCCCGGCAGCTTGGCATCTACAATCTGCTGGAAGCCGAGATCCTCGCCCTGGATCCGGGACGCAACACGAGCCGCCTGCGTGTCGGCGAATTCGAGGTGGCGGGCAGCTACTATCCCGGTCACCTGATCGGCGATCGCGTTCTGCTTTGCGTGCACCCGGCGGCGGTTTCCGTCCATGCGCGCAACGGATCCCTGCGGGCGAATCAGATGGCGCTGGAACTGGAACATGTGGCCGAAGGGCCGCACCGCGCGCGACTTTGGTTTGCCGGCGGAATCCGCGCCGAGATTACTCGCGTCGAATGGTCTTCGATCGAGAAGGCCGGGGAATTCGCCGTCGAGATGGCGCCGCACGCGGTGCGCCTGATTAAGGGATGATCCGCTGTTACATTACCGGCCGTCTCGCTATCGGCGGCGTGGAGGCGCTGCTGCGCAACGCCCGCCGCGTGGCCCCGCTCGTCGATTGGATCCAGCTTCGCGAAAAAGATCTACCTCCCGATGAACTGTTGGCGTTGGCGCGGGAACTGGTCCTGTTGGGGCCGAAGCTGATTGTCAATTCGAACGCCGATGTGGCAATCCAGGCCGGCGCGGACGGCGTGCACCTGCCTTGGGGTGCTCCGTTTCCGGCGGGCACAGGCCTGCGGGTGGGTCTCTCCTGCCATTCCGTGGCGGAGGTGAGGCGCGCCGCGTCTCTCGGCGCCAGCTACGTGCTGCTGAGCCCCATCTTTCCGTCTCCGTCCAAACCCGGCTACGGTCCTGCGCTGGGCCTGGCGCAACTTGCGCACGCGTGCGAGGCGGTCGAGATTCCCGTGCTCGCGCTGGGCGGCGTCGACGAGTCGAACGCGCCCGCCTGTGTCGCCGCCGGCGCGGCGGGCTATGCGGGAATCAGTGCGTTTCAGCGGTACGCTAAATAATTCGTGCAGACTCTAGGCATCGCCGGCGGGGGAATCATCGGGTTGGCCACCGCATACCGGTTTCTTGAAAGCTATCCCGGCCGCAAGGTGATTGTGTTCGAGAAGGAACCCGGCGCCGGCAGGCACCAGACCGGCCACAACAGCGGAGTTCTCCACGCAGGCCTCTATTACAAGCCAGGCTCGAACAAGGCCCGGTTGGCGGTGGAGGGCATCCGCCAGATGGTCGCATTCTGCCAGAAGCACGGCGTGAAACACGAGATCTGCGGCAAGCTTGTGGTGGCGGTTACGGACGCGGAGGTGCCTCGGATGATGGACCTCCACGAGCGCGGCCAGGCAAACGGCCTTGCGGGATTGCGCGTGCTGGACCCGGAAGAGATGCGCGAGATCGAGCCGAACGTGGGCGGGGTGAAGGCGCTGCGTGTGCCCGAAGAGGGCATCGTCGACTACAAAGCCGTTTGCGACGCGCTGGTCCGGGAGATTCAATCGCTGGGTGGCGAAGTAAAGACCTCCTGCGGCGTCCGCGCGCTCCGCGCGACGTCCGCCGGCTGGGCCGTCGAAACCACTGCCGGAGAGTTCGAAGTGGACTTTCTAGTCAACTGCGCCGGCCTGCATTGCGACCGCGTGGGCGAGATGGGCGGCGTTCCCCGCGAGATGCGCATCGTGCCGTTTCGCGGCGAATACTATCTGATCAAGCCCGAGCGCCAGTCGCTGGTGCGGCACCTGATCTACCCCGTTCCCGATCCGGCGTTCCCGTTCCTTGGCGTTCACTTCACCCGGTTGATTCACGGCGGCGTGGAGGCGGGGCCAAACGCCGTGCTGGCCTTCGCGCGGGAAGGTTACACGAAATCGGACTTCGTCGCGGCCGACCTGTACGACGCTCTCAGCTTCTCCGGACTCTGGCGGTTCCTGGGCCGCTATCCCTCGGTGAGCTGGTACGAACTGCGCCGGTCCTTCAGCCGCCGGCTGTTCTGCGAATCGCTGCGCCGCCTGGTGCCCGCAATCCGGGAGGACGACCTTACGCCCGGCGGCGCCGGCGTACGGGCACAGGCCATGCTGCCGAATGGCGATCTGGTGCAGGACTTCTTGTTTGCCGAACGGCCGCGCGCGCTGCATTTGCTCAATGCGCCCAGCCCCGGCGCCACCGCGTCGCTCGCCATCGGCGCCGAAGTGGTGCGCCGCCTGGCTTTATAGGGCCAACATCCGCGTGAGCGCCTCAAACACGCGAATCACCGCGGGTCCCAGCGTCACCAGCAGGATTGCCGGGAAGATCAGAAAGAACACGGGGAAGACCAGCTTGACGCCGATTTTCCGCGCCTGTTCCTGGGCCGACTGGCGCATGCGGATTCGCAGATACCGCAACTGGCTGCGCAGCGCCGTCGATAATCCGGTGCCAAACCGGTCGCCGTCGATGAGCACCTGCGCCACACGTTTTATCTCGGGCTCCGTATTCCGGTCGATCAGTTGGCGCAACGCCTCCTGCCGGCCGCGGCTGGCCAGCATGTCCATCAAGACGAGGTTTAATTCCTCGGCGATCTCCGGGTGCGAGCCGTCGAGTTCCCGAGCCGTCTCACCGATTGCGGCATCGATCGATTGGCCGGCCTCCAATCCCAAGATCATCATCTCGAGCGTGATGGGCAGCGAACGGCGAATCGCCTGCTCCCGGCGCTGGTGAATGCGGCGAAGCACGCGGTCCGGCAGCAGATGGCCGAGGCCGCTGCCCGCCAGAAACGCGAGCACGACGCCCTCGGATTCGCCGGTTATGATGAGCGAGATCATCGCCAGAATGCAGCCGATACCAAGGATGCTGGCCGCCTTGATGCCGAAGTAGGTGGTGAGCGCATCGGCTTGGCGGAAGCCCGCCACGTAGAGCATTCGCCGGTACTGGTCGACGTGCGAGGAGCGTTTCGGAACGATGCTGCCGAAGGACTTGAGGGCCTCCCGCAGCGGCTCGGCGGGCGTGGCTTCCACCGCCGCCGTTCCATCGGCCCGGTCGAGCATCTTGTAGCCTGCGGCGAACACGCCGCCAACCACGACGGTGAAAAACAGGATGAGGATTCCCGCGTCCGGCATGGCGTTAGACCTGAATCCTCACGATCCGCTGAATGATGAAGTGTCCGGCGATAATGAATCCGATTCCCGCGCCGATCAGGCTCGGGCCCAACGGATGATTGGTGAGCGTCGAAAGGTAGTCCGGGCTCGTCGTATGAAGCATCAGTGCGATGCCGAACGGCAGCACCGTCAGCACCGAACCGGTCATCTTGCCGTGCGCCGCGATCGCCCGAACCTCGCCCTTGAGCGCCGAACCGTCGCGGATGTTCTCCGCCAGGTTCTCCAGAACTTCGGTGAACCGCCCGCCGGTCCTGGAATTCAACATCGCCGCCGCCACAAATAGCCGAACCTCGGCGATGGGCACGCGGGCGGCGAAGTTTTCAAGCGTGCCCTTCCATGGCATTCCCAGGTTGCGCTCGTCGCGGATGCGCCGGAACTCCACGCCGAGGGGTGCGGGAAAATCGGCGGCTAAAATCTCAAAGGCACCCTGCAGCGGATGCCCGGCGCGCATGGCGCGCGCGATGCTCTCGAGCGCATCGGGAAACTGCGCTTCGTAGACCTCCATGCGCTTCCGCTTCGCGCGCCCGGTGTAGAGCAGCGGCAGCATCCCGCCGGCGGCGAAGGCCACGAAAAAGCTGCCGGTGGGCAGCCAAGGCGTATTCATCGCAAGCGCGGCCAGTATCGAGCCGGCGAGGAGCATGACGGCCGCCACCCGCCCCACGGACCACCGCAGGCCGGCCTCGTCCAACTGTTTGCGCAGGCGCTCCGCGGCGTTCATCTTCGCCAGCAGTTCGTCGAACACGCCGATAGAGCTGTGCGTCTCCTGCTGCAGCAGCGGACTGGCCGCTCCTTCTGCTTCAAACAGGTTCTGGCCCTGCGCCGCCTCCTGCCGGGACCTCATGCGGCTCTGCACGAATGCGGTAATCAGAACCGCGACGCCCGCGGCCAGGAACGTCGTGACGAAAAAGAGGATGGAGATGATGCCTGCCACGGCGCGCTACTTGGCCGGGAGCGAACGCGGCGTCACCACCACGAATAGCTCGCCCTCGGGCTCTCCGGAATTCCTGAACAATTTTCCCGCCAGCGGCGCAATACCCACTTCGCGTTCGAACCCGGCAACGAGCACGGATTGGCCCTCGGCCAGATCCAGATCGGCCGTGAGGCGCCGGCTGGAGAGCCCGCCGCGCTGCGGAATGGTCATCTCCGGCCGCACCCGGACCCGCAATACGCCGTGCAGCAGAGAACGCGGCGTCAGGTGAACGCGCAGGTCGTAGTCCTGCCCTTCCGCCGAACCGGTACGATGGAAAACCTCCTGGCCGTGCATCGCTTCCAGCGTCCGGTTCGAAAGGACCCGGAGGCCCTGCAGTCCTCGTTCCGCAGTCCAATCTTTCGGCAGAGCGGCGATTTGCAGTTCCGCCGCGGCGTCCGGTTTCCCGCGCGAAAGAAGGTCGCGGATCGTTTCCCCGCGCGCGGAACCGATGCGGACTTCAAAGCGCATTCGAGGGTGCGCTGCCGCCGCGCCGACGACCGCCGGTGCGTTGGCGGGCGCGCTCACGGGTGCGCTTAGTGGCGCCGGTTTGAGCGGCTGTGTGGAGCCGGGCTCATCGGGATTGCGGAGGGCGATTCGCACGCGGCCGAGGGAATCGGCCTGCGCCACCCGGTCTACATCCCGTGCCGGGATCAGCAGGTTCAACACCGTCGTGGAGGGCCCCTGATTACCGGATTCGACGTGTGCGTTCAGAACCTCGACATCGCTGAGCAGCGTGCGGACGGCAAGTTCGGTTTGGGAAACCGCCTGAATGTCCACACGATGTCCGGACCGGACAAACGGCAGCAGGCCGGCAGAATCCGCCACTCGAATCGACACGGCGCGCATGCCGACTGGAATCGACAAGCCTGACCCAGCGCCCGCCCCCGCGACCGTCCGGGACGTTACGGGATCAAATGCGTTGAGCGGCACCACGATTGTCTGGCCGATGACATCTTCCACGCTGAAGAAGGCGCCCGCCGGCGCCGGTCCGCTTATGGGTCGAATCTGGACATCGGCCGCTTTCAGCGTCGTCCCGCGATCCATCGCACGGACGACCGCCACCACCTGCCCCGCGGGCTGCGTTGCAGACGCCGGTGCGCCGCTGATTTTACCGACAAATAGGCCGTAGAAGACGCCCGTGGCCGCGATGGCCACGACAAAGGCGATTCCTAACAAGGGGATGAGATTTCGCTTCATGACGTAGGTGCGCATCCCAATTCAAACATGCGCCGCCCGGCGTGCGAATCGAACGGAGACACTAGCTGAGGCAGGTAAACACCTTATTACTTCGCGGGGGATTTCTCGTAGACAAACCGCTGTTTGAGTTCCCCTTGGGAGGTAGCGGCGGTGCGATGAATCACGAGCGATTTGCCTCCGTCGCTCAACTGCCACTCATCGACCGTTCGAATGGTAATGTTTTGCACGGAGGTCTCCGATTTCACGTGCAAAACGCCGCTCTTCCACTCCGCGGTAGAATTCACCCGGTTCCCGCGAATGACGTTCTCGATCTGGTGTCCGGAGGCGTCGATGGCGTAGGAGGATTTCGTCTCGCCCCGTTGATCGGTCAGGATTGAGTGGACGTTCAGAAGGTCGCCTGACTGGCGCACGATAACCTGTTGATTCTGTGGCGGAGCCGCCCGGCCAAAGTCGCTTTGGCCGACTACCAGCGTCCAGGTTCCGGACAAATCCGCCGCAAAACAGGGGAGGGTGAGAATCAGCCAGCGCAACATCATGCCCCGAACGTACCAGGGATCGGTCAGAAAGTCTGTCGGGAAATTACCTTAGATTGCGTGCTTCGGCGCCAAAAACACCTTGTAGACTATCGCGCCCACGGCCACCGTCGCTAGCGCGGTGATCGACACTACGGGCCGCATCATCAGCCCGGAGCCCGCCACCCAGATGGAAGTCACCAGGAAAAAGACCGGCAGCAGCGGCCAGGCGAAGCTGACGACGGGCATCCTCTGCCAGCCCGCCCGGCGGCGGAACACGAACAGCGACCCAACCGCTAGCGCCGAAAAGGCGTTCAGAAGGAAACCGACGTAGAACATCAGATCGCGGAAAGGCGTCAGGCACATGAATACCGCACAAACTCCCTGCATGGTGATGGAGGCCACCGGCGTGCGCCACTTCGGATGGACATTCGCCGCGGCGGGAAAGAACGCGCGATTCTTGGCCATGGCGTAGTAGACGCGCGGTCCAATGGTCACCATGGCGTTCACGCTGGCCAGCAGGCCAGCCGCCATCAGAACACTGAACAACGCCGCCGCGTCGGTGCCGAATAGCCGCTCGGACGCCTGCGACCCCACGCGCACCACGCCTTTCATCTGCTCCAACGGTGTGGCGTATATATAAAGGACGTTCAGCAGCGCGTAAAGCGCCGCCACCAGGAGGGTTCCGAACGTCAGTGCCTTGGGCAGCGTTTTTTCGGGCTGTTTCAGCTCCTCGGCGACGTAGGTGGCCGCGTTCCAGCCGGAGTAGGCGACATAAATAAAGATCAGACTCGTGGCGAACTGTTCCCATAACGGGGAGGCCGAGGTTCGAATCGCCGGCTGCGAAAAATGAACCCAGTCGCCTTTGCCGATCACGAATCCCAACACCAGAAACCCGGCCAGGACCGCGAACTTCAGCGCAGAGAGAAAGTTCTGAACGCGTCCGACGAATTGGATGCCGAAGTAGTTGATCACCGTGAAGATCAGAATGAGCGAGCTGGCCAGAATCTGTCCGGGGCCCAGCTCCAGCGGACCGAATCGCGCCGCGTCCGACGATTTCAACACCGGGAAAACATAGCTGAGGTATTCGGAAAACGCCAGCGCCGGCAGCGCGATTGCCGCCGAAAACCCGGCGAAGAAGGAAACCCACCCGTCCATGAATCCGAACGTGGGGCCGTAGGCCTCGGTCAGGTATACGTACTCGCCGCCGGAGCTCGGGAAATTGATGCCCAGTTCGGAGTAACAGAGCGCGCCCGCCAGGGCGATCATCGCGCCAAAAGCCCAGATGGCGAGAACCAGTTTCGGATCGCCCAGATCCCCAGCCATAAAGCCGGTGGTGGTGAAAATGCCGGTCCCGATCATATTCGAGAACACCAGAGCGGTGGCGCTCACCAAACCGATTTGGCGGACCAGCGAAGCGGGGGAAGTGGGAGTTGACGAGGTGGCCATCCTAGTGAAGCAGTGCGGCGAGCCTGGGGCAGGGAAGGCCCGGAACGGTGTCGTACACGTTCCAAACATCTTGGCACACTCGCGTCCAACTCGTGCGGCAGGCGGCCTCTCGCGCGCTGGTGCGCATGGCGGGAAGCTTGTTGGGATGGGCCATCAGGTCGACGACGCCGCGAATGAAATGGGCGTCGGAGCGGGCGATCAGGCCGCTTATGCCCGATTCCACCAGGTACTGCGGCCCGCCCTGATCGCGGACCACTGCCGGGACGCCGCACGCCATGGCCTCCTGCACAGCGGTTCCGTAGGTATCGGTGCAGGACGGATACACGAACAGGTCCATGCTGGCGTAGGCGGACGCCAGATCCTCGCCGTCCAGAAAGCCCGTGAATTCGGCGCGTTTCAGTCGGCGCGCCAGGTACCGGCGCTCGAAACCGTCTCCGACGATGAGGAACCGGTGGTTGCCCGCGGGCAGTTGCTTCTGCAAGTCGACCAGCAGCCGGACGTTCTTTTCCGGCTGCAGGCGGCCGGCGAACCCGAGCGTGAACGCGCCATCCTGCCGGAACCGCTTGACCGGGTTGAACAGATCGGTGTCCACGCCCCGGGGCATGAGGTGGACGTTCTTTCCGGTCAATTCCGCCAGCATCTCGACCAGGTCCGGATTCGGAGCGAACAGCGCCTGCGCCAGCTTGTAGAACAGCGCGACGCCTTCCAGGGCGCCCCATTCGGTGAGCAATGTGATGAAATCCGCGTAGGCCTTGGGAAGAAACGAGAACAGGGGGTGTTCCAGGATGATGTGCAGGCGGTGCGCGGCCAGCTCGTGCAGGTTGTTATGCCACGATGCGACCAGCGGGATCTGCAGATGATGCGCGAAATAGACGCCCATCAGCCCGATGTCGCCGGGGCCGGTGACGTGGATCAAGTCCGGCTTGAACCGCCGCAGCGCGTTGCGGACGCGCAGCAGGTGGCGCCCGAGCAGCGGATCGAACGAGAGGTCTTTGTCGAGCGGGATGGAGGTGCTAGCGCGGCGCAGTTCCACGGTGGTAGTCCGGCCTTCCACGGTGTTGCGGGTTACGTTTCCGGCGCGGACGCAGAGAAACGGAAAGTCGTTGGAACGCGCGTAGGCGTCGAGTTCCCGGCTCGTCCGCGCCATTCCGTTTACTTCATGAAACGAGTCGGCGAAATACGCGACCCGGACTTCCTTGGCCACTTTCCACTCCTGCCTCTAATAAGGACGCTGCCCCTATTGTAGAAAGTTTCCAGGGAGGGTTGATTGGATGGGGGGATTTTGAGTGTGTTCGTGCCTTGGCCTGGCGGCGTTTGGCCTGCGGACTATTGGTGTTCGCCGCGCGATTGCGAAGCCCGGCAGCGGTCGCAGCGCCCGCCGTTCGTGCGCAGACTTGCTGCGGATTTGGCCCACTCTAGTTGAATGGACTCCGCTCGAGAAAGGGCATCGCAGCCGACCAAGTTCCGGATGGCGCGTGACTCGGGCGCTACCTCTTGGGGAAACTCCCAGTAACCAGCCAACTTGCCCACGGTTCGAGGATGCTGGAGGAAGCGATGTAGTCCTGGTCGAACGGCTGGAGGCCGGCATCATCAGCGTGAAGGTGTCGGTGGCGGCGAGGTAGTCGCTGGCGACCTGCGTGGCGTTGGCGAACAGCGGCATCTGGATGAGCGCGCCGGCGGTGGTGCGGCAGTTGAGATGCGGCCAGTCGATGGTGGCGAACTTGGGCGAGTCGATGCGCTGGAGGTTTTCGTAGGCGAGATCGAAGGTGAGGACGATGCCGGTGAAGTTGGGGTCGGGCAGGTAGGAGAAGCGGGGGTGGCCAAAGAAATGGTCGCGGTCCCAGAGGCGAATGACGCAGAAATCGGCGGCGTCGCGGAACACGCCCGAGGCGGTGAAGCCGGTGTCGGGGCGCCGTGGATTGCGGCGGCCGCGCCGAAGTCGCTGAACCCTGGAGGTAGACGGTGCGGTGGGGCTGGCGTTTGTAAATGGGGTCTGGCATTCGAACTACATCAAGAGTCTCTAAGGAGAGGCATCAGCGGTACCCTTCGCGTACAGATAACCCGATTGTTCGCGAAAGTAGAGATCTCACTCTTTCCGTTCAGGGACCCGAAACGGGGGCAATTGCACCTCGGGAGGGGCTTGGTCCCGAATTCTCCGAAAGAACGCGTCCATCGCGAACCCCGCCAGGAAGCCCGTCAATAGTGCGAACGGCACTAGACGACCCGCAATCGGCGCTAAGCTACCGTTATTTCCGGGTAGCGCCGTCAGTTGTGCGATCACGTAGAGGAGACCCGAGATCGCGCCAGCAACCGAACCCAACAGTGCCATTAGCCACGCGGGTCGTCCCTGCGGCACAACCGAATCAACAGCGCGTTCCCACAGTGTCCGAATAACCGACGCTGATGCACCAGCTAAGATTGGCGCGGCAACAATTGCGGTCAACAGACGGGATCGCTCAATCTGGGCGTCCCAAGTCCACACGAACAGACCGAGAGCAGAAAACAGCAGCAAAGCGGAGATGCCAGCCTCAATGGCTAGCGTTCGCCGACGCGCGCGAGCACTTTCAGTGCGCATCTCAAACGCGTCCTTCCGCCTAGCCATTTGTGCGAGCAAGGAGCCAACGATCCTCTCAGCCCATGAGGCCGACGGACTCTCTTCCGCCATCGCATCCTTTTCGTCTTGGGTGAGAAGTGACTCGGACGGAGTCAGCAATTCCCACACTCCAGAAGCAGCACCTCCGTATGCCTCAAGGGCCACGACGGGAAGGCCAGACGCAACGGCCAGGATCCCCGCGACGAATGTCGACTGGCCTCCGCCAATGAGTGCAACGCCGTCCACCCTGAAGAGGGAACGGTAAAACGACACCTCCCAGCTGTGGTTAGAATCCATTTTGAATTTGAAGCAGGAAGGCTTGATCGCTTGCTCTTTAAACTGAGGCTGCGGCGTTTTCCGCGCATAGACGACCAAGATGCTTTCCGGCTGTGCCTTTTCGCTCTCAACAAAGCCCGAAACCACGTCGGTCTCGACGTACGCCGGATCTCCCGAATAGACGATAATGCCGCACCCCCGGTCCGCAAGTGCGCGACCGAGATGTTTCGCCGCCACCTTCGCGTTCTCCGGGAGCTTGATCTCGAGATCAGATCGCGTAGGATCTAGCGAGCCAAAAATTGCTACCCAAGCGTTTACCATGTGCACCCCTTGTTATGGTTGTGTGGGTCCCGCGGATCTTGTCGTCGACAGTTGATCAAGAGGGATCGTTCGTAATCATCTGGGCTCCCATCCGCGTGTCCCAGACGTTCCACAGGTATCTGGGAGCGCGGTCCGCCGAATTCATCATTCTGGAGGAGATTTCGGCCCCTTGAGGGATGGAAGGCCGAGCTCGCTGACCAAAAGGGCCGCGACAATCAGGACCGCCCCAGTCACCGGTCCGAATTCCTTGTGCTCGGGATGCCATTGTAATGTTCCTAGAAACGCCACAACGGGAATCAGAAACTCCCACACTGCAAGCGGAATTATCGCAGATCCTACAACGGCAATCGATCATTTTGAGCGGGTTCGGGCGCAAACGCTAGAGTTCGTGAAGTCGACTCAAGAGGATCTTCGCGGGCACTTCGTACAGGCGCCGATGGTTGG